>CATABD010000004.1 GCA_949494735.1 uncultured Oscillospiraceae bacterium
TCTCTAAACCTGCTGATACTGAATTTATTAACCTGAAACTTATTATACGAGGAGGATAAAATCATGTTGAACCACATCGTAATCATGGGCCGTCTGACCCGGGACCCGGAGCTGCGGCACACCCAGTCCGGCACGGCCGTGGCCAGCTTCACCGTGGCGGTGGACCGGGATTTCAAGGACAAGGAGACCGGCGAGCGCAAGACCGACTTCATCGACTGCGTGGCTTGGCGCTCCACCGGGGAGTTTGTGAGCAAGTATTTCGCCAAGGGCCGTATGGCCGTGGTGGAGGGCAGACTTCAGCTCCGTGACTGGAAGGACAAGGAGGGGAACAAGCGGCGCAGCGCGGAGGTGCTGGCGTCCAGCGTCTATTTCGGGGACAGCAAGCCCAAGGACGGTGACAGCAAGGCCAAGGCGGGCAAGGATGACGATTTCCAGCTGCCTGGTGATTTCGGCGCCGGCTCTGACAGCGGCTTCGCGGATCTGGCGGATGACGACGGCGACCTGCCGTTCTGAAAACGTGCGGCGGGAGGGGCGACCCTCCCGCCCGCATGGCCCGATTTTGACAGTTGCTATTTTGCCTGTGAACTGATAAACTATAGCTATCTTAAATGAAAGCGAAGGGCGGGATATCGTATGATGTATCCTTACATCACGTTGGCTGATGAAACGGAGATCACCCATTCCCATGTCATGGAGCATGAGGGCGTGCAGTCGGTAGAGGTGCATTTTGAGCGGCCCACAGAGGACGGCTTTGTTTCGGCCCGGTGTGTCCTGCCAAGCTATGAGTGGAAATTCAACGAGGGCTTCCGACCTGACGAACTGGCGCTGTTTGATGAATTTCTGCGCCACAACGCCCACTTGCTTTACCGCTATGCGGCGCAGGGAGGGATACACTGTGCCTAACCTGTTTCGCGTAGGCGGCTACCTGGTGTTCTTTTGGTCAAATGAAAATGGGGAACCGATCCATGTCCACATCATCAAAGGAAAACCTTCGCCGAACGCAACGAAGATTTGGCTGACCAGCTTGGGCCAGTGCATTGTGGCCAACAATCGGAGCAGGATTCCACAGAATGATCTGAATGAGCTGCTGGATGTTATCTCAGCCCAGTTTTTCTTGATTTGCCGGAAATGGAAGGAACATTTCTGCGTGGACGAAATCACATTCTTTTGCTAAACGCAAGGGATATCAAGGGATATAGAATTTTAGAGACGAAGCGGGAACAGAACGGTTCCGCTTCGTCTCGCTTTTTGGAGGAACAGCACAATGAAGAAATATTTTGACTACTTAGACGCACTGCGGGAATCCGGCGTCACCAATATGTACGGCGCGGTGCCCTACCTTCAGCAGGAGTTCCCGGAGCTGAGCTATGACCACGCCCAAGCTGTCTACATCCTGCGGGAGTGGATGGCGCACCGTCAGAAGGGTGGGGATGCGTAATGCGCGGGCCCTACCGCACCATTGAGGACGTCCTGCGCTCCCCCTGGGCCGCCATAGAGCGGCCCGGGGAGGGGCCGGGCACAGACCGGGTACTGCACTCCACCCGACTGGAAGACAGCATTTACGCCGACCTGCGGGAGGGCGACACCGGTTTGGAGCAAACCGAGCAGGAGGCGGCAAAAAAGCTGCCCTCCTTCCCGGCCTTGTCCCGGGACGTGTTCCAGTCCTTCTACTCCCTGATGCCCCGGAAAATCGGGGACGGGGAGCTGTCCGTGGCGGCCCGGAAATTCAACGCGCCCATTTTGGAGCATATCACCCAAAGCGGGGACTATCCCACACTGAAGTCGGTGTGTGAGGGCCGGGAGCTGCCCGCCTACGAGGCGGCATCCGAGTTCGTGGCCCGCACCGCCGGGGAGCTGGACAGCCTGCTTTCCAACATCGGCGGGGAGAAGAACGCGCTGAACACCCTGGAAAAGCTGGAGCAGGGGGAACGGCAGGCACAAAAAGAACTGGCGGAGCTGTTGGAGCGGATGCAGGCCATGAAGGACTGCGGCCAGGACTTGGAGCAGTCCGTGGTAGACGCCGCCAACAAGGTGGAGAGCAAACGCCGCCAGGTGGAGGCCGTGGGTAAGCTGGTGGACGCCAACGCCGCTAAAAGCAGGAACGATGTGGCCGAGCTGGTGTCCCTGGCTGTAACCGCCGCCGCTGAAAAGGCGGATGAGGTGCGGAATATCATCGGGGCCTGGAGCGACGACCCCGGCAATTTGGAAAAGAACGAGGCAAACGCCGATCTGCTGGCCCTGGTGCGCAAAAGCCAGGTTCTGCGGGATATCGCCAAGTACCTGGGCAGTTTTCGGGAAATCTTCGCCCAGGGCAAGCGCAACGGCTACGCCTATGGCCGGGGCGAGAAATATGCCCTGGCGCTGGGCCACGACCTGTCCCGCGCCCTCACCTCCGAGCTGGCCATGCTGGCCTCGCCTCAGACGGTGCCGCTGTTCCTGCGCAAGTACCAGCGGGGGCAGATCAAGCAGTACCAGCGCCGAGAGCCCATCTACAAGGGCATGGGGGACATCATCTGCTGCCTGGATGAATCCGACTCCACCGAGGGCGATCCTGCCGGATGGGGGAAAGCTGTGGCACTCACCCTGCTGGAGATCGCGGCAGACAGCGGGCGGAGCTTCGCCCTCATTCACTTTTCCAGGTTGGGAAGGTTCCAAACCGATCTGTTCCGGCCTGGAGCGTATACCATGGCGGATAAGCTGTGCGCCGCGGAAACCTTTTTGGGCGGCGGCACCAATTTCCAGACGCCGATGAACGAGGCCCTGCGGCTGATGGAGGCAGAGGGCTTTGAAAACGCTGACATTGTATTTGTCACAGACGGCGAATGTGAGCTGCCGGATCAGTACTTGGAGCAGCTTCGCGCGGAACAGACCGCCCGGCGGTTCACCGTCACCGGGGTGCTGCTGGACAAGGGCACGCCGGGGATGGCGTTCAGCCTGAAGCAATTCTGCCAGAACATCTACCGCACCAGCGAGCTGCTGGGGGATGAGATCGTGCGGGAATTGGTGGGCAAGCGAGTATAAATCAGGCTATAAAACAAGGCGACGCAAACAGGGGGCAATGGCATTGGGTTGCCATTGTCCCCTGCTTTTTTACGCAATCAGTAGGATACGCTTCCGTTAAACTTCTCGTTTACCACATAGCAGGCCGTGCGGTCCTCCGGCTTGACAGACAGCCTCAAATCGGTGATCGATATTTTATTCGTGTTTGGCCTGAACCCAGTCCACCGGCATCCCATTGACCTCCAGCCCCTCCCCGGCAGGGATGAGCAGATACTTCTTCCCGTCGATGATCCGTGTCTCCACCAGATAGCTCTGCTCCGGCGGCACGGCGATGGTCACATCGGCGGCCTTGACCTCAAACCGCTTGCTGTCGATGAGGTTGGCGGGGCTGAGCGCCGCCCCTTCTCCGAACAGCTCCCCGCACTTCTCGCAGAATGCGGTAATCTGCGGTTCCTCTGCACCGCAGTCCCGGAGGATGGCCGCCACGTCCTTGGCGGTAACGGCCAGGGGCTCCGGGTCTTTGGTCTCCCGGTGCTCCTCAATCTTGGCGGTCAGCCGCTCATGGACGGCCTGCACCACCTCCAGGCCGCAGGCCCCCTCCAGCCCCTCCCGCAGGGCGGTCTGGAACGCCTCCCTCTGTTCTCCGGCGGACATGGGCGGTTCGGTGTGGAAGATGGCGTCCAAAAACTCCTGGTGCAGCTCGTCCGGCTTGCGGGCGTAGGTGAGAGCATTGTAGATATTGGCCGCCCGGTCGTCAAAGGCCGGGAACAGGAAGCCCAGCTCCGGCGGGGAGACGATCTGACTGGGGGCGCAGTTGTGGAACTCATTTTCGCCCGCGCAGTAGCTCAGCTCCAGTTTGCCGTCCTTCACCGGGCACACACAGCACACAATGTAGGAGAACACCGTGTCGCCCTCATCCGCGCGATCCTCGCCGTCTTTGCCTCGGTGGGGCACATCGTAGGCGTCGTGGGCCAGCAGGATCAGATAATTGCTCTCTCCCATGTCCAGGCTGTCGATGACCGTCTGATAGAATTCCTGCCGCACCTCGCCGTCCTTCAGCCGGGAGTCCCGCAGAGCCATGAGGCGGCGGTGCTCATCGCTGTCCGCCACCTGCTGGGTGGAGAACACGATGTCGATGAGGTTCCGGCCCAGGGCCCCGGACAGGGTCTTTTTCAGCAGGGCTAAGTATTTCTCCGCCTCCTCCTCGGGCATCCGGTCCAAGGACTCGTCCAGGTAGGAGACGATCTCCTTTTGACTGTTCACATAGCAGCCGTAAATGCGGCCGATGGCGTTTTTGCCCAGCCGGAAGCGGCGCTTCAGCTCGCTGATCTCTTTCTGATTCATGGTGACCTCGCAGTTTCAAATGTATTTTGCGCGGCGGTGGAAATTCTGGACCGCGCAATCAAAGCAGACGTCTTATTATAGGGAGAAGCGGCAAAACTTACAAGTCCTGCCCCAGAATTGGGGCTTCAACTTCTAAAATGTCCTCAATGGGGATGGCGGTGCCGTCTGTGAGGATAACCCGACCCTCCAATGGGTCGATTTTTTTGATCGTACCCACGGCATCCACATAGGTCCCGCCGTCTTTTTTCCCATCGGGCAGAAAATATGTGAATATGGCTTCTCCGCCTGTCTCACACAGATACCGCAGCTTTTCATCCAGCACGGCCTTTTCGTCCTCGGTGAGCTCTATTCGTTCCCCGGTGACACGGGCCGTCTCCCGGATGGCCGAACCGAAGCCGGAAAGGGCCTGAAAGGGCGAAAACTGAGCCGCCCGGTCTATCATACGCATACGGGGATGCCTGGGCGAGGTGGGATGAGGCAGGTGGATGATGTCGTCATAAGCTCCCATTTCTAAGCCTTGTGCCCTCCAATACGACTATTGCGGTCGGCTGCGGTAGCGCCGTCGATCAGGTTCGTTCCCTTCAAAATGGCGTTCTTGCCGTACTTGCTCTTGATACCCAGCATGGTCTCCTGGAGCTTCCGCTCCTTCGCCAGCTCTGCCTCCTGGGCTTTTCTTTCGGCCTGTGCGGCGGCATAGTCGGTAAACAAATCCATCTGTTCCATGGCTGGCTCATGTGACACAGCGCTTTCGTCCGTCACCTGATTGGCGGTGAGATTCATGCGCCGGATCAGCAGATCCTTGTCCACGATGCGGTCATACAGCTCCAAAATCGCCGCCGTGATACGCTTGGAAGAGGCGGTGCGTTCCTCCAGGTTGGCGGTGCCGTGGGCGTGCTTGGGGACCTGCCGCCCGTAACGGTCTGTCTTGACCTCGCCGTGGTACTGCTTCCGGCGCTGAGAATCGCGCAGGTTGTCAATGTCATAGCCCACGGTGAGGGTGAGCTGATCTGTCACCAGTCTCTGGCTCACCAGCTCCAGAGCCAGTTGATCCGCCATCTCCCAGGCCACCATCCGGGCCTTATCAAAGGTGTAGGGGCAGGTGAGCACCTGGCCGGAGCCCACGCTTTTCGTCTCGGGTTTGTACGCCTTGATATCCGCCATGGTCGCCGGCTCATATCCCCAAGCGTGGTCGATCAAGAGCTCCGCGTTCACGCCGAACATTTTATAGAGCAATTCCTCGTTGTAGTAATCAGTGGATTTTCCGATGGAGCACCGGGCGATATCCCCCATGGTGTACAGCCCCTGGGCCTCCAGCTTTTTGGCGTAGCCCGGACCCACCCGCCAGAAGTCGGTGAGAGGCCGGTGGTCCCACAGCAGGCGGCGGTAGCTCATCTCATCCATCGCCGCAACGCGTACACCGCTTTTGTCCGGCTTGGTGTGCTTGGCCCAGATATCCATGGCCACCTTTGCCAGATACAAGTTCGCGCCGATGCCCGCCGTGGCAGTGATGCCGGTGGTGTCCAACACGTCCAGCACGATCTTCCGGGCCAGCTCCCGGGGAGTGAGCTTGTAGGTGGGCAGGTAGTTGGTCACGTCCATCAGCACTTCGTCGATGGAGTATGCGGAAATGTCAGAAGGAGCCACATACTTCAGATAGACATTATAAATCTTCGTGCTCCATTCGATATAGTGAGCCATCCTAGGAGGGACCACCAGATAATCCAGGGCCAGCTCCGGGTGGGCCTTCACGTCCGGGTCATGCCAGGAGGAGCCGGTGAGCTGCCGCTTTGGAGCCTTCTGCTGCCGTTGGGCGTTCACCTCCGCCACCTTCTGTACCACCTCAAACAGACGCGCCCGCCCGGAGATGCCGTAGGCCTTCAGGGAGGGGGTGACCGCCAGACAGATGGTTTTATCTGTACGGCTCTTGTCCGCCACCACGAGATTGGTGGTGAGAGGGTCAAGGCTGCGTTCCACGCACTCGACGGAAGCGTAAAAGCTGCGTAGATCGATGGCCATATACACCCTGTCCTTCATATCTGGATCACCTCCTGTCTCAGCGTCCCTCAAGCGGTCTTTATTATACACCAAGGAAACCGAACTGTCCATATGTTCGATTAAAAATAGGTGGAACCCCTCCAACTATCCGCCCGGGCCCCGGCATGGTACAATGAGCCTGTATTTCAGGGCGGAGTAAGTTAGGGCGGAGTAAGCGAGGGAGGAACGGCGATGAAAGGGGTGAAGTCTGCCCTCCGCCGGACCGAAACGGCCTGGAAGAACAAAATATCAAGGACAAGAAGACTGTGAGTTGCCCCTGCGGGGCGGTTCACGGTCCTTTTTTGTCCCCAAAAACGAGAGGAGCAAAAATCATGAGTGAGCAGAGCGGATTCCCCTTTGGTGAAGTGTCCGACGGTGCCGGCTTGGATATCGACGCCATCTTCGGCGGCGCGTCCGGCGGTTCCGGCAGCGTAAACCCCTTTGAGTCGGCGTTGACCCAGCAGCCCGCGCCCATCCCGCAGGAGGCACCTCAGACAATAGCGCCCCAACCCGTACCCCAGGCGGTTCAGCAGCCCGCGCCGTCTGTGTTCCAGAACGTCCAGCCCATTCCGCCCGCCCCGGTCCCGGCGGCGCAGCCCGCTCCGGCCCCCGCGCCTGCGGCGGCCCCGGCAGCCCAGCCCCCATTGGATATCGACCCCCTGGCCGCCGCTATGGCGGAGCAGGAGGCCAAGACTGAACAGAAAGCGGCCAAGTCCCTGTTTGAGAAGGCCCCGGTGTTTCTCTACGGCAGCGCCCGGGAGGACATCGCCGACCCCGGCATGACCTTTGAGGAGCTTCGCATCGCCAAGTCGGAGGACTTCCCTGAGCTGGCCGAGGGCAAGAAGGTGTCCTGGACGGTGGAGTACGGCAAGACCGTCAAGCCCATCGCAGACCCCAAGGGCACCACCATCGCCTCCGTCAAGAAAGAGATCGAGCTGTCCAAGGCGTTCCTGGACAACCTCAAAAAGGCCAAGAACAAGAACCCGGACTGCCTGGTGAAGCCCCGTGTCACCGCCCAGAGCAAGGGCATCGCCGCCTATAAGGGCGTGTTCGCCTCATTGGAGGAGGCCCGGGCGTCGGACAAGGCCATCTGCACCATCCCCGGCGCGGACGGCAGGGTGTACGAGCTGCGCAAAAACGAGCTGGGCGAATTCATCGCTCCCAAAGACTGCGTGATCGACCTGGAATCGGTCAGGGCCGGGTTTACCCCGGCCCTCCCGCTGGTTCCCATGGAGCTGCTGGCCCAGATCATTTCCTTCTTTCGGTGCTGCATGACCGGCCCCGAGGAATTTGAGGCACTGGCCCACATCCTCTGGGACAAGCAGGAGCAGGAATTTGTGGTGCGCGTCCCTGAGCAGACGGTGACCAAATCCCACATCGACGCCGAGCTGAGCCGGGACGATCTGCCGGAGGAACGCTACCTCCACTATATCGACATCCACAGCCACAACAGCATGGAGGCCAAGTTCTCCTCTGTGGATGACAACGATGAGCGGGCCACCCGGATCTACATCGTGGTGGGACGACTGGACAAGTTTTTCCCGGATATCACGGTGCGGATGTCCTGCGGCGGCACCTATCTGACGCTGCCCCCGGGGTGCGTGCTGGAAAGCTTTGGCGCGGTGTTTCCCGCCGAGTGGCGCACTCAGGTGAAGCTGCTGCGCAGAAGCGTCCCGCCGGTGCTGCGTCCCATGACCGGGACGCCGGGGGAGAAACTCTGGGAGGCTCGCCAATGAAGTTTTCTATGACCCGCCCGGTGAAGATCGTCATGCTGGGCGCGGGCGGCACAGGAGGCCACATCGCGCCCCACCTGTACCGGCTGCTGTACTCCCTGCGCCGCCCGGTGCGGTTCATCCTCTGCGACGGCAACGTGGTGGAGGAAAAGAACCTGGTGCGGCAGAACTTTACCCCCGCCGATCTGGGGGAGAACAAGGCCAAAGTGCTGGCGGAGCGGTATTCCGCCGTGTTCGGCCTGGAGACGGAATATGTACCCTCCTTCGTGGAGGATGAGGATCAGCTTGGCTCCCTGCTGGAACCGGGCTATCTTTGGATGCGCCAGCCCGGCCACGCTTACAACGTGCGGGTATCGGAGCTGGTGATCCTCATCGGCGCGGTGGACAACAACAAATCCCGGCAGCTGTGCCACCGGATGTTCTACCGGGCCACAGAGCTGATTTACATTGACAGCGGCAACGGAGAGTTCACCGGCCAGGTGGTGTGCGGCGTGCGCCGGGGCGGCAAAACCTATTACCCACCCATCGGCATCGTCTATCCGGACGTGCTGGTGGAGACGGACAAGTTCCCCACGGAGCTGTCCTGCGCCGAGGCGTCGGTGTCAGCCCCCCAGAGTATGGCGGCCAACATCACGGCGGCCACCATTGTGGTGGACATGGTCTACAACATTTTGGCCACGGGCAGCAGCACCGTACGGAAAGTAACCTTTTCCACTCAGACTGTCAACGTGCGGCCTGAGCTGCAAAAAACAAGTACAAGGAGGAAACAAGCGGCATGAGAACAAGAGTAGACGCGAAAGCGTTCATCCAGGCACTGGACAGGGTGAGCGGCCTGATCCGCAAATCGGCCATCCCCGTCCTGAACGCCGTGCTGGTTCGGTTCGAGGAGGACCGCTGTACCCTGACCTCCACCAACATAGAAGCCTACCTGTCCGCGGTGCTGCCCGCCCAGGGGGACGCCTTTGCCTTTTTGCTGGACCGCCCCCGCGAGACCGCCCGGGCCTTCCGGCAGTTTGAGGGCGAATTGGCCCTGGAGCAGACGGAAACAGGGGAAGGCGACCGGCGGCGGATCAAGCTGGTTCTGTCCTGCGGGCCCCGTTCCGCGGAGCTGCACCCGTTTCTGCCCGAGGATTTTCCCCGGTATCCGATCTGGGAAGCGAAGGACAGCTTCACCGCCAACGCCGCCCGGCTGTACGCCCGCGTGGAGCGGGTGAAATACGCTGTGGGGATTCCTCGTAAAGAGGAGGCCAGGGCCTGCGTGGTCAGCGTGCAGTTCAGCGGGAACCGCGTCTACGCTTTGGACGGCTGCCGCATGGCATGGGATACCGACCCGGAGCTGGATGTGCCCCGGCCCTTTATGGCAGCCCCAGACGCGCTGGAGCATTTGAAGCTGTTCGGGGATCAGGCGGTCTCCGTCCGGCTGGGGGAGCGGTACGCCGAGGTGGCCGATGGCGTGACGTCGCTGCTGTTCCGTCTGCCGGAGGGCGAGCTGTTCAAGCTGGACAGCGCCATCCCGGAGCGGTATCAGGTGGAAGCCCAGGTGTCCCCAGCGGAGTTCCTGGCCGAGCTGAAGTATCTGAAGCGATCCCTGCGGGGAAATCGCGCCCACATGGTGCGCTTCAGCGGCGGCAACCTGCTGGCCGAATCCGCGGGAGAGCGGTACGCCACTAAAATCTCGGCCACCGGGTGCGACGGCGTAGAATTTGGGTTCAACCTGGACTACATGGCGGACGCCCTGGAGCAGTTTGGCAAGGAACCATCTGTGAAAATGAAAGTAAGCGCCGGTTCCCTTGGCCCGATCATCTTTGAGGCCGATGGCCGGAACGACCACGCCATGGTGCTGCCTGTGCGGCTGAAAGAAGCCAGCAGGGCCGCGTAAAAAGGAGAAAACTATGGATTTCAAAGAATTTAACAGGCTCTACCGCAAGGATACTATCTCGTTTTTGATCGCCCTGAACCTGTACCTGGGCTACGGAAGCACCGTACTCAGGGCGGGCTCCAGGGAGGATCTTTCCGGGGCGGCGGCCCTGGAGATCTCAAGCCTGTTCGCGGAAGAAAAGCGGGATCACATCATCGAAACGGCGCGGAAGCTGGCCGAGATGGAGCCCAACGATTTGATCCCGTACATCTCCCAGTGCGGCATCCGTGCCGGGGCCAGCAGCTCGGATGAGCCTGGCGTCTGCCCGGTGTGCGGCGGCAGGATCAGGTACGACCACCAAGGCTCCTCGGAGTGGAACTTCATCCTGACCTGGCAGTGCCTGGACTGTCAGGCCACCGGCGAGGAGAACCACCACCTGGTGTTTGACGCCCACTATAACCTGCATGAGAAGAACGGGGATCCCATTCCCCGGAGATATCAGAAATAGGAGGAGAGCGCACAATGAAAACCGTTTATATCCCCACCGGGACAGAAGTTTCCCATATGAACCTAGCCACCGGGCATTTGGTGGTAGACGGCAGCCTGACCATCACCGGCACGCTCAAGGCCAAAACCATCGGAGGCCGGGGCTTCGTGGAGGCGGGCACTGTGTCCGCCGACGGCATCCAGGTGGATGATCTGAAGGCGGTCAGCGTCACCTGCCGGCGGCTGTACGCAAAGCGGGCGGAGGCGTCCCAGATCTTCGCGTCGGAGGGCATTGACGTGTCCTGTTTCCTGGGCGCGGACCGGGTAGTGACGCCCAAGCTGACCGTGGCTCTCAGCGACATCGACGAGGTGACGGTGGATGAGACTGTCCACCTGCCGCCGAAAAAGCGGAGCCTGCTCCGCTTCTGGCTGGCGTCCGCCTTGCGGTCGCTGTTGATCAGGCTCACCGCAGATGACGGGAGCCAGGTAATCGACGCGGAGTATAAGCCCGCAGATGAGCACAAAAATGTATACCAAATCGGAGCCCAGCGCAATGGGTCCGATTTGGAGAGGAGGAGTGGCGAGACAAATGAGCGTTCGGCGTAGCCGGAAGCAAAGGATGTGAAGCCTATGACAACGAGGCTGCGGGCGAACCAAGGGACAGGGAGCGGCCGCTTCCTGTCCTCCCATTACATCGAGGAGGTCAAGAAAATGTCCCACAAATCACAGGAAAGGAATATGCGCAGGCTGGCCGGGCTGCTGGGCCAGGAGCTGAGCTATATCTGGGGCGGGAAAGAGAGCGGCCCCAACGGCGCGAAGAAGCAATTTTTGAATACGGGCCGGACATTCCTCCGGGCGCTGGGCAAAGACCTGGGCCTGCGGGACGCCGAGGCGCACTCTAATCCCGGCGGCATCGCCGTGCCTGGGGACTGCTCCCTGATCGGGATGTGGCAGACCAACGGGCTGTATGTCCATCTGTCCCAGCCCTGCTGCGACCGGGAGCGGGTGCTGCTCTACCGCACCGTCCGCCACAGCAAAGACTACACCGGCGGGCGGAATCTGTATCTCACCCGCCGGGATCTGGCGGAGATGAGCTATCCCGACCTGCTGTTCCTTCTGGCGTCGGTGCGGGAGGAGGGCGCCCATGAGCGGGCAGCCTGACGTATCTCAGGCCGGACAGCGCAGCTATGCCCTGGAGAGGCTGCGGGGGCTTCAAAGTGAAGTCCCCCAGCTCACCCAGGCCATGGTGCTGTGCCGGGCCAGGGTGGAGCAGCACCGAAACACCGACCTTGCCGCCGCCCGGGACGAGTACAATGATTTGCAAAATGCCCGGAAGCGGCTCGCTGAGGCGTTGGGCGAGGTCCAGCTTTTGCTGATGGAGGTGGAGGAATACCATCTGGCCGCCAACGCGGGACAGCTGAAGGAGGGCCTGCTGGGCTTTGACCTGCTGAGCAATACCTACCGCCCGGTATACGACGCGCTGAACGGCTTTGCCGCCCGGCTTCCCGTGGACGGAACTACCAACGCCCAAGTGGTGGGGCGGCTGATGAACAACATTAAAATGGGCTATTACCCCACCGACCCGGACAACATCTCGCTGATTTTGAAGGGCGTCCAGTTCCCGGAGGGTGTCACCACCAACCTGCTGGACCCCTGCTGCGGCTGCGGAAAGGCTCTGCGGCAGATGGCCGACGGGAACAACTGCTACACCTACGGCGTGGAGCTGGACGGGGCCCGGGCCGATGAGGCACAGACCCGGCTCCATCGGGTGGGCTTCGGCAGCTTCTTTTTCAGCCAGGTCAGCGCCAACGCCTTTCATCTGCTGTTTCTCAACCCGCCCTACCTGTCCGTCCTCAATGAGAGCGGCGGCCGGGCGCGGCACGAGAAGCGGTTCCTCATCGAAAGTCTGGGCACGCTTGCCCTGGGCGGGCTGCTGGTGTATGTGATCCCCTATTACCGGCTCACGCCGGATATTTGCCGGGTACTGACGGACAATTTTGAAAACCTGAGCCTGTGGCGGTTTACCGATGCCGAGTTCAAAAAGTTCAAGCAGGCGGCCATCCTGGGCACTCGAAAAAAACGGGATGTTGTTCCCCAGGATACCCAATGGCTGGAGTGGTTTTCCACCCATCCCGGTTCCATTCCCTGCCTCACGGAATTGCCCGAGGGGCGCTACGCGCTCCCAGCCAAACCGCTGGAGGTAAAGACCTTCCGGGGTGAGAAGTTCAACAAGAAGGAGCTGGAGCGGCAGCTGGGCCGTTCGGACAGCTTTCAGCGGATGATGGCCCGCAGCGAGCTGGACAGCGGGGTGAAGCGCCCGCCGCTGCCCCTGTCCATCAGCCAGATCGGTCTGATCGGCGGCTCGGGGTTGATTAACGGCCTGATCGAGTGTGACACGCCCCACGTCATCAAGGGACGGATTGTGAAGGTGACCCGGAACGAGACGGAGGAGCAGTTTGACGCCAAGGGGCGGCACACTGGCGCTGAGCTCCACGAGACCATTACCAACAAAATGATATTCAACATCTTGACGCCCAACGGCTTCAAGGCGCTGACGTAGAGGAGAATTTTTATGAGTGTTATTACTGTGAATCCCCGGTTCAACCCGGGCAGGCTGATGATTACCCGCAACGCGAAGAATGCGCTCCCCCGCAGAGAGGTGGACGCCGCCATCAACCGTCACCTGAGCGGGGACTGGGGCGATGTGTGCCAGTCCGATTGGCAGCGCAACGAGCAGGCGCTGCGCGATGGCGACAGGCTGTTGTCTGTCTACCAGACCCAGGCCGGCGAGAAGTTCTGGATCATCACGGAATCGGACCGTTCCACCACCACCGTCCTGCTCCCCAGCGACTGTTGAGGGGGTGGGCGCGTGAGTATGAAGCTGAACCTGAAACTGCTGTCCACCCGGTTTTCCCAGGCGAAGGAGCAGCTGTATGTGCCGGATGACGGCGTCAACCCCTATCTGCTGGAGCATATTCTGCGCCCCAATCTAGAGGGGGAGTTTCTCCGCCTGGGGGACATCGACTTTGACGCTTTTGAAGCGGACGACGTGCCCGCGCTGGAGGAGTATTACGACAGGCTGTATAAAACGTCGCAGAATCTCGCCCAGTTCGCGCAGACTGTGGCCCGGGTTCCGCCCGCCCCCAAGGCGGCGCGCGTGTTTTGCTGAGGTGCCGCCATGGAGGATCTGAGTTCTTACTTTTTCCATATGCTGTACCTGGCGAAAACGGTTCATGACAATCCAAGATTGAAAAAAGGGTGGCCGTCGTTTAACAGCATTCCCCTGGATGAAGACGCGTTTTATGAGCTGTCCATGGAATTGGCTGTGTCGATCTTTGAAGATACCAGCAGCTACTATAACGAGGAATCGGGTATAGAGACCTGGGTGCTGTCCGATCCCATGGTAGACCGCTTCTGTGAGCTGTGCGCACGGCTTGAAACGGAAAAAGGGCTGGAGGAGGGGATCAACCCCTACCGCCGAAACGCCGAGCAGGTGATCCACGAGGGTTTCCGTCTGAACAGCTACAGCTATGACTACGGCTGGCGGCTGTCCGCCGGTGATCGGGGACGCTGGTGTGTCCTGTTTTTCTCGAACGAGGAGTTTTATGGGCTGGAGGAACTGCCCATGGCATTTATGGAAATCCTGGACGGGTTTCAAGAGCTGAACCGGCAGCTGGAAGCGGTGCTGGGTCTGAACAAGATCGTCCCCATCTACTCGATGCCAAACGAATGGAAGGAGGCTGCGTGATGCGGCCAGAATTTGATATGACCATCCACATCAGCACCGAGCGCGGCGAGGTGGTGGTGGAGCAGCAAAAAGCGGGCGGCGTCACCACCCATAAAAACATCACGCCCCAGGCCCTGTGCGACTGCTTCCTCACCAGCCGTTATGATGATGAACGCCGCCCTACCGGGCTGCTGCCCGAGGGCTGCATCGCGGTGGTGATGGAGAAGAAGTACGTCACCTATTTCATGCGCTATCCGGAGCTGTACGCGGACATCACCTACTATGACACCGAGTACCGGGATTTCCCGCTGCCCCGGCTAGTGTTCGGCTTCCAGTATATGCCCCAGGAGGGCAAGGTGGCCGGATGCCGGGTCTGCGTGGCGAAGGATGAGCGGCGGCTGACGCCGGACACGCCCACTTACCGTTACCCATTTTCCAACGTGCATGGGAACAACAGCATCTGCACTGGGAACAACGCCCTGCCCATCTACAGGGACCCCGCCCGGCTGCACACGCTGATGGGCTATCTCCTGCGTCTGCCCAACAACAACGACCTCTATTCCAGGGACAACAACCGGCTCCATGCCGAGTACCGCGACCTCTTAGAGCAGATGAAGGGGAAAACGCCGTCCCACTATTACACCGATGTGCTGGTGCCGGACGGCGGAACACTGAGAGACTTTTTGGACGCGAGGTGAACACAGTGAAAGAAAAAGACCCGAGACAGATCCAGGCGGAGCTGGCCATGCCCTTCGCGCCGGAGGATTTAGAATGGCGGCTGCAAAAGGTGATCGAGGCAAGGGAACTGGGCATTGCCGTCCCCTACGTTACCAACCGGGCCATCATGGGCCGGCTGGATGACGTGGTGGGGGCGGAGAACTGGTACAACGAGTTCAAGCCCTGGCACGGCGCCGGCGGAAAAGAAGCCCAGTTGTGCGGCATCTCCATCCGTTATGGAGAGGGCTTCATCACCAAATGGGACGGCGCTGAGAATTCGGACATCGAGCCTGTGAAGGGCGGTCTGTCCGACAGCATGAAGCGAGCCGCCGTCCAGTGGGGCATCGGCCGGGTGCTGTATAACATGGATGTGGTCTTTGTGGACGTGGAAAAGCGGGGCAAGACCTGGTACATGAAAAAGGACCAGCAGGAGCGTTTGGACTACGCCTATCTCAAGATGTTGGGCAAGCTGAACCTCACTCCGGCCCCGGCCGGCGGTCTGCGGCCCCAGGCGGAGACGGAGGGCGGCGGCGAAGGCCCGGCGGGACAGGCCAAGCCGGCTGAAACATCCGGCGGTAAGACCGAAGGGATGCCTGCGGGCGGAAGCAAACCGGAGGGCATCACCTACATTATCCGCCATGCCCGGATCAACAAGGGCATGAATTCCAGCAGCACCCAGCTGAAGCTGGAGTCCTCCCAGGGGGACAAGCTGGAAGCCTTTGTGCGCGGAGAGCATCCCGAGCTGGCCGTGGGCGTTGTTTTAGCCAACGCAAAGCTGGAAAAGCGGCAGAAGGATACCGTGGTCTACTATATGCTGGAGGAGTTCAAAATCGCGGAGACACAGCCCCAGGCGGCGTAGAGAGGAGCGGAACATGGAGAAAATCCAAAGCTTTCAGATCACCGACATGACCATCGCCGGGTTCAAATCCTATGTGGAGCCTACGAACCTGGTGTTCGGCAATCCTACAGTCATCACCGGCGGCAACGGACGGGGCAAAACCAGCATCGCAGACGCCATCGCCTTCGTAGTCACCGGCCTCCCCTTTTTCGGGGAGCGGGGCATCGACCGGCTGCACAACGAGGTTCAGCCCGATGTGTCCATCACCATGAGCTTTGTGGATGAAACGGGCACGGCCCATGTGCTCACCCGCACCCGGCACAAAAACCGCATGACCATCCTCTATGACAGCTGCGAGATCCGCCAGATGGATCTCACCGAACTGTTTGGAGAGAAGGACGTATTCCTGTCCATCTTTAACCCTCTCTACTTCATCGAGGAGCTGGGGGAGGATGGCAAAAACCTGCTGGAGCGGCACCTGCCCCTGATTTCCCATGAGGCGGTGCTGGCCCAGCTCTCCGACGCCACCCGGGCGGCCCTGGAGCATGAGCAGCTTCTCTCGCCGGACACCTACCTGAAGAAAAAGCGGGCGGACATCCGGGAGCTGGAGGAGACCATCATCTACCTCCAGGGTCAGAAGGATCTGGCGGACAGCCAGGCCCAGGACTGGAGCAGGACTGTAGAGGGCCTGTCCGCCCGCCGCGACACCCTTATCAGGACGGTGGAATCCCTGGAGGCCAAGCGGTTCGGCGGCTTGGACGCCAAGGCCATGGAGCAGCGGCTGGTGGAGCTCAGCGCCCGCTACGACGAAGCGGCCCGGGACGGCTCGCCCCTGGACGCGGAAATTTTGGAAGTAGAGCGGAAGCTGGCCGCCCGGAGGGCGGAGCAATACCAGTCCCCCTACACCCAGGCCGTGGCCGAGGCCAACGCCCGGCTGGCGGAGCTGGCCGAGCGGTTCAACCGGGACAAGCAGGCGTTCCACGCCTGTGTCCCCGGCGCGCCCTGCCCCACCTGCCGCCGCCTCATTACTGAGGAGGCCCTGCCGGAAATCCGGGCCGCTCTGGAACAGTCCTCAAAGGCGGCCATCGCCGCCGGACAGGAGCAGCGGGCCCAGCTCAATGAGCTGACGGAGAACGACGCCAAGGCCAGGGCGGTCTTTGAGCAGTTCCAGGCCGATGATGTAGCCAAGCTGGAAGGGCAGCTGGCCGGCCTTCGGGCCCAAAAGACGGAGGACAGCCCCGCGGACGATCTGCGCTCCCAGATCCAGCAGCTTACTTCTGATTTGGAGTACGGAAATCTCTCTGAGGCGGAGTACGCTCAGTTGAAGGAGTGCCGGGAGGAACTACGGGAGTGCGTCGCCGATTTGAAGGCGGCCCAGGCCGCGGCGGAGCAGAGGCCGGAGGACTTTGACGGAAAGATCAAAGCCGCCCAGGACAAGATCACGGCGCTGAAAAAGCTGATCGCCGACGTTGCCATCTATGTGAGCGAACGGGCAAAGCTGACCTTCTCGGCGCTGAAAATGAACCGAGTGGAGATCTCCCTCTACGACGTGGTAAAGTCCACCGGGGAGCGGAAAGACGTGTTCAAGTTTACCTACGGCGGGCGGCGCTATGACCGGCTTTCCCTGTCCGAGAAGATCCGGGCGGGGATGGAGGTGTCCGAACTGATGAAACGGCTCACTGGGCGCAATTACCCGGTGTTCGTGGACAACATGGAGTCGGTGGACGACCTCAACAACGTGCGGCCCACCGGGCAGGTCATCATGGCCAAGTGCGTCAGCGGCGCGCCCCTGGCGGTGCGGCCTGTGCGGCCTATTGACGTGGCCCAGCGGCAGGCGGCGTAGGGGGTGAGTCCGTCTGGCCGTGAAGCAATACGAAAAAATCCCCATCGTGGACGCGGCCAGACGGTGCGGCATAGCCTTGGATTCCCGGACGCTGCGGCATCGGGAGGTGGAGGCCACCTGCCCCTTCTGCCACGACCACGGGCCGGGGAAGTACCATCTCAGCCTGAACACCGCCACCGACCAGTACCGCTGCCACCTGTGCGGCGCCCATGGCAACAGCGTGACGCTGTACGCCCGGCTCATGGGCGTGACCAACCGGGAGGCATACCAGGCGCTGAAACAGGAGGGCAAGGTCTACCCCATGTCCAGGCGGGAAGCATCCCCATCGGACGCCGAACGCCAGCCCTTGCCCCTGGAACAGCGGCATGAGGCGTACACCGCCATGCTGGACCACCTGACGCTGCTGGATAAGCACCGGGAAAACCTGCTGGAGCGGGGGCTGTCTGAGGAGCGCATCCAGGCAAATCAGTACCGAAGTATGCCGGAAACGGAGGCGGGGCGGCGGCTTTTGGCCGCCCTGCTCCGCTCCTGTGGCCATGAGCTGCTGGGGCTGCCGGGGTTCCGTACTTACTATGGCGATTGGACGATCACCGGCCCAAAGGGCTTCTTGATCCCTGTCCGCAACAAAAACGGGCTGATCCAGGGCATGAAGATCCGCCTGGACGACGCGGACAAGCCAAACCGAAAATACCGCTGGCTGTCCAGCCGGGATCTGCCCAACGGCACGCGCAGCTATTCCTACATCCATGTCACCGGCGACACCACCCAAAAGCGGGCCTTCCTCACGGAGGGCCCGCTAAAGGGGGACGTGGCCAGCTACCTGGCCCATGACGCGCTGTTTGTGTGCGTGGGCGGGGTAAATGCCATCCGCGGGCTGAAGAAAACGCTGATGGGATTGGGCGTCTCCCGGGTGGTGGAGGCCATGGATATGGACCAAATGACCAACCCAGATGTCCGCAATGCCGTGCTGGCGATGCGGAGGGAAGTGCAGGCCATCAAGGGCCTAAAATACACGAAATACACATGGGACCCGGCGTACAAGGGGATCGATGATTACCTTCTCAGTCGGGTAGAGGCCATGTGAAAAAACAGGAGGGCAAGTATGGATAACGTATTTGATATGCACGATTTTATTGGCACGTCCCAGGGCGACGAGGCCCATATGCTGGGCAAGTTTCTCTATTTCTCCCTGGCGAACCTGCTGGTGGACAAAGAGGATCTGTCCAAGCTGTGCGAGGACATGGGCATCCCCTACGCCGGCGGCACCCGGCTGTCCGTGGGGGACGCGTTCCGCTCCGCCACCGGCGACATCCGGGAGCGCATCCCGGTGACGGCCATGGGGGAGACCAATATCTACCTGGCCTACTGCCGGGACAATAAACGCACCAGCGCCGATATTTTATCCCGGGAGCTGGTGAAGGAGACGCTGAACCAGCGTACCAACAACTACGAAAAGCTGGCGAACATCAGCTATGATAAGAAAGACGGCGTGTTTCGAGCGGAAAACATGGCACCGGACGACGCCATCGACGTGCCGGCCTGCTGCCGCAAGGCGGAGGAGCTGTTCGAACTCTATCAGAAGTGCGCCAACCGAAAACAGATCGAAACCATCTGCGTCAATTATCTGCGGGGGCTGGAGGCCACCAAGCTGAGCATCACAGGGCATATGTACTTCGTGCCCCGCACCCACATGGACAAGGTGGACGTGTTTGAGGACTTCATCGGCCTGCTGGGCGGGCTCAACCGCAGAGAGACGCCGCTGATGGTGAACAGCTTTTTCATTATCGACGATGAAAAGCAGCGGTCTAAAATGACCGAGGAATTCTATGCGGCGGTGAAGAAGGAAATTGCTACCTACCAGGAGCGGGCGGACTACCTCATCAAATCCGGCAGCCAGAGCCCGGCGGTGATGGAGCGTTGGGTGCTGAAGATCCAGGCGCTGGAGGAGAAAAAGAAGCACTATGAGGGTGTACTCCGTCGGGAACTGGATGGCTTGGACGATGAATTTTCCACGCTGAAGTTCCTGGGGCAGGAGCTCCAAATGAGGGCACAGAGTATTCGCTTTCAAAAGGCGGCATAAACGGGAATAAGCGTGCGGGGGAAGGTTCAGTCTTCCCCCGCATTGTTTTCTCTATTTGTTGCGATGCCTCTTATGCAATTAAATAGAAAGCCTTTCACATAGCATGAGCCTGGAGCCTGTCTCTTAACGAGATGTGGTCTGTTAGCTGGCCGTTTCGTCTCCTAATATTGGGTATCGTTCTGCTCCAGCTTCTCTGGCGAGCAGCAGTGGACTGCCAGACTATAATAAAAATAATGGTTTGTATGCAACTGGCAGGCTGTGCTCTGGCACAAGAACGGCTGACAGCTCAATGTGCTTCCTAAGAAGCTGGAAGTGCTGACAGCGTGATCACAAACGTAGTTCCCACGCCCACCTGGCTGGACGCTTCAATTTTTCCGCCATGAAGGTCAACAATTCTTTTTGTGAGTGAAAGGCCCAGCCCATTCCCAGCTGTTTTATGGGATGTATCACCTTGATAAAATTTTTCGTATATTCGTTGGAGTACCGCTTGATCCATGCCAATCCCATCGTCTTGGATTACAACTTGAATGTCAGTTCCTATCTTCCTGAGCAGTACACGGATTTTTCCGGCTTGCTTGACAAATTTAATTGCGTTTCCAAGCAGGTTTTGCCAAATCTGTAGGAGTAGATCACGGTTGGCATAACAGTCCACTGGATCTAGGTCAATATCCAACTCAAGATGTTTTCCGTTCCACTGCGGTTCCAACATTAGGATAGCCTCCCGCAGTTGCTCATCCAGGGAGAACCACTCCCTCTGAATTTCAATCTCTTGGTGTTCCAGCCGCGACAAAAGTAGAATATTACCGATCAGTGTGGAAAGCCGCCGTGTGTTAAACAGGATGCGCCGAGTATATTCAGTCCGTTTTTCTTCGGAAAGCTCTTTGCGCTGCAGCAGTGTGGCGTATCCCTCAATCGCCGATAAAGGTGTCTTGAACTCATGGGACACGTTTTCAATAAAATCATTTCGGAGAATTTCAGTCCCAGCTAACTCTCGGGTCATTACGTTGAAATTGTGGGCCATCTCCCGGATCTCAGAAGCTGGTATATCCTCATTCAATTCGATATTGAAATTTCCTTTTGCCACCTCTTGAGTGGCTTTGCTGATTTCAAGGATCAGCTCTAGCGGGCGTTTTCCAATCAGCCTAAACAAAATTGTTCCAATGACGATGCTGACCGTTGGGGTGACGAACAGCCCCCGCAGAAGATGCTGAGAATCCAAAAAACCGATACGAAACAGCAACACAGCAAAGGCGGTGGAAAGGGTCATGGTTATGCTCAAAACCAAGAAGAGTAGAATGGAAAACATTGCGGCTGTTTTTATAGTCCGCTGATGCAGTTTCATTTCTTCACCACCTTATAACCCAGTCCTCGGATAGTGATAATATCAAAGTCTGGATTTCCACGGAAACGCTCTCTAAGTCTGCTAATATGTACGTCTAGAGTATGGGGGTCCGTTTCGCTGTCCACTCCCCATATATCGTCCATGAGCTGACGCCTCGTAAATATGTGGTTGGGAGAGGCCGCCAGCTTGAACAGGAGGAGGAACTCCTTCTGAGGGAGTTCTGTTTCCTCGCCGCCAGTATGGACGGTCAACGTGTCGCAGTCAAGAATTGTATCGCCCAGCTTTGTCCTGCGCTGACTGGCGATTTGGGATCGGCGCAGCAGGGCCTCCACTCGCCATACCATCTCATTGACATCAATTGGCTTGACCATATAATCATCTGTGCCGATGCGGAAACCTTCTCGTTTATCCGCCGCACTGGATCTTGCTGTAATCATCAGAACAGGCGTGTTGTAATGTGCTTCCCGCAACGCTTTAATCAGCTCAAACCCGTCCATACGCGGCATCATAATATCCGAAATAATCAAATCGACATACGTCTCGTCCAAAATATCAAAGGCATCAATTCCGTCTACAGCCGGAACCGCAGTGTATCCATTTTCCGTCAGAACCGCACAGAAAAGATCCCTCAGCTCATTATCGTCCTCTACCACCAGGATTTGAAACATTTCTACCACCTCTTTTTCACAGTATAGCAAAGATATCAATATTGTGGAAGCATTTTAAACCAAAAATCTCAACTGAACCTCAACGACATCAAATTGAGGTTCAGTTGAGATTTGGTTGAGTTTTAGTTGAGAAAAACAGCGTATGATCTCGTTACTAAACGGCAACAGGAGGGAAACCTATGCTGCAAATTCAAAACATAAAGAAGCAATATAAAACAGGCTATCTGATCCAGCAGGCCCTAGACAATGTCAGCTTGAGCTTTCGGGACAGCGAATTTGTTTCAATCCTTGGCCCCAGCGGTTCTGGTAAAACCACGTTGCTGAATATCATCGGCGGACTGGATCAATATGATAGCGGCGAATTAATGATCAACGGCATCTCCACCAAAAAATATAGGGATAAGGACTGGGATTCCTACCGAAACCACACCGTTGGCTTCGTTTTCCAAAGCTACAATTTGATTCCTCACCAGTCCATCCTCGCGAATGTGGAGTTGGCGCTGACTATCTCCGGCATCTCTCGCAGGGAGCGCCGCCAAAGGGCAGAGCAGGTGCTGACTCAGGTGGGGCTGGGGGATCAGCTCCATAAGCGTCCCAATCAAATGTCTGGGGGACAGATGCAGCGAGTGGCCATTGCAAGGGCGTTGGTCAACAATCCAAGCATCCTTCTGGCCGACGAGCCCACCGGAGCACTGGACACCGCCACCAGCCTCCAGATCATGGAGCTGCTGCGGGAGGTTTCTAAAGAACGTCTGGTTGTCATGGTGACTCACAATTCTGAGTTGGCGGAGCGGTATTCCACTCGTATTGTCAAACTGCAGGACGGTAGGATTACGGACGATTCCGCGCCTTATACCCCGGAAGTGGGGGAGCTCCCGACACCAAAGTATCAAAGCATGGGCCGGGCTAAAATGTCGCTCCTCACAGCATTGTCGCTCAGCTTTAATAATTTGCGCACAAAAAAAGGGCGGACGCTGCTAACATCTATTGCTGGTTCCATTGGCATCATCGGCATTGCATTGATCCTGGCCCTTTCCTCCAGTGTAAACCGCTATATCGCAGATATGCAGAAGGACACAATGACCTCTTATCCCATCACGATCAGTGCGGAAACCTTTGATATGTCTGGCATGATGGCTGGCGGGCAGCGGATCGGCGGGCCAAACACGCGATCCGAACTGCGGGATGGCGTACACGCGGATTACCGGGATCTTGAACTGAGCGAAACTGTATTCGCCAGTATCATAGAAAATAACCTGACAACGTTCAAGAGCTATTTGGACGACCCAAACAGCGAAATCCATCAGTATTTGGGGGAAAATGGATTTGTCTACACCTATGATGTGTGCTTTGATGTTTATTCTTATGACGCGAACGGAGTGTTGATTAATAGCGGCGCGGATGTTGGGACCTTAATCAGTTCCGGCGGGGGATTCAGCTCCATGCCAGGCGGGATCGGAGATATGTCAATGATGATGGGCGGATCTGCTGGGGCCGAGAATTTTTCCGAGCTGATGGCAAGCCCTGACGGCAATATGGTCAGTCATATCGTCACCGACAGCTATGAAATGCTTTACGGGGCCTGGCCAGAGCATTTTGATGAGGTGGTGTTGGTTCTGGATGAGAATCAGTCCCTTTCTGCCGGCACTCTCTATCAACTGGGTCTGCTGACAGCGGAGGACTATGAGGAGGCCTCCGAGCAAATCAAAATGGGAGAAGAAGTGACCGCAAAGGACTGGAGCTATGAGGAAATCAGCGGCCATCGTTTTTATCTTGTTTTGCCCAGCAGTTACTATGCCGAACATGAGAACGGCACGTTTTCCTATATTGGCGATAAGGCTTTGAACGCAGAGCAGCTTTTGGAGGATGCTCTGGAACTGAAAATCTGCGGTATCGTCAAGCCGCGGGAGGATGCTGCAAACGCTGTCATTTCCACTGCTGTGGCCTATACCTCCCAGCTGACAGACTATGTGATCCAACAGACAGGTGGAAGCTCTGTGGTCCTTGCCCAAGAAGCAAATCAGGAAACCAATGTCCTCACAGGGATGAAATTTGAGGCGCTGGATGATGCTGAAAAAATTGTGGAAGCCTCTGCCTATATCTCGGCGATGGGCATATCGGATAAGGCATCCCTTTATTCTATGATTTTGTATTACAGCTCCGCAGATGCACAGGGAACCGCTCCCGTAGAGCAGCAAAGCGGGCTTCAGCCCATGCAGGGGGCAGGCCAGACAGGTACTGCGAATATGGGCGGCGCAAATATGGATGAAGCCGCTATGGCGCAGGCATTGGACGTCTGGCTGGCGGAAACGCCGGACAATGAGATCTTGCTGTCCGTTTACAACGAGTATATCGACGGGGCCTCATATGCAGACAACATGAAAAAGTTCGGCAAGGTCAGTTATGATGCGCCCGCATCCATCAGCATTTATACCGACAGCTTTGAGGATAAGAACGCGGTTTCCGCCTGCATTGAGCGCTATAATGACAGCGCTGACGAGGCTGGCAAGATCACCTATACCGACTATGTGGCCCTATTGACCAGTTCCATTACATCAATGGTCGACGTGATCTCGTATGTCTTGATTGCCTTTGTGGCGGTGTCCCTGGTTGTCTCCTGTATTATGATCGGCATCATCACGCACATCTCCGTGATGGAGCGGACGAAAGAGATCGGCATCCTCCGGGCGTTGGGAGCATCCAAGCACAACGTTTCCCAGGTATTTAATGCCGAGACATTTATCGTTGGCATCTGTGCAGGCTTGCTGGGTGTAGGGGTGTCCGCGTTGCTGACAATTCCCATTAATGCCGTACTGGAAAGTCTGCTGGGCATTGAAGCGCTTACGGTAGCCCTGCCCGCCGTATATGCAGTAGTTTTGGTCACGTTGAGCGTGGTCATCACCATGATAGGCGGGCTGCTGCCCGCGAAAAGGGCGGCAAAACAGGACGCTGTCATTGCGCTGCGTACAGAATAGGAGGGATTGTTGTGTTGAACTGCTCATTTTGGAAAAATGCTGTATACACGGCAAAGAGGATCGCTGTCCGGGGGATTGCCGGCGCACTGCTGTGTGCGGTGCTGATATTGTTCCTTGCTCCGGCCTATGCCGTAGGCTGCGCAGATCCTCTTGCCACTGAAACTGGAAAAGCGGAAATTCATGCGGGAGATGTGGTGTGCTTTGGCATATGCGATGATGCTTGCGGTTTTGACGGGAAATGGTTGGCTTTGGATACGGAGCATACCAATACCGGCGAGCCGGGCATGTTCCTTATGGCGCTGAATCTCATTTCGGATGAAAAGGGAGGCAGCCTTCTGTTTCGCGACATTGGTGGAGATGTATCTGTCTCTTTTGCGGACAGGGGAGACGCCTTTGCGGCGGAACACCCCGGATCGACTGACTATCGGAACAGCGATATTCAGATCTGGTGTGAAGACTTTGCACAATCCCACCTGACCCAGGCGGAATACGGTGCGCTCCTCCCTACGCTGAAATCAGATGCAGGTGTTGCGATTCCGGGCTTTGGAATCCCAATTCCCGGGGTTTCTACCGGCACGGTGGATTTTGACCCGGTTGATGAAATCCTGAACGGCGACAGGTTATTCCTGCTTTCCGCTGAGGAAATCACGAATCCGCAGTATGGTTTTGTGGATGCCCGTTCCCGTGTTGCCCAGTACAAGGGAACGGAGGAAGGCTACTGGCTCCGTTCCCCTCATATCCCTACATTCCCGTTGGATGTAGGATTTGTATTCAGCTTCGGAGCGGTGATGGATTTCCCCGTGAACGGAAATTTTGCGTTTGAAATGAATTCCTATGCCCGTCCGGCCTGCAATCTGGACAGCAGTAAAATCACAGATGCGGAAGTTTTGGCAGTGCGCGGCGAAAAAACGATCTGGCGGTTAAGCTTCCAAGATGGCGAGCACAACGACCGGGAGTATGATACCAGCCTTCCGATCATCGGTGAGGTTATGGACCTGACGGCGCTGCTGAAAAAGGCGCTGGTGATTACCGCCTGCGTGTTGATCCTTCTGATCGTTGTCATAGTGGTGGTGATTCGGAACGTGCTTCGCAAACGGCGAACAAAACGGATGGCAGAGAAAAAACAGGAGGAAGGATCGCTCGGTGGAGAATAACTGGGAATTGTATTGAGAACTGCACAGTCAGGTGGGCAGTGAATAATTAAAGAATTTTCAACTACCGGCACCTGTTGGGGTGCCGGTAGTTGCATGAAGAAAAAATCTCCCTATGAAGTAATATGATGAGCTCCCCCCAAAGCACCGAATTTAAGTGATTAAAAGAGACAAATGGCTTCATACCATTTTCCTTTTTTGCTGTTGGAGTGTTGTGGAGTTTAATCTGTTCCTATAGAAAGATTTTGATTCTCCAACACAAAAGGTTATGCCGTAAAATGGCAAGGCTGTGCGGTTGCCCTTTCTTATCATATGACAATATGTATAATTGCTGCAGAATAGGCTGCGGATATTTATATAAAATAGCGCAGGCCGGTTTGAGGAGGAGAGTATATGATAAAAAGGGAATGGCTTACACGAGGTACCGCGTTGCTGATCTGCGCTGTCTCTGTGTTCTCGTTGCTGGCCGGATGTAACAGTGAGGATAACATTAAACCCGCTTCTTCTGCCCCAGTGGAGGTAGAAAACGTTGTCCCGGATCGGGGCATGGCAGACCGTTCGGATCTTATGTATTTGGATAGCATTGAGAGGTATAAAAAGACAGACTGGACCGCCAATTGGATCTGGACTGAGGGCTGCGCCGAGGACAGCTATGTGGCTTTCCGCAAGACCTTCACCCTGGACCAGGCCGTCCCCTCCGCCACCGCGTTTATTTCCGCCGTGGACAAATACGTGCTGTGGGTGAACGGGGAGCTGGTGGTGCTGGACGGCGCGCTGAAACGGGGCCCAACCCCCTACGACAGCTACTATGACACGGTGGAGCTCACCAACCTGAAGCAGGGGGAGAACACCATCGCCCTGCTGGTGGCCTTTAATGGCCGCTCCGGGGACGGCTCCATCGTCCCCGTCCTCCTGGACGAGGAGGGGGACGAGTACACCCAGGCGGGGCTTATTTTTGAGCTGGACGCCGGGGGCGTATCTATATGCTCGGACAGCTCCTGGAAGGCCGCCCGCCACACCGGCTACAAGAACCGGGTCACCTCTGGGGCGGATTACCCCGGCTACACCCAGTCCTCCATGCTGGCCGAGCGCAACGTCTATTTCGACGCGCGGGACGACCTGGGCGAGTTCATGGCCGAGGGCTATAACGACAGCGGGTGGGAGAGCGCCGCGCTGATTGCCAAGGCCGGGGACATCCCCTTCGGCGGCCTCTACTCCGCCATGATTGCCCCCATCAAATTTGAGGAGATCACCGACTTCGCCAACGCCGGGGACTATGTGGGCGCGGCCCTGGCCCAGGACACCACCCTGGTGCTGGAGCTGCCGGGCAACATCCAGTTTACCCCCTATTTCGAGCTGGAGGCTCCGGCGGGCAAAAAGCTGACCTTCTACACCGACACCTACACTGACAAACAGGACATGCCCAACTTCAAGGACACCTATGTCACCGCCGAGGGGGCCCAGTGCTATGAGAATTATCCCTGGCGCAGCGGCTCCAAGCTCATTATCGAGGCGGAGGCAGGCGTGACCTTCACCCGGCTGGGCTACCGCGTCAGCGGCTTCAACGGCGAATGGGCGGGGGCGTTTAGCTCCTCCGACGCGGGGCTGGACCAGCTGTGGCAGGAATCCCTCAACACCCTGGCCATCTGTATGCGGGACACCTACATGGACTGCCCCGAGCGGGAGCGGGGCCCCTACATGGGGGACGCCTCCAACCAGATCGACGCGGTGCTGTACAGCTACGACCAGGCGGGGCTGGATATGACGAAAAAGGCCATCCTGGCCTGCGTGGCCTGGACGCGGACGGACGGGGCCATTCCCAGCCGCGCCCCCAGCGTGAAACCCCAGGAGATTCCCAATCAGAGCCTTATCTTTATGACCAGCGTGTATCACTACTGGCTCCACTCCGGGGACCGGGAGACGGCGGCGGCCTACTGCGAGGCCTTCCTCAACTACCTGAAAATGGTGGAGATGGAAAACGGCCTGCCGGTGTACCGGGAGGGCTCCTGGACGTGGAACGACTGGGGGGATCGCATCGACACCCAGCTGCTCCAGGCGGGCATCTACTACTATGCCCTCAACGTCACCAAATCCATGGCCGACGAGCTGGGCATCACCGAGGACACTGGGTTCCTCACCGAGCGGATGGACGCCATGCAGGAAAACTGGCGGACCGCCTACTACACTGAGGAGGGCTTCAAGAGCCCGGACAGCAAGTATGTGGATGACCGCGCCAACGCCATGCTGGCCCTGTCCGGCCTGGCGGGGGAGGAGGACTACGCCCTCATCACCGACGTGGTCATGAGCACCTATGAGGCCAGCCCCTTCATTGAGAAGTACGTGTTGGAGGCCCTGTGCGTCATGGGACGGACGGATCTGGCCCTCCAGAGGATGCGGGAGCGCTACGCGCCCATGCTCCAGGACGAGTATGATACCCTGTGGGAGACCTTCGACGGGGAGACCGGAACCGTCAACCACGGCTGGACCGCCGCACCGCTGTACATCCTGTCCAAGTACGCGGCGGGGGTGCGCCCCACCGTGGCAGGGTTTGAAGAATACAAGATCGCACCCTGCGCCGCCCTGGACAGCTTTGACTGTACCGTCTGGACGCCTAAAGGGGAAATCGGCGTGAAGCTGGAGACTACGGCGGAGGGGAAAACGCTCACCGTGAACGCCATTGATGCCGTGGGGACGATCATCGTGCCGGAGGGCATGGGCACGGATATCACCGTCACCGGCGGGGACTGCCAGGTGGACGGGAACCGGGTGGTCGTCACCCAGGCGGGGGAGTACATCGTCACCATCCGATAAGGGTACAAAGCAGCCGGGACCGCTTACGCGGCCCCGGCTGCTTTGTCATGCGGTCTTGTCCCTGTTCCTGCCAAGCGGGAAGCGGACGGTGAGGAAAAACATATTGTCCACCACCTTGATGTCCATCGTGCCACCGTACTGCGCCGCGATATACTGGATGCTTTTTGTGCCGAAGCCGTGGCGGGAGCTGTCTCCCTTGCTGGTGGCGGGCAGGCCGTGATCCAGCTCCAGCCTGCCGCTGAAGTAGTTGGATTCTTCGACCACCAGCGAGTCCTTTTCCTCCCAGCAGGAGAGGGAGATCACCCGCTCCTCCAGCGGGAGGGGCTTCACGGCCTCCACCGCGTTGTCGATGATGTTTCCAAACAGGGTATAGGTCTGTACCGGGGTGAGGAAATCCAGCTTTTCTCCGTCTGCCATGCAGGAAAAGGAGATGCCGCTTTTCTGGCAGGTCATGGCCTTTTCGCACAGCACCACGTCCAGCACCTCGTTGCCGGTTTTGATATTGGCGTCGTAGAACTGGATGGCCTCTCGTAGGGAGGCCGCTTCCTCTCCGGTGAGCTTGTCCTCAATCCTGTCCAGAATGTGCTTGAGGTCATGGCATTTCATGTTAATGACATCCATGTTGGCCTTGACAGACTCAAACTGCGCCCGATCCTGCCGCCAAAGCTGGTGGAGGACACCAATCTGCTCCTCCTGCTCGCTCTGGGAAAAGATGCCCGCGCAGATCGTCAAGATGGTGAAGCTGAAGCCTACATAGAGTATCTTTGTCACAATATTGAGCATGGGACTTTCCCCTTCGTACACCCGGGAGATACAAATCAGGATATTCACCAGCGTTATCGTGGCAATGGACAGGATAATAACATTGCGAGTGGTGCGCCGGTTGTGGACCAGCCGGTTTTTCGGCGTGAAAAGTAAGGCCAACACAACAATGGACAGCAGATGAAAACCAAAAAAGAGCGTCCAGTCCAGATTTGAGATACTTGCATCTCCCGGATGGAGCAATGCCAGCGTTTCCCGGTCATTAATCCCCCGCAGATTTTGCAGCAGAGGATAGAGCTTGTTGGTGAACTGATAGGCCGCCATACCGGAGCAGAAGGCCAGCAGCATCTCTTCAATATCGTCCCTCCAGCAGAACATGAGCGCGGTAAAGTTCGACACAGTGATGGCGGAGTAGCACAGCACCCGCACCAGGAGAGAGTCTGCTTCCGTATACCAAATAGCCAGGAGATAACAGACCACCATTCCCTCCAGCAGGGTGAGGATGATACGAACGAGGAAAAAATCCCGCCGCTCAAACCTGCGAGCAAAGAGGGCGATGCAGGCATAACACTCCGTATAAGTCAGCATCAGGTTGACGCTCTGCATGGTGTAGGGCGTGGTAAAGGCCGCGATCAGCTCATTCATAGCGTTTTGTCTCCATAAATCGGACAAAGGCGTCGGTAAACGCTTTCCGTTTGGGGTGGCTGATCTGGAGCGGTTCCCCGCCCACGATCACATTCATGCCGTCAATGCGGTCCACATGGGTCAGGTTGACCAACAGGAAGCTGTTGCAGCGGACAAAGCCCTGCCCCGCCAGGGCAGATTCGGCGCTTTTCATGGTCTGGTACTGGCGGTATTCCCCGCTGGCGGTGTGGTAGACGCAGTGGTGCCCCTTGACCTCCACATAGCGGACATCACGGGGCGAGAGGCGCACAAAGCTGGTGTCCGTGCGGATGAGCACGTCGGGGGGCATCACGTGCTCCAGCCTGGCCAGCACCTTGGTGAATTTCAGCGCAAACTCCGGGTAGGCCACCGGCTTGACGATGAAATCAGAGGCGGCAACCTCATAACCCTGGATGGCGTACTGGCGCATGGTGGTGACAAAGATGAGGATCACCTTTTCGTCCTTTTCCCGCAGCAGCCTGGCCGCGTCCATGCCGTTGAGCATGGGCATCATGATGTCCATGTACACGATGTGGAACGGGGAGTATTTTTCCAAAAAAGTAATGGGTTCATAGAAGATTGAGACGGAGACAGACAACTTATGGTCAGCGGCGTAGGTCTTGATATGGCTTTCCAGCGCCGCGGCCTGCTCCCGGTTGTCCTCCACAATGGCAATATCGATCATGTCTGTCCGCCTCCTTCTGCCTATTCAATATAGCAATTTTAACAAGGAAAGTCAAGGTTGGGCTGTCCGTGTTTGTAAGGTTGTGCGGCCAGAGACAAAGGTTATGCGGTTCCCATTGAAAACTTTGGGCATATCGAATAAATTGGGGGTGCGAAAAGGGGGAGAGCCCCTGACAAATATAAGAGGAGGATATTTCGATGAAAAAGCACACGAAACTGGTTACCCTGTTCCTGGCCGGGGCGATGGCCCTGTCTCTGGCCGCCTGCAGCGGCGGCGGTGGCGGGAGCAGCGCCGGCGGCAAGGTCACCGGCGTCTACCTCAGCCCCGCCAACCTGAGCTATCAGAATATGCGGCCCCAGTATAACTACTACCTCACCACCTTCACCCACGAGGAGCTCACGCTGATGGATAACAATACCTACTGCCTGGTGCTCTCCTCCTCCACCTTCTCCGCCCTGGAGCTGGCCGAGAGCACCAACGACGCCAAGGGCAACGAGCGGGCAAATTCCATTTATAAGCTGTACGGCGCCTGCACCAGCAAAACCAACGACTTGGACGACGACCTGCTGGACGTTACCCTCTCCGCCCCCACCCGCGTGGTGCTGAGCAATGACCAGACCTACTGGCTGGACACCGATAACTGGAACGACAGCATGGGCAAGGTCGTGGTTCCGCCCACCGGCTATGACGACAACGGCAATCCCATCTACGACCAGAACGCCGAGCCCTGGACCGCCCAGCAGTACCTGGAGGACATTGCGTTCCCTGAGATGACGATCCAGGTCAACCAAAAGACGGCCAGCTTCGATTACACGGACTTCGGCATTTACAATTTCAGCGTTGATATGCCGGGCTGATACGCCTTGTGTAATCGGGAGGACCACTTCATGAAAAAAACATACATATGGCGGGGACTTTGCACCCTCCTGGTGCTGGTCTTCTCCCTTACCATGTTCGGCCAGAGCCTGGCCTTCACCCGGGAAGGGGACGTGAACCTGTTCCTGGGCACCCTTCCCCCTGCCGTCCAAGTCACCGGCGACACCAACTACTACCCCTCCAGCTATGCCTCCATGGACGAGATGCGCGCCGCCCTGAAGGACTACCTCATCGAGAGCCAGGAGGAGGGCAGCGTACTGCTGCGCAATGAAAACGGGGCGCTCCCCCTGGCCTCCAACGCCAGCGTGACGCTGTTCGGCTTCGCCGCCGCCACCCCTGTCTACCACGGCGGCTCCGGCGGCCCGCCCAACAACGGCATCAACCTCTACGACGCCATGAAGGAGGAGGGCTTCCAGGTCAACGAGACGGTGTACAACGCCATCGTGGCCGCCAACGGCGCCCGCACCAAGACCGGACTCATCGGCGAGATCTCCGCCAGCGCCTACGCCGGGACGGAGAGCTCCTACGCGTCCGGCTACAACGACGCCGCCATCTACGTCATGAGCCGCTTCGGCGGCGAGGAGGGCGACCTGAACCACGGCCTCCAGGGCGACTGGCAGGAGGGCCCCGCCGGTGTACCCGAGCTGTCCCTCCACCAGGACGAGATCGACACCCTCAACATGATCCGGGATTCCGGCAAGTTCGACAAGATCATCGTGGTGCTCAACTCCGGCTACGCCATGGATCTGGGCTGGCTGGCGGACTACGGTGTGGACGCCTGTTTGTGGATCGGCTACCCCGGCAACTACGGCATGACCGGCGTGGCCCGGGTGCTGGGCGGACAGGCTGACCCCTCCGGCCGCAATGTCATCACCTACGCCGCCGATTCCCTCAGCTCCGCCGCCATGCAGAACGCCGGCGACTTCACCTTTGACAACCTCACCGGTCTGTACAAGAACAAGTACCTGGTGTATGCCGAGGGCATCTACGTGGGCTACAAGTACTATGAGACCCGCTATCAGGACCAGGTGCTGGGCATCAACAACGCCAATGGACCCAAGGGCGTGTACGCCAGTAAGGACGGCGCGTGGAACTACGCCGACGAGATGGTGTTCACTTTCGGCGCGGGGCAGTCCTACGCCGATTTCACCCAGGAGCTGCTGAGCGTGGACTGGGACAAGTCCGCCCACACTGTCACCGCCCAGGTGAAGGTGACCAACAACGGCGCGGCCAACTACTCCGGCAAGAGCAAGGACGTGGTGCAGCTCTATGTCCAGCTCCCCTATGAGGCTGGGCAGGCGGAAAAAAGCGCCATCCAGCTGGCCGACTTCGCCAAGACCTCCGCCTTGGCGGCGGGGGAGAGCGAGACGGTGACCATAGAGTTCTCCGACTACATCTTCGCCGCCTATGACAGCAATGCGGTCAACGGCGCGGACAGCTCCAAGACGGGCTGCTATGTGTTCGATCCCGGCGAGTATTTCTTCGCCATCGGCGATGACGCCCACGACGCGCTGAACAACGTGCTGGCCGCCCGGGGCGTCACCGGGATGTTCGACGCCGAGGGCAATCCTGTGGAGGGCGACGCCGCCAAGGTTTACAGGGACGAGCTGGCCAGCCTGGACAACACGACCTACGCCGTCTCCCCCTACACCGGCGAGGTGGTGTCCAACCACTTCGAGGACCGGGACATCAACTACTTCATCCCCGGCTCCGTGACCTACCTGACCCGTTCCGACTGGAACACCTTCCCCGATACGGTGGCCAGCCTCACCGCTACCCCGGAGATCCAGGACCTGATGGAGAACTTCCAGTACGAGAAGCCCGCCGACGCCCCGGATATCTCGGAGTATAAGTATAAGCAGGACAACGGCATCTCCTTCATTGAGATGAAGGACGCAGCCTTTGACGACCCCAAGTGGGAGGAGTTCATCGACCAGCTCACCCCCAGCGAGCTGGCCCAGATTACCGGCGATAAAATGGGCATGGATATGATCGAGAGCATCGCCCTCCCTGCCTACGCCGGCGGCGACGGTCCGGACGGACATCAGGGCGGCGTGCTGTTCAACGCGGAGATGGTGGCCGCCTCCACCTTCAGCAGGGAGATGCTGGAGCAGCGCGGCAAGTTCTTCGCGGAGGAGAGCTACTGGATCGGCTTCCGCCAGATCTACTCCCCCGGCGGCAACATCCACCGCACCCCCTATTCCGGCCGTAACTTTGAGTACTACTCCGAGGACGCCAACCTGAGCTACATCTGCAGCGAGGTTCAGACCAAGGCTATGGCGGAGGGCGGCTGTGTGGGCACCTTTAAGCACTTCTGCGGCAACGACCAGGAGACCAACCGACACGGCGTAGCCACCTTCATGACCGAGCAGACCTACCGCGAGGGCCCCCTGCGGGGCTTCGAGGGCGGGCTCCAGGCCGGGCACAGCATGGCCACCATGACCGCCTACAACCGCATCGGCTGCGTGCCCACCGCCAGCGACTACGAGACCATGACCACCGTGCTGCGGGATGAGTGGGGCTTCACCGGCATCAACATGACCGACAGCTCCAAGGACTCCGCCAGCTACATGGGCACCGCCGACGCCATCCGGGCGGGCACCTGCCAGTTCAACAACGACCCCGGCCGCGTGCCTGAGGCGTCCAACCTGCTGGTGAAGGACAAGGACGGCTTCATCTGGGGCAAGCTCCGGGAGGTGGCCAAGTACTACCTGTATACCATGAGCCGCTCCAACCTGGTAAACGGTTTGAGCAAGACGGAGACCGTCCAGAACTACACCCCCTGGTGGAAGCCCGCCCTCACCGGGCTGAACGTCGCCATCGGCGTGCTGACCGCAGGCACCGCGGCGCTGTATGTCCTGTCCGAGATCAAGTCCAGGAAGGGGGGCAAATAAGATGAAGCGCTTGACGCAAGACGCAAAGCTGGGCTTCTGGCTGAGCGCGATTGCCGCCGTCGTCGCCCTGGCGGGCGCTGCGGCCTACGTTGTCATCTACATGGCCACCGCCGGCGAGACGGTGGACCGGGTATTCTCCTGGCTCACCCTGGGCCTGATGCTGGGCGGCGCAGTCGTCACCCTGGCGGGCGAGGTGCTCAAACTCCCCTTTACCCCCATCCTGGGCGGGGCCTGCTTCGCCGTGGGCTTTGCCAACCACCTGGTAGAGACCGCCTATCCCCTGGCCGACGTTCTCACCGGCGTGCCCTTCTTCGGGGGCAACCCCACCCTGGCCATCGCCTTTTCCGTGGTGTTCGGCGTGGCCGCTATCCTCAATGTGGCCGGCGCTTTCATGGCCCACCGCAAATAATTCCTGGTTTCTCGGCCCTCCCCGGCATAGCCGGGGAGGGTGGGAACGATATAAAAAATTGGAGGAAACTGCTATGAAAATGAAAAAACTCTTGGCCGCCGCCCTGTCGGCGCTGATGCTTGTCTCCCTGCTGGCCGCCTGCGGCGGAAGCCCCAGCGGGAATTCCCAGGCCCCCTCTGAGGAGCCGTCCAAGTCCTCTGGCGGCGAGGGCGGAAGCAAGACCTACCAGTTCTGGGGCACCTATGAGGAATCCGGCGAGAACGCTTCCATGCTGAACGCCGCGTTCCTGCTGAACCTGAACGAGGACGGCACCGCTGTTGCGGACAAGTATATGTTCGCCAACTTCAACGCCTCCGATGCCGCCACCAACCCCACCTTCACCGCCAGCTATATGTCCGGCACCTGGAAGGAAGTTGAAAAGGACGGCGTGGCCTGCCTTCAGATCAAGCTGGCCTATGTGGACGAGGCGGGCACTGAGTCCAACGCCCAGACCGCCTACGCCTATGACGTGGCCGGGGTGTACTCCTTTGACCTGACCTTCCCCGTGGTGCCCGGTATGTCCTACACCCGCGTGGCCCCCATGGAGGGCAAGGAGGGCCAGACCTACGCCGACGCCAACGCCTTCATCCAGGCCTATAAGCAGGACTTCACCGCCCCCGAGCACGTGGGCACTTTCACCGACACGGACAACAACGGCACCGCCTACCTCCAGGCCGACGGCACGGTGCTGGTTTACGCCGGCTACGACAAGTTTGCCGACGGCACCTGGACCCTGGCCGACGGGGCCATTGCCATCACCCTGGGCGGCGAGGCCGTGGATGTGACCATGGACGGCAATAAGGCCACCTTTACCGCCGAGCGCAATCTGGGCGACGGCAACACGGCCAGCTACACCCTGGTCTGCGAGGACATCTCCACCCTGTCCGCCCCCGAGGGCGGCCAGGCCCCCGCTGAGGGCGGTGAGCCCACGGAGGAGGGCATCGCCTCCTATGAGGCCGGCGGTCTGGTGCTGGTGCTGCTGGACGACACCAACATGAAGGTCAAGTACCCCGAGTACGGCATGGAGCGGGACGGCTTCACCTACGTGCTGGACGGCGACACCCTCACCGTCACCGCCCCCGGCGAGGACGTGCTGGGCGCCTTCGCCCAGATCTGGGGCGCTATGGGCGGCGAGACCTGGACCATCGACGGCAATACCGCCGTCAAGGCCGAGTAACCGGCGCATAGAAGCAAGCCGAGACCCAAACGCAAAAAAGGCTCCAGGCCGGTTCGTTCGCCTGGGGCCTTTTTTAGAAAAGGAGTGTCATGCTATGAAGAAAAAAGGCAGCCTGCTGTGGACCATCCTCACAGTGGTCACCGCCTTGCTGCTGGTGGTGTGCATCGTGGCCATCCCCGTCACCAACGCCTTTGCCACCGCTATCAACGTGGCCCTGGGGGCCAAGACCCAGGAGGTCATCCCCGACCCCGACGCCAAAATCTATTTCTGGAGCGATTACGAGAACGAAGACGACCTCGTGGCCTTTGAAAAGCAGCTGTGCCACGACATTGAGGCGGAGGGCGCGGCCCTGCTGGTCAACCGGGACAACACCCTGCCCCTGGCCGCGGGCACCAAGTTCACCCCCTTCTCCCAGTCCAGCTTTAACCTGCTGTACGGCGGCACCGGCTCCGGCCAGGTGTCCGCGGACGACGCCATCTCCCTCAAGGCCGCCATCGACGGGGCCTTCGGCGACAATTCCGTCAACCCCGAGCAGTGGAAGTTTTACGCCGGCGCCGGCTACAAGCGGGTGAACGCCGACACCACCGGCGGCAACCAGGCGCAGTACCGCATCAATGAGGTGCCCTGGAGCGAGTATTCCGACGCCCTGAAGGGCACCTGGTCCCAGTACGGCGACGTGGCCCTGGTGGTGCTGGCCCGGTCCGGCGGCGAGGGGGCGGACCTGCCCAGCGGCCTGCCCGAGCTGGAGCCCTATATGACCGATGGCGACTACCTGCGCCTGTGCAAAGAGGAGATCGAGATGCTGGAGAACCTGGAGCAGCTCAAGGAGCAGGGCACCTTCAAGAAGATCGTGGTGCTGCTCAACTCCTCCAACACCCTCCAGCTGGACTTTGTGGACGACTACGGCATCGACGCGGTGCTGTGGATCGGCGATGTGGGCATGACCGGCATCACCGCCGTGGCCGACATCCTGGCCGGCACGGTGAACCCCTCTGGCCGCATCGTGGACACCTTCCTCAAGGACAACCACTCCTCCCCCGCCATGCAGAACTTCGGCGCGTACCCCTATACCAACGGCGCGGATTACGACGTGGCCACCGCCCAGAACAACACCGACCCCGGCATCGGCAAGTGCAACCGGGACTACGTGGTGTACCAGGAGGGCATCTACGTGGGCTACCGCTACTACGAGACGCGGTATGAGGACTATGTGCTGAACCAGGGCAACGCCGGGGAGTATGACTATAGCTCCGACGTGGCCTTCCCCTTCGGCTACGGCCTGAGCTACACCACCTTCGAGTACTCCAACTTCTCCGTCCAGGAGCAGGGCGATACCTTCCAGGTGGAGGTGGACGTGAAGAATACCGGCGCGGTGGACGGCAAGCACACCGTGCAGATCTACTTCCAGTCCCCCTACACCCAGTATGATATCGACAACCAGGTGGAGAAGGCCGCGGTGGAGTTGTGCGGCTTCGACAAGAAGTTCATCGCCGCCGGTGACACCGAGCACTTTACCATTACGGTGGAGAAGGAGGATCTGACCTCCTACGACCACATGAACGCCAAGACCTACATCCTGGAGGACGGCGATTACTACTTCACCGTGGGCAAAGACGCCCATGACGCCATCAACAACATCCTGGCCGCCAAGGGCGCGGACCAGGGCCGCATGACCGCCGCCGGGGACGCCGGGCTGGCGTCCAAATGGAACAACCCCGCCTTTGATAAGGCCACTTACGCCGTGTCCTCCGTCACCGGCAAGCCCATCACCAACCTGTTTGAAGATGCCGACTTGAACAAGTATGAGGGCGACGACGGCCAGGATATCACCTACCTGAGCCGGAGCGACTGGACGGGCACCTGGCCCTCCACCGTCTCGCTGAAGATCACCGATCAGATGTGGAAGGACGGCCTGTCCCACAACGAGGCGGACCGAAAAGCCATGGTGGAAACCGCCAAGAGCCGTTACTGGGCTGACGCCACTATGCCCCAGGTGGGTGTGTCCGGCACGCTCAACGCCAGTATGTTCGCCGAGACCGAGGCGGACGACCCCTCCTGGAACGACCTGGTCAGCCAGATCCCCTACAGCGAGATGACCAACCTCATCTACAACGGCTTCCACCTCACCCAGCCGGTGCCCTCCATCAGCCTGCCCGGCACCAACGATGAGAACGGCCCCCAGGGCTTCACCAAGAGCCTGATGGGCGGCGCCTCCGCCATGGCCTACACCTCTGAGGATGTGATGGCCGCCACCTTCAACCTGGAGCTCATTGAGAACATGGGCAAGTGCATCGGCGAGGACTTCCTCCACGCCACCGACGAATCCGGCACCGTGTTCTCCGGCATCTACGGCCCCGGGGCCAATATCCACCGCACCCCATACTGCGGGCGCAATTTCGAGTACTACTCCGAGGACGGCTGGCTGTCTGGCCGGGTAGCCGCCGTGGAGGTGGCCGCCATCCAGGATCGGGGTGTGTACGTGTTCACCAAGCACTTTGCCCTCAACGACCAGGAGGAGGGGCGCTACGGCATCTCCACCTGGTCCAACGAGCAGGCCATCCGCGAGCTGTACCTGGAGGGCTTTGAGGGCAGCGTGGCCCGGGGCGGCGGCATGGGCGTGATGAGCTCCTTCAACCGCCTGGGTGTCACCTGGAGCGGGGCCCACCACGGACTGATGACCGGCGTCCTCCGGGACGAGTGGGGCATGAAGGGCGCAGCCATCACCGACTGCTCCGTCATGGCGGCCTACATGGACTACCGGCTGGGCGTGCTGGCGGGCCAGGACCTGTGGGACGGCTACAGCATGGGCATGGAGACCCTGGACGGGCTGGACAACGACCCGGCCATTGTTTCGGCCGTGCAGACCGCCGTCAAGCACATCGCCTACTCCATCACCCACAGCCACGCCATGAACGTGGGCAACGCCACCGTGCGGGCCATCACTCCCTGGTGGCAGATGGCCATCTACGCCGCCACGGGTGTAATGGCAGTACTCACCGCGGGCAGCGCGTTTATGCTGATCCGCAGCAAAAAGAAAGCAAAGAACGGCTGATCTACCGCAATCCGGCGGGCCGAGGGCTGAGACCTGTGCCCGCGGCCCGCCCATTTCTTTCATTCAGGAGGACAGCTATGAAAAAGAGGAACTTTTGGAAAATACCCATGGCGGTTTTCGCCGTGTTCACAGTGATCTGCGTGGCTGCAATCCCCATCACCAACTATTTCGCGCCCATGATCAACGTAGCGCTGAACGCCGAGACCCAGCGCATCATCCCCGACCCGGACGCACAGATCTTCTACTGGACCCGTTACGACTCCGAGGAAGAGCTGGTGGCCAACGACTGGAACGTGTGCCGCCAGGTGATGGCGGAGGGGGCCTCGGTGCTGCTCAACCGGGACGATACCCTCCCCCTGGCCGCTGACACCAAGTTCTCCTGTTTCTCCCAGTCCTCTGTGGACCCGGTGAAGGTGGGAACCGGTTCCGCTTTCGTCTCCACCGGCGAGGGTGCCAGCCTGTACTCCGCGCTGGAGGACAGCTTCCAGCCGGGGTGTGTGAACACCGACCTGTGGAAGTTCTATGTCACCAGCGGCTATAAGCGGGAAAACGCGGCCCTGTCCGGCGGCGACCCCTCCCAATACCGCATCAACGAGGTGCCCTGGGAAAAGTACACCGACGCGCTGAAATCCACCTTTGCCGACTATGGCGACGCCGCCCTGGTCACCCTGTCCCGCTCCTCCGGCGAGGGCGCCGACCTGCCCAGCGGGTTGGAGGCGCTGGAGCCTTACATGACCGGCGGCGACTATCTCCGGCTGTGCAAGGAGGAGATGGAGCTGCTCCAGAACCTGAAGGAGCTGAAGGACCAGGGCGTGTTCAAGAAAATCGTAGTGCTGCTCAACTCCTCCAGCACCCTCCAGCTGGACTTCATCGACGCGTACGATGTGGACGCGGTGGTGTGGACGGGCAACCTGGGCATCAACGGCCTGCCCGCCGTGACGGACATCCTGGCGGGCAAGGTGAACCCCTCCGGGCGGATCGTGGACACCTTCCTGAAGGACAACCACTCCTCCCCCGCCATGGTGAACTACGACGCGTTCCCCTATACCAACGCCGCCCAGCTGGATCTGGCCTTTGCCCAGAACAACACCGCCCCCGGCATTGAAAAGTGCAATATGAACTATGTGGTGTACCAGGAGGGCATCTACGTGGGCTACCGCTACTACGAGACCCGGTATGAGGACTATGTGCTGGGCCAGGGCAGCGCCGGGGAGTACGACTACAGGGCCGACGTGGCCTTCCCCTTCGGCTCCGGCCTGAGCTACACCACCTTCGAATACTCCAACTTCACCGTGGAGGACCAGGGCGACGCCTTCCAGGTGGGGGTGGATGTGGCCAACACCGGCAGTATGGACGGCAAGCATACCGTGCAGATCTACTTCCAGTCCCCCTACACCGACTATGACCGGGAGAACGGGATTGAGAAGGCCGCCGTGGAGCTGTGCGGCTTTGACAAAAAGGAGATCAAGGCCGGCGAGACCGAGCACTTTGATATCCGCGTCCTGAAAGAGGATCTGACCAGCTATGACGCCAACGCCGCCAAGACCTACATCCTGGACGCCGGAGACTACTACTTCACCGTGGGTACTGACGCGCACAACGCCATCAACAACATCCTGATGGCCAAGGGGGCAGATGCCTCCCGCATGACCGGTATCGGCGACGCGGCCCTCACGGCCAAATGGAATAACCCTGCCCTGGATACCACCACCTATGCGGTCTCCTCCGCCACCGGGAAGCCCATCACCAACCTGTTCGACAACGCCGATCTGAATAAGTACGAGGGCGCGGAGGATCAGCAGGTGGTCTACCTCACCCGCAGCAACTGGACCGGAACCTTCCCCCAGGCCACTGTGAGCCTTCGGGCTACAGACGCCATGTGGGACGACGGCCTGACCCATGAGGACGCCGGCAGGGACGCCCTGGTGGAGCAGTACAAGCAGCTCTATTGGTCCGACGTGAGCCAGGCTCCCGCCGCCGGGACGGGCGGCTCCCTCAACGCCATTGACTTTGTGGACAAGGACTATGACGACCCTGCCTGGGATGAGCTGATCGGCCAGCTCTCCTACGAAGATATGCTGAACCTGATCTATAACGGCTCCTACCAGACCCAGGTGCTCCCGGCCATCAACCTGCCCGCCACCCAGGAATTTGACGGCCCCACCGGCTTCACCAAGAGCATCGTGGGCGGGGCCAACGGCATGGCCTTTACCTCCGAGGATGTGATGGCGGCCACCTATAACCGAGAGCTGATCCAGGAGGTGGGCAAGTGCATGGGCGAGGATATGCTCCACGCCCAGTCCGGGGACAACGCAGCCGCCGTGGCCGGCATTTACGCCCCCGGCGTGAACATCCACCGGAGCCCCTATCTGGGCCGGCACAACGAGTATTACTCCGAGGACGGCTGGCTGTCCGGCGAGATCGCCGCCGCCCAGGTCCAGGGCCTCCACGACCGGGGGATGCTGGCCTTTGTGAAGCACTTCGCCCTCAATGACCAGGAACAGGGCCGGTATGGGATCTCTGTGTGGGCCAACGAGCAGTCCATCCGGGAGCTGTATCTGGAGAGCTTTGAAGGTGCGATCCGGGGCGGCGCTTCCAATGTCATGAGCTCCTTCAACCGCATCGGCGCGGTGTGGTCCGGCGCCCACCACGGTCTCATGACCGGCGTGCTCCGGGACGAATGGGGCATGGAGGGCTCCGCCATCACCGACATGGCCATCAACGCCAAGTGGATGGACTACCGGATGGGCGTGCTGGCCGGACAGGACTACTGGTGCGGCCAGAAGGGCGGCATGGGTACCCTGGACGGGACCGGCAATGATCCGGCCATCGCCGCGGCGGTCCACAACGCGGCCAAGAACGTGGTATTCAGCATCACCCGGACCAACGCCATGAACATGGGCAACGCTACTGTTGTCAGTGTGACCCCCTTGTGGCGGATCGCGCTGTACGCCGCCACCGGCGTGTGCGCCCTGCTCACCGTGGGCAGCGCGTTTATGGTGGTGCGCAGTAAAAAAGCAGCGAAAGGCGGCTGATCTGCAACAATTCAGCGGGCCGCAGTTCCACGAACTGTGGCTGCGGCCCGAAAACATCTCAGGGGGCACGTCATGAAGAAAAAATATCAGAAATGGCTGGGACTGGCTGCGGTGTTTGCCCTGCTGCTGTCTGCCGCCTTGAGCCTTACCAGCTCTGCATTTTATTACAGCGGCTATGTAAACAGCTTTTTGGGCATCACCGGCGAAAGCATTGAAGTGAGCGGGGACACCAATTACTATCCCTCCGCTTACGGGCCGCTGAATGCGGAGAACGCCGACCGCCTTATTGCAGATGAACGGGATCATAATATTCGGGCTATGTACGAGGGGACGGTGCTGCTGCGGAACGAAAACAGTGCGCTTCCTCTGGCCGCTGGTGAGCGGAGCGTTACTGTTTTTGGCAATTCAGTCAACGACCCCATCTATAAATCCAATGCCGGAAACGCCAGCTTTAACGCTGACCGGGGCGGCGAACTGTATACCGCCTTGGAGGCCGCCGGTTTCCAGGTCAATCCCACCATGCGGGACGCATATGCAAACAGCGGCATCGTCCGCACCTCGGTGGCGACCCGGGGCGGTTCTACTGTGGGCGAAGCGCCCGCCAGCTTTTACACCGACACGCTGAAAAGCTCCTATGCATCCCAGTACAATGACGTGGCCATTGTCTTGCTTACCCGTTACGGAGGGGAAGGTGTTGACCTTGATCCTCTGGACGCGGATGGCGTTCCCATGCTGTCCCTCCACCAGGAAGAAGCAGATCTGCTGAGGATGATCCATGACAGCGGGAAGTTCGGGAAAACCGTGGTCCTCATCAACAGCCCGTTCGCCATGGATATCGAGTGGATCGAATATGAAGAGTACGGGGTGGATGCCTGCCTCGTGTTCGGCGCGGCAGGCGACTATGGCTTTATCGCGCTGATGGATATCCTTACGGGAGCGGCGGATGTGTCCGGGCATCTGCCGGACACCTGGGCCTCCAGTTCCTTGTCCGCGCCCGCCATGCAGAATTTTGGCGATTACAAATTCACCAATCTGGAGAAGATGTACGGCGACCGCTACCTGGTGTATGCGGAAGGGATCTATGTTGGTTACAAATACTATGAGACCCGCTACCAGGACCAGGTGCTGGGCATCAACGACGCCAACGGCCCTGCCGGAGCGTTTGCCAGCGATGGCGGCTGGGACTATGCCGCTGAGATGGCTTATCCGTTCGGCTATGGCCTGTCCTACGCCCAGTTCACCCAGGCGGTGGAGAGCATCCTCTGGGATCAAAGTGCGCACACCGTCACCGCTGCTGTAAAGGTTACCAACAACGGCGGATTTGATGGAAAGTCCAAAGCATTGGTCCAGCTCTACGCCCAGCTCCCCTGGGAGCCTGGACAGGCCGAGAAGTCCGCCATCCAGCTCATCGGCTTCCAGAAATCAAGCGGGCTGGCGGCTGGGGAAAGCGAGACGGTCACCATCACCGTGCCTGATTACTATTTCGCAGTTTATGATGAGAACGCTGAAAACGGCGCGGATCCCTCCAAGACCGGCTGCTACATATTTGACGCAGGGGATTATTGGTTTGCCATCGGCGGCAGCAGCCATGACGCGTTGAACAACATTATGGCCGCCAGGGGGATCGAGGGCCTGTTTGATGAAAAGGGGAACCCTGTGTCCGGCGTTCCCTCCAATGCGGTAAAAGCAGAGCTGGGGCAGTACGACAACACTACCTATGCACTCAGCCCCACAACTGGGGCCATCGTGTCCAACCAGCTTCAAGATGCTGACCTGAACGAGTATCTTCCCGGCACTGTCACCTATCTGAGCAGGTCGGACTGGAACACCTTCCCTGAGAGCTATACCGGCCTGACCGCCACGGACGCCATGGCGGAGCTAATGATCGGGAAAACCTATCAAAAGCCCGGCGACGCCCCGGATACCGGCGATATGGTTTTCGGTGAGGACGCTGGCTTGAAGCTGGTAAGCATGAAGGATGTGGAGTTCGGGGCGGATCAATGGAAGACGTTTATCGATCAGCTTAGCATCAACCAGCTGGCCACCATCTGCGGTGACAACCGGGGCAATGTGGCCATCCCTGAAGTGGGTAAGCCCGCAAATGCCTCCACAAACGGCCCCTGCGGCGTTCAGGGCAGCTATACCAAGGGGAACCGGAAGGGCTGCACCCTGTTTGTGGATGAGCCGATCCAGGCCGCCACATTTAACCTGGATCTGGCCAGGGAGCGGGGCGCCCTTATGGCGGAGGACGCCATGTATGCCGACGTTACCATGGTGTTTGGTCCCGGCGCCAACATTCATCGGACTGCCTACCTGGGCCGCAACAGCGAGTATTTCTCCGAGGACGGCCTGATGAGCTATCTCATGAGCCGTGCCAACGCCCAACCCATGACAGAAAAGGGCGTCATCACCGGCTTCAAGCACTTCTGTCTCAACGACCAGGAGGTCAACCGCCATGGTGTGGCCACTTTTGCCACTGAGCAGGCCTGCCGGGAGATTTATTTCAAGGCATTTGAAGGCGCGTTGAGCGATGGCGGCGGTCTGGGCGTCATGACCAGCTACAATCGGATCGGGATGACCGCGTCACCTGCCCACTACGGCGCACAGGTGGAGATCCTCCGCAACGAATGGGGCTTTAAGGGCATCAATATCACCGATTCCTCCAAGGATGCCTCTGATTATGTGCTCACTGCCGAGTGTATCACCAGCGGCACCGATCTGTTCCTCTCCGACACCGGGCGCACCAGCGAGCTGACCAATCTGGCGATCAAAGATCGGGACGGAAACATCCTGAACTGGATGAAAACAGCCAATGAGCATTTCTATTATGCCCACAGCCGAAGCATTCTGATTAACGGATTGGCAGAAGAAACTGTCGTCCATGAGACCGTTTACTGGTGGCAGCCGGCGCTGATTGCTGTTTGCGCCGCCCTTGCTCTATTGGCCGTGGCATCCCTGGGGATGTTTGCCTGGAATGCTTACGTAAAAAAGGAGAGACGCTGAGATGAAGAATGTGTTTAAAAACCGGGGTTTGGGGTTTTATATGAATCTGATTGCGGGGGCCACAGCCCTGCTGGGCGCTGTCCTGTATATTGTGCTTGACGGAACAGACAAAACGTTTACATTCATTGGCTTTGCCCTGGCGTTGGCAGGCGCGGGCTCCGCCGCGCTGACGGTGTTCACCCGGCTGAAATTTGCCGCTTTTGTGCCTACAGCGTTTTATGCCGCCGCTTTTGGGGTAGTGCTCCGTGTCGCGGTGCCCAGCTTGTCCGATGTGTGGAACAAAGTCAATTTTATCGGCGGAAATGCCGCTATGGGCATGGCCTTTGCGGGCGTGTTTTTCCTGTGTGCGGTATTGGGCGTGGTTTCCTGCTTTGTTGGATCAAATGGGCAGGACATGAAATAAGAGGATAACTGAAATGAACAAAAAAATCTTTATTATTTCGGCGGTGCTTGGGCTTCTCCTTGTCCTGGGCGCCTGTGCGGACAGATCCCCTGATCGTCAAGGGGATCCTGCCAGCGATCCGTCGGGCGGAGTTTCTTCGGAGGCCTCTGCTGTGTGGAAGCTCTCCATCGCACAGCCGCCGGAGAAGCTGGAGTATGAGGAAGGCGAAACCTTCGATCCGGCCGGGGTTGTCATCAACGCCAAGATGAAGGACGGCTCAATACTGGAAAACGTGGCCTATGAGGGGATCATCGTAGACCAGCCGCTGACGCGGACGTCCCTGTTTGCCAAGTTTGTCTATGGAGGGGAAACCGTGCAGCAGAACATCAAGGTCACGCTAAAGGGGAACCGGGAGGAGTACTCCGTCGCCAGCACGCAGGGGATTGCGGACAGCCCCCTGGCGGGAAAAGTCATCTTTTGGCTGGGTTCCTCTGTCTCAGAAGGGGCCAGTTCCGGTCAGGAATCTATGGCGGATTTCCTGGCCAAAAAGCACGGGGCCCAGTGCATCAAGGAGGCCGTGTCCGGCACCACGCTGGCGGACCGGGCCAACAGCAGCTATGTAAGTCGGCTGGACCAGTATCTGGCCTCTGATGAAAGGGCAGGCCATGTGGACGCGTTCATCTGCCAGCTGTCCACAAACGACAAGGGCTTCCCTGATGGCTTTGGCGCTGTGACGCCGGCGGATGTGCGTGACGCGGCAGCCTTTGACACCGCCACCACCTTCGGGGCAATGGAGTACATCATCGCCACAGCCAAAGACACATGGGACTGCCCCGTATATTTCTACACCAACCCGCCCATGGGCGACGAAAACTATGAAACGATGGTGCAGGCGCTGGAGGAGCTTGCGGAAAAATGGGGCGTGACCATCATTGACCTGTATCGGGATCAGGCGTTCAACGACATCAGCGAGGAAGAACAGGCGCTCTATATGGCGGACAGCATCCATCCGACAAAGGCCGGCTATCGGGAGTGGTGGCTGCCCAAGTTTGAAGAGGCCCTGTCCGGAATTTGAAAATAGGAAAAGGGGGAGCATCATCCATGCCGATCAAAGCAGTCCAGCAGTTTATGCTGGGCACGGTGCTGAATAACGAAGCCCAGGCCCGGGACACGCTGCAAAAAATGAAAGACGCCGGGTATGACGGGATCGAGCTGTGCCGCTTTATGATCCACCCCAGCGGCCTTTTGGTCCGCCTCATCACCAAAGCCGCCGGCATGCCTGTGGGCGGGGGCGGCAGGCTGGACTGGCCCCGGCTGGTAAAGGAATCCGGCCTCCGGGTGGTCAGCCTGCATATGGACTTGGACAGTGTGGAAAAGGACGTCCCTGCCGCCGCCGCCGAGGCTAAGGCGCTGGGGGCGAAGTACGCGGTGATTACAGGGATGTACCGCTTCCCCTATAGCGACGAAAAGGCGGTCAGGGAACTGGCCGCCCGGCTGAACCGGGTGGGGGAAGCGCTGGGGCGTGAGGGAGTCAGCCTGCTCTACCATAACCACAACTGCGAATTGCAGTGGGTAAACCGGGAACAGCGGGCCTACGACCTCCTATTGTCCGAGACCAGCCCGGCGGCGGTGGGCTTTGAATTCGACAGCTACTGGTTCACGGAAGGGGGCGCCAGCGCCCTGTCCTGGATGGAGCGGCTGGGGGGACGCATGAAGCTGTGGCACATCAACGACCGCGGGACGCGGCTGTCCGGGCCGGCCATGACCCCCATCCTGAAAAGCGACAGCATGGAGCTGGGCTATGGGAACATGGATCTGCTCCCCCTGGTGGAACAGGCCAAGTCTGTGTCTGTGGACGCTGTGATTTTGGAAAGCCACCGCAACTGGGTGGAAAAATCGCCGGTCAAAAGCTTTCAGCGCAGTGCCGGCTTTTTGGAGAAATACATTTGAGTAGGTGAGGCAAATGGAACTACGAACAAGGATCAATATCAATGAGGGCTGGAGCTTCACCGGGCCACGCGGCGGGACACAGCGTGTGAACCTGCCCCACACCTGGAACGCGATAGATGGCCAGGACGGTGGGAACGACTATTGGCGGGGGACGTGCATCTACTGCAAATCCTTTCCCAAGCCGGAGATCGCTGCGGGCCAGCGGGTATACCTGGAATTCCAGGGGGTAAACGCATCGGCCAAGGTGGAGCTGAACGGGACGCTTGTTGGGATACATAACGGAGGGTATTCCGCCTTCCGCTGGGATGTGACCGAATCAATCTCAGACAGCAACGTGCTGACCGTCCACGTGGATAACGGCGTCAACGACCGGGTATACCCCCAGAAAGCGGACTTCACCTTCTACGGCGGCATCTACCGGGATGTCTCGTTAATCGTGGTCAACAAATGTCACTTCGATTTGGACTGCCTGGGTGGGTCAGGCATCATGGTCACGGCCAAGCCCATAGAAAACTACAGCAAGGGCGAGGTGCAGGTAAAAACCTGGAGGAACTGCGAAGACGGCCAGGTGCATATCTCCATTCTGGATGGCGCCGGGAAAAAGGTCTCTGCTATTGATGCGGACAGCGGCAAGCTGGATTTGCCCAATGTGCATTTATGGGATGGGATAAGGGATCCTTATCTTTACACTGTAGTGGCAACCCTTGCCATAGGGGGTGAAACGGTAGATCAGGTCAGCGCCCGTTTTGGTGTGCGGGACTTCCGGGTAGATCCCAGAGAGGGCTTTTTCCTCAACGGGCGCAGCTACCCCCTCCGCGGCGTCAGCCGCCACCAGGACTGGAAGGGCCTGGGCAACGCAATTACAAAGGAGCACCATGAGGCCGATATGGCGCTGATCCGGGAGATGGGGGCCAACACCATCCGGCTGGCCCACTACCAGCACGACCAGTATTTTTACGACCTGTGCGACCAGTACGGCATGGTGGTGTGGGCGGAGATCCCCTATATCTCCGAGCATATGCCCAACGGCCGCGCCAATACGATCGGCCAGGCCAAGGAGCTGGTGATCCAGAACTACAATCATCCGTCTATTGTGGTGTGGGGCGTGTCCAATGAGATCACCATTTCCACCAAGGACAAGGCAGACATGCTGGACAACCACCGGGTGCTCAACGACCTGTACCACCAGCTGGATCCCACCCGGCTTACCACCCTGGCCTGCTATGCCATGTGCGGGCCCTTCAACAAAACCGCCCACATCACCGACGTGGTAAGTTGGAACCTATACCTGGGCTGGTATGTGCCTGGATTGTTCCTAAACGATTTCTGGATTGACTTTTTTCACAAATGCTACCCGGACAGGCCGCTGGGCTACTCAGAATATGGCTGCGAGGCCATGCCCAACCTGCACTCCTCCAAGCCCCATCGGGGAGACCACACAGAGGAATACCAGTGCATCTATCACGAGTATATGCTGCGCTGTTTCGAACACAGGCCCTTCCTCTGGGCCACCCATGTGTGGAATATGTTTGACTTTGCCGCCGATGCCCGAGATCAGGGCGGCGAACCAGGCATGAACCACAAGGGGCTGGTCACCTTTGACCGCAAAACCAAAAAGGACAGCTTCTACATCTACAAGGCGTGGTGGAGTGATGAGCCCTTCGTCCACATTTGCGGCAGCCGGTACGTGGATCGGCCCGAATCGACCATCAAGGTCAAGGTCTACTCCAACCAGGGTAGAGTGGCGCTGTATGCAAATGGCAAGCTTGTGGAAGAAAAGGCCGGAGACAAGGTGTTTGAATTCAAAGTCCCTCTGGAGGGCGATGTGGAGTTGAAAGCGGTTGCCGGCAACTGCACCGACCTATGCGCTGTTCGCCGGGTAAGTGCACCTAATCCAGCCTATAAACTCCATGGGAAAAGCTCCAACAGCGCCAACTGGGTGTAAGAGGAGGTTGGGATTCCATGAAGCATGAGGACTTGATCCGGCAAATGTCCTTAGAAGAAAAGTGCTATTTCCTGTCCGGCAAGGACTTCTGGCAGACGCGGAGCGTGGAGCGGCTGGGGGTGCCCAATATGACCCTGTCCGACGGCCCCCACGGCATCCGCAAGCAGGCCGGGGAGGGGGATCATCTGGGGCTGAACCCGTCCCTGCCCGCCACCTGCTTCCCCACCGCCGCTACAATTGCGAACTCCTGGGATCCCACACTGGGGGAGGAAATCGGCAAATATTTGGGTATCGAAGCCGCTTCCCAGGGGGTGGGCGTAGTGCTGGGCGGGATGTGCACCATGGAAATGGCGGAGGGCATCCTTACCATCTGCAACGGCCACTTTTTCAAGGGGCTGGGAGCCGTTGTCGGCGGGTTCTTCCGCTCGGGTAAGAAACGCAAGGCGGCGGCCGCCATTAAATAAGGAGGAATTGTTATGAGCCAAGAACCCAATACCACACTGAACCGTGCAAAGCCGTATCAGTTGATGCTGTTCCCGCTGAACAACGGCGCGACCAATGTGTATTTTGTCCTGATTTTGTCCTATGTGGCCCAGTTCGGCTCCAGCATTTTGAAGCTGGGGATGTTTGCCTCCATCATGGTCACGGTGATGCGGGTGGCCGATGCCGTTACCGACCCCATCATCGGTGCTATGATGGACCGCACCAGCACTAAAATCGGCAAATTCCGGCCCTTCATGATCCTGGGCAGCGCCGTCATGGCGGTAAGCGTTGTCGCGCTTTATGTGCTGCTGCCGTTCATTCCTGAGAGCATGATGTGGCTGCGCTACGTGGCTTTCGTGGTAGTGTATTTCGTCTGGGTCATCGGCTACACCTTCCAGACCTCCTGCACCCGCGCCGGCCAGACGGTGCTCACCAACGACCCCAACCAGCGGCCCATGTTCACCATCTTCAATACGGTGGGATCCCTGCTGGGCATGGGGGTCATGCAATTCATGATCCCGCTGGTGAAGGGGATGTACGATGTGAAGGACGCGGCGGGCAACGTTATCACCTCCGGCTACGCCGATCCTATGGTGTACCGTATCATCACCCCCATTGGCATCGCCATCTCCGTGTTCCTCACCATCCTGGCCATCATCGGCATTGCCGAGAAGGATAACCCCAAGTACTATGGTATCGGCGGCGAAAAGCAGGAGAAGGTGAAGCTCTCCGAATATGTGGAAATCATCAAAAACAACAAACCCATGCAGCGGCTGATGGTGGCCGGCGCAGGATGCAAGCTGGCCCTGGCCATCGCTACCAACACCACTGTCCTGCTGGCGCTGTACGGTATCCTGATGGGCAACTACAACTCCCTCTACCTGCCCATGATGGTGCTGGGCTACGTGTGCGCGGTGCCCTTCTTCCTGCTCAGTATGCGCACCTCCCAGAAGCTGGGCCAGCGGGCCTCCCTGGTGCGCTACGTCTCCGTGGCCCTGGTCTGCTACGTGGGCGTGCTGGCCCTAATGCTGTTTAGCGACCACGGTACTCCAGCCCTTATGCTATCCTTCCCGTTCAACGGAGGCGGCGCCATCAACCTGTACACCATCCTGTTCATCGCCTTCTTCGGCATCGGCTACGGGGCATACTACGCCACCGCCGATATGCCCATCCCCATGGTGGCCGACTGCTCCGACTACGAGACCTACCGCTCCGGCAAGTACATACCGGGCATCATGGGTACCCTGTTCTCCCTGGTGGACAAGCTGGTGTCCTCCCTGGCCCAGACGCTGGTGGCGTTTATTTTCCTCATCTGCGCGGGCCTGCACGAACTGCCGGACGACGGTACGCCTTACTCCGGCGGCATCAAGGTGGCGGTGATCGTGATGTTCTGTATCATCCCCATGCTGGCCTGGGCGGCCACCCTGCTGGCCATGAAGGGCTACTCCCTGACTGGCGAGAAGATGAAGACCATCCAGGCGGTGAATGCCGCCCGGAAGGAGGCTGTTGCAGGCGGCATGAGCCTGGGGCAGGCCATGGAATCTATCACAGACGAAACAGTGGGCAAAAAATGATGAGATCACTTGGATAAATCAACAGCTCCACATTTTTTGAGGTGCTTACGCGCAATGCTGTAACAAAATATTTCTCAATCATTCGCCTCTGAAAACATGAAATAAAATGATACAGTATGTTGAAAAAGGGTGGCTTTTTGTCATTGTGGAACACACCCGAATCCCCTATTATTTATTGTAGGATTTGTACAAATCCAGGCTCTGATTGATTGTGACCGTCAAGTAAAATGACAGAGGGAGAGATTGTTATGGTAAAACGCACCAGAGTTAAAAACCCGGATGCCGTTACGCTGCGAGACTGTTTCGGCACCACCGCGCTGTCCACTGTAAATGGGCTTTGCACCGTGTTCATGTCCAGTCTATTCATGCAGTATATGACCGACTATGCGGGGCTGGGCGCCATGGGAGCCACGCTGGCCACATCGCTGCTCCTGTTCGCCCGCATCTTTGATGCGGTGGACGATCCGATTCAGGGATTTGTGATGGATCGCGGGAAGCGGACCAAGATCGGAAAATACAAGCCCTTCTTCCTCCTCAGCATCCTGCTGACCGGCATTGGCTGCATCCTCCTCTACTCGCTCCCGTCTGCCTTTGCGACAAAGCCGGTGCTGATTGTCGTGTGGGTCATCTTCTTCTACCTCATGTTCGACGTTGGCACGTCTTTCTACAAGGATAACCTCCTGTTTCGGACGATGACCAATGACCCCAATGAACGCTCCAAGCTGGTCATCGGCCCCCGGGTGTGGACCATGATGCTGGGTGTTGTTACCTCCGCCTTTACGGCCGTGCTGGTTACGGTGAACGAAACGGTTGGGAACTATCACGACTCGTTTGCCATCCTGATCACCGTTATTGTTGGCGCGGCGATGGTGATTGCCCTGATCGGCTGGTTCTTGGTCAAGGAAAAGCACAGCGCGCAGGGAAATGAGGCAGAACCGGTAAAATTTAAGGACTTCTTCCTTCTGTTCAAAGAGAACAAGCCCATGGTGATCTATTATTTAAAGGGCATCTTTGCCGGCTTTATCTGGTCCCTCATTTTCGCCACCCCTGCGTACTACATCAAATGGGGCTTCTGTACTGACCTTGCCACCGGCGTCACCAACATGGAGCAGTATGGTGTCCTCAACGGCATTTCCTCCATGATGATGCTCATCCCGCTGCTGTTTGGCGCGGTCATTGGCCGCCCGATCCTGAAGCTCTTTAAGAATAACCCGATCAAAATGACCTGCTCCCTGCTGGTCATGCAGTCGGTGGGCGGCCTGATCCTGTTCATTGCCCAAATGACGGGGCTTCTGGCGAAAACTCCCGCGCTGTTCTTCATCACCATGTTCATCATGGCGGTGGGGGTGGGAACCGACTTTGTCCCCCAGTCCATGGTGGAGATGGAAATCATGGACTACAACATTTACAAAACCGGCAAGGATCGCTCCGCCCTGACCATGGTGGCCGGCGGCTTCATCGTCAAGGCTCAGGCGGCGCTTTCTGCGGCAATCATCGGCTCTGTGCTCATGGCGATCGGCTACAACGTAGACCCCGTCACCTCTGATTACCTGGGCGAGCTGTCGCAGATCCCCACCATGCTCAACTGGTTCATCGTCATTATGGGCCTGGTCCCCGCAATTCTCGGCGTGATATCCGCCCTGATCCTGCGTAAATACCCCATTAAGGAAGACGAGCGCAGGAAGATCCGCGAATGCCTCGATCAGCGCAACGCAGGATAAAGCTCAGTCCTCCGAATCGTGCCGGCGGTACTCCAACGGTGTGAGATGATACTCCTGCTGAAATACTTTGTAGAACTGCGTCCTGTTCTCGTATCCCAGCGATGCTGCGATCTGGCTGACCGGGAATTCCGTGTTCCTCAGCAGACGTGCAGCCTCAGCCAGCTGCACCTTCTGGCAATACGCTTTGAGGGTGTACCCGGTGTGCCTCTTGATGATGCGGGAGATATGCTCACAAGAGTAGTTGAGCGCCTCCGCAAGCTCAGTCCGGCGGATGACCCCGTGTTGTGCTTCGATCAGCTTCTTGGCCTGCTCCACGGCCATCAGCTCCCGGCTGTGCCCCAGCGAAACATGGGTGGCCTTATAGACATCGGGGCTTTCCAGCGCGGCAAACAGCCGAAGTAAAGAGGAATAGATGTCAAACTGATAGCCAATCCGCTTCACGGAAAATGCGCGGATCAGCTCCTGGGTCAGCTGCGGGATCGCGTCCGTCCCCAGAAGGGTAAAGTCCAGGTAGTCCTTTTTATAGGCGGCGCGCTCCGAAAGGTTGTCACTGAAAAACTGATTGAGGATGCTTTTGTACTGGAACGGCGGCGGAAATGATTTGGGCCACTGCGTCAGCAGCGCGGGGTCGATGCCGATGTAAACGATATCCGCGTTTGACATATCTGTTTCCCGGTGCATGGTATTTCGGTTGAGGAGGCAGAGGTTCCCCTGAGTATAGGCGGTCTCTGCCTCCTCAATCATGACCCGGACGTCCCCCCGCTGCACATACATCAGCTCGAAGAAGTTATGCTTGTGCATATAGGTTTCATGAAAGAACTCGCTTCTTGCCGGAGTGTGGACGCAAAAGGACCACGTATCCATATAGTTGGAAAACAGGTACTCCTGGGGCGTATGGATGCTGGTCACCACCGACAACGGAGAAAAATAGTCCCGCTCGGCCGTATGGTCGCGAAGATAGTTCGGGCCATGGCTGTCGGTTTGATCCCGCATCTCATCAATGCTGTCAAAATACAGATGTGTCATGTTTTCCATGCTAACGCCCCCTTGAGGGCAGTATACCACAAAAATGCGCGTTTTTAAAGGAGGAACCACCATTGAAACGGCAATGCTACAATCCCTATCTCCCCAGCTGGGAATACATCCCCGACGCTGAACCGAGGGTGTTCGGCGAGCGGCTGTACATCTATGGGAGCCATGACCTGTTTGGAGCCAAGGAATACTGCGAGGGCAATTACGTCTCCTGGTCGGCCCCGGTGGGCGACCTTTCCGACTGGCGGTACGAGGGCGTGATCTTCAAAAAAGAGGATACCCCGTGGAATCAGGAAAAGCTGTCCTACTATGCCCCGGATGTGGTGCGCGGCACGGATGGGCGGTATTATCTCTACTACTCCGTGGCCAATACGTCCATCACCTCCGTTGCCGTGTGCGACACCCCCGCGGGGAAATATCAGTATTTGGGCGACGTCCATTTCCCGGACGGGCGGGTTTATGGCTCAAAGCCGGAAGACTGGTTCGTGTTTGACCCCGCCGTACTGGTGGACGACGATGGACGTGTTTTCCTCTATGTGGGGAGCGGTCAGGCGTCAAACGGGAACTTTGGACACGAGATCAAAGGCCTGTTTGTGATGGAACTCGCGCCTGATATGCTGACCATCATCAGCGAGCCGACGATTATCATGCCGGCGGATTTTGACCCCAAGAAGCCAAACTATTGGGAGGGCCCCTCCATCCGCCACATCGGTGAGTGGTATTATCTGGTCTATCCGGCCACTAATATCACCGGCCTCAATTACGCCATGAGCCTGTTTCCCGACAAGGGTTTTGTCCACAAGGGGCCGATCCACTCCTCCAGCGATATCGGTTTGAACGGCAGAAAGCTCATGAACGCCGCCTATCCCATGGGCAACAGCCACGGCGGCATGGTGTGCGTCAACGGCCAATGGTACATATTTGACCACCGCACCACCAATGGAGTGAAAAAGAACCGGCAGGCCGTGGCCGAGCCCATTGAGATCCAGGAGGACGGCACGATTCAAATGGTGGAGGCCACAAGCTGTGGATTGAACGGCGGCCCCCTGAAGGGGATCGGGACCTATCCGGCCTACATTGCCTGCGTCCTTCATCACGCCGGGGTGTTTGGCATCCGCAACCCTATGGGCGGGCCTGAGATCACCCAGGACGGCCCGGACTATGAACCGCCGGAGCCAGAGGACGGCGAAGTGACGATGGACACGGAGCTTACCGCGCCAACGGCCTATGTCTCCAAAATGAAGAATGGCAGCGTCGCCGGGTTCCGATATTTTGACCTGGAAGAAACCACGCGCATCGACGTGACGGTTCGCGGCGGGGGCGGCGTACTGGAGCTTTTGCCCGGGGAAAAGGGTGTCGTCATAGCTTCCATTTCCATTGCCGCCGCGGACAAATGGACGGCTGCCGGCACGAAATTCAACGCCAAGCGGCTGGCGCTGGAAAGCCGCCGGCCCATCGGCTCCTGCCCCCTGTATTTTCGGTATAAGGGCAAAGGCGCCCTTGATATTTTGAACTTTACACTCGCATAACGAAGGAGGATAACCATGGACTGGACACCAATTTGGCATCAAGCCGCCGCCCCCGCATTCGCTATGGGCCTGTTGGCAGGGAAAAAGAAAACGGTGGTGTTTCATGTAACGCCCCAGGTTTCCGGCGAGAAGCTTCGGGTTCGTTTCTCAAATTACTATGGGAAGAAACCCTATGCCATCGGCGGACTGACGATATGGGCGCAGGGGAAGATGCACCCCGTCACGAGCGGCGGCAGCGGCTCCTTCTCTGTCCCCGTGGGGGAAAGCTGCTATTCTGACGAGATTCCGTTCCCGACGGCCCAGGGCGAGGAGCTGGAGATCAGGCTCTATTATGCGTCAAAGGTCATGGACAGCAATATGACCGAGGAGGCCGCCGTGGTCTACCCGGGCGATCACACCGGGGACAAGGAGCTTCCCCCGGCCCGCAGGGAGGGCTATAAGGAGCAGTACAACCTCTATGAAGCCGTTCCCGGGATGGATCAGATTGATGTGCTCACCGGCCAGCCGTCGAAGATCATCGCAGCCTTCGGGGACAGCATAACGGCCATGAACCGCTGGGTAAAACCGCTGCAAAAGCGCCTGTCCGACGCTTACGGTGGCAGGTACACGCTGATGAACGCCGGTATCGGCGGGAACTGCCTGCTCTATGATATTCCGGGGCTGATGGGGGCTTCCTACGGGGAAAAGGGGGTATCCCGTTTTGAACGCGATGTGCTCCGCTTTGACGGCCTCCACGGGGTGATCCTCGCGCTGGGCGTCAATGACGCGGCTTATTACTCCAAAAAGACAGAGGCAGTCATCTCCCTGGAAAAATACGCGTCTGCCGTAACAGACATCGTGGAGCGGCTCCACAAGATGGGCGTCCGGGTGTTTGCCCAAACCCTCCCGCCCCGCATCGGGTTTGTGAAAAAGGGCTATACCCCGGAGATGGAGACCCTGCGGGTCAGTATCAACGGATGGATCAGGGAAAGCACGATGTTCGACTACATATTTGACGCGGATGCCCTGCTGCGGGATCAGAACAATCCCTCGGTCACCGACGAGCGCTACCATCAGGGCGACCACCTGCACCCGAACCAGGCCGGCGGTATGCTGCTGGCACAGGCATACGATTTGAAACAGCTGACCGGGGAGGTGTAGGCATGGGCAAGAAGTATTTTACGCTCAGCTTCGATGATGGGCTGGAGCAGGACAAACGGGTGATCCGGCTGATGAAGCAATACGGGCTTAAAGGGACCTTCAACCTCAATGCCGGCCTGTTCGGCGCCCGCGGCGAGGTGAAGGGGATCGGAACCTTCTCTTTCCAGGACTGCCCCGAGGGGGTAACGCACAAATGGCCCTTCTCCTATGTGCGGCACAATCGAATCCCGCAGGACGAGGTTCTCCAGGTTTATGAGGGGATGGAAATTGCCACCCATGGCTTCCGGCATGAATCCCTGGGCGCTGTCAGCGAGGACGAAATGCGCGCGTCGGTGGACGCGGACAAGGCCGCCCTGGAGGGGCTCTTTGGCGCCCCCATCGTGGGCCATGCCTATGCGCAGGGCTCCACTTCGCCGGCAGTGCAGGCGTATCTGAAGGAACGGGGCTACCGGTATGCCAGAGCGGTGTTCCCCTCTGGCGGCTATGAGTTCCCCGAAGACCCGCTGAACTTCCGTCCCTCCACCTCCATCATTTTGAAGGACGCCATGAAGCTGGTGGAGCGCTTCAAGCGCGAGGAGGCCCAGGATCGGGACTTGCTGCTATACCTCTGGGCGCACAGCTATGAAATGGACTACGGAAAGGGCAATGCCAGCTGGGATGCCCTGGAACGGCTTTTTGAGGCCATCGCGGGGCGCAGCGATATCGTATACTGCACCAACAGCGAGGCATTCTCACATATTTGAGGGGGCGCAGACAGATGAAAAAACAAAACTTCAACACGGGCTGGCTGTTCAGTGCCGTGGGCGGGGAGCAGGCCATGAAGCCGGTCACGCTTCCCCATGACGCGATGCTGTACGAGAAACGCTCGAAGGATGCCGCTACGGCAGGGGCCTGCGGATATTTTCCCGGCGGCGCCTATGTCTATATCAGACGGCTTCCCGTGCCCGAGGAGTGGCGGGAGCAGTCCGCCGTCCTGGAATTTGAGGCGGTCTATCAAAACGCCCAGGTGTTCGTGAACGGCACCCTCGCCGCCGAGCAGCGGTACGGCTATATCAGCTTCTTTGTGGCGCTGGAGCAGTATCTGAAATACGGTGAGGAAAATGAGATAAAGGTGATCGCCGACAACTCGGCGGTGCCCAATTCCCGCTGGTATTCCGGAAGCGGGATATATCGGAACGTAAACCTTTTCCTTGGGGATCGGAACCATATCATCCCCGACGGCCTATTGATCTCCACCTCCGGGAACAACACGGCCCATGTGAAGGTGTCGGTCACCGGCGGCGACACGGTTCGGGTTTCCATCCTGGACGGCGAAAGCCTCGCGGCGCAGGCCGAGGTGCCGGTAAAGGACGGGACAGCTTCCGTGGACATCCCCGTTTCCCAGCCCCGGCTTTGGGACGCAGACCACCCCGAGCTGTATCTGTGCCGGACGGAGCTGCTGAAGGATGGCGAGGTGGTTGACACGGCGGAGGAGCGGTTTGGTTTCCGCACCCTCAGCTGGAGCGTCAAGGGCTTCTTCGTGAATGGGCAGGAGACGCTGCTTCGCGGCGCCTGCATCCACCACGACAACGGCATCCTGGGCGCGTGCTCCTTTGAAGCTGCTGAACTCCGCCGCGTCCGGCTGCTCAAGGAGGCCGGCTTCAACGCGATACGTTCCTCCCATAACCCGGCGTCCAAAGCCTTGCTGGATGCCTGTGACCAGCTGGGTATGTATGTCATGGATGAATTCTGCGACAACTGGCTGGTGCATAAAAACCCCTACGACTATGCGGACAAGGATTTCCGTGCGTGGTGGGAACGGGATCTCACTGCCATGGTGATCAAAAACTACAACCACCCCAGCGTAGTCATGAATTCCATCGGGAACGAGATCTCCGAGCTGGCCATCCCCGAGGGACAGGAGTACTGCAAAAAGCTGGCCGTCCTGGCCCGGAAGCTGGATCCGGGGAAAGCCGTGACCCTGGGTGTCAACCTGATGCTGTGCAGTATGTCGGCCAAGGGCGGCGGCATATACGGCGACAAAAAGGACGGGAAAGAGAACAAGAACGGCAGTCAGACCATGGATAATGTCCCTACCAGCGCGTTCTTCAATATGCTGATGAACATGGCCGGGGGGATGATTGAAAAAATGGCCGCCAAGCCCGCCGCGGATAATGCCACAAAGGTGTGCTTCTCCTACCTGGATATCGGCGGGTATAATTACGCCGCCTCCCGGTATGAGAAGGACGGCACACTTCATCCGGACCGGGTTATCGTTGGCTCCGAGACCCTGCCCAAAAACCTCTATCACAACTGGCAGCTGGTGAAAAAGCTCCCCTATGTCATCGGCGACTTCATGTGGACCGGCTGGGACTACCTGGGGGAGTCCGGCATCGGCACCGTCCGCTACAAAAGCTTCAAGAATCCCGGTCAGGACGCGCCTATCATTTCCGGCGGCTGCGGCGTGATCGACATCTGCGGAAAGCTCCGCCCCGAGGTGCAGTGGAACCGGCTGACCTGGGGACTGGATCACACCCCCGGTATCGGTGTGGAACCGTATACCCACGCCGGGGAGACGGGCTCTGTATCCATGTGGCGTGACACAGACGCGGTGGCAAGCTGGTCTTGGGCCGGCTGCGAGGGGAAGCGGAACAAGATCACCGTGTATTCCGACGGTGACACGGCGGAACTCATCATAAATGGGCGTTCCTATGGGAAGAAAAAGACAAAGGAGTATAAGGCCGTCTTCAAACACATTGCCTATGAGCCCGGAACGATCACCGCGATCAGCTATGACAGTGCCGGGAAAGAGCTGTCCCGCACCTCCATGAAGACTGCCGAGGGCGCCAGCGAACTGCGCGTGGCTGCTGATCGGAGCGCCTTGAAGGCGGGGACGCAGGATCTGGCTTATTTGAGCATCGACCTGACCGGCGCGGACGGGATCACAAAGTCTTCCGAGGACACCGCAGTTACGGTGGAGGTCAGCGGCGCCGGCGAGCTGCTGGCCCTTGGCTCTGCAAAGCCCAATATGGGGGAGAACTTCTTCTCCAATACCCATACCACCTATTATGGGAAAGCGCTGGCCGTTGTCCGCGCCGGAGACGCCCCCGGCGGGATCACGGTGACTGTGCGGGCAGATGGGATGCAGGCCAGGACGGTCGAACTGAACGCGATCTAAGCGGAGCAAAGAAGGGACGTTATGGACAAAAAAGAAACTGGCTTCTGGAACACCCCCCTCACCAGCTCGCTGGTGGGATCCCAGAGCGCAAAGCTGCCGGAAATGCTGCTGGGCTACTTCATCGGCCCCTTCGGGGCGCTGCTGTCCTCCGGCATCTTCACCAGCATCCTGCAAAACTACTTCACCGATGTGCTCAAGCTGGATTTGAGCTTCCTCACCGGGTTACAGCTGTTTTCCACCATCCTGATCGTGGCGGCCAACCTTGTGGTGGGCCAGCTTATTGAGCGCACAAAGGCCCTGGCGGGCAAGGCCCGGCCCTGGGTGCTGCTGTCTGCGCTGACGCTGAGCGCGGCCAGCGTGCTCATGTTCATCGTCCCCTTCCAGAGCCCCACGGCAAAAATGGTGTGGATCGCCATCGCCTATAATCTCTACTACGCGGTGGCCTATCCCATCTACAACACCGCCAACTCCACCCTGATCCCTGTGTCCACCCGGGACAGCAAACAGCGGGCCACCCTGGCTTCCTTCACCAACGTGGCGGGCCTGGGGGTCATGGGTGTGGGCTCCATGGTGTTCCCCATGCTGGTGTCCTTTGCCCTGAAGGAAAACCAGGGGCTTTGGTTCATGACCATGCTGGCTGTGGCAATATTCACCGCCCTGACCATCTTCCTCCAGTTCAAGTTCACCCGAGAGCGGGTCACGGAGGAGAGCATGGGCACAGCCGGCAGCGACGCCCAGGACAAAACGGCCACCCTGGGGGAACAGCTCAAGGCTGTGGCCAGCGAGAAGTGGTGGTGGATCACCATGATCTTTTACATGGGCTTCCAGTGGAGCGGGGCCATGAAGAACGGCTCCATGGCTTTCTTCTGCAAATGGGTGCTGGACAACACCTTCTTTGGCTCCGCCGACGCCTGGGGCGCGTCCCAATCCCTGCTGGCGGTGCTGGGGGCCATCCCCATGGCGGTGGCGGCGGCGCTGGTGGTGCCGTTGGCCAACAAATTCGGCAAGCGCACCGTCACCATCATCGGCATGGTGGTCGGCGTCATCGGCGGCGTTATTGCCGGGCTGGGGCAGGGCCAGATCGTCCCGGTGGCCGCAGGCGTGGCGATCAAGTGCCTGGGCTCCGCCCCGGCGTGCTACCTGATTTTGGCCATGCTGGCGGACGTGATCGACCACATCGAATTTAAGAGCGGCATCCGCACAGACGGGCTTACCATGTCCATCTACAGCTCCATCATGGTGGCCGCCACCCCCATCTGCAACGCGATTTTCAGCGCCATCCTGAACGGTAGCGGCTATGCCCAGGGGGCCGACGTGGCCCTGGGCACCGCGGGGCAGACCGCCGCGGCCCAGGGAGCCATCACGGTGAGCTATATCTGGATCGAGACCATCGCCTACGCCCTGTGCGCGGTGCTGATGCTGCTGTGGACGGTGGAGAAAAACCTCCCCGAGGAGCAAAAGGCCATCGCGGAGCGCAAAAAGTGAGGGGGCGCGGCGTGAAAACAAAGCAGGCGCTCAACCCCTATCTCCCCAGCTGGGAGTATATCCCGGACGGCGAGCCCCATGTGTTTGAAAACCGGGTCTACGTCTACGGTTCCCACGACAGGTTCAACGCGCCCATCTTCTGCGTCAACGACTACGTGTGCTGGTCCGCCCCGGTGGACGACCTGTCCGACTGGCGGTATGAGGGCGTGATCTACCGCAAGAACCAGGATCCGAAAAATAAGCTGGGCCTGCGGCTGCTGTTCGCCCCCGACGTGTGCCGGGGGGTGGACGGGCGGTATTATCTCTACTACGCCTTTGACTTCATGGGGATTATGGGGGTGGCCGTCTGCGACACCCCGGCAGGGAAATACCAATTCCTTGGCCATGTCCATTATCCCAACGGCACTGTCTGGGGACGGCGGAAGGGCGACCAGTTCCCCTTCGACCCCGGCGTGCTGGCGGACGACAACGGGCGGATCTGGCTGTACTCCGGGTTTTATACGCCCACGCCCGCCTTCGTCACCGGCTTCAAGAAGCTGCGCAATGACGGCGGCACGGTGGTGGAGCTGGAGCGGGATATGCTCACCATCAAGGGGGAGCCCCAGGTGATTTTTCCCAAGGAGGGCCCCGGCTCCTTCTCCAACCACGAGTTTTTTGAGGCCAGCTCCATCCGCAAGGACGGGGACAAGTACATCTTCGTCTACTCCTCCCGACACAACCACGAGCTGTGCTATGCGGTCAGCGGCCGGCCCGACGGCGGCTTCACTTTCGGAGGCACGCTGGTGAGCCAGGGCGACCTGTTCCTGGACGGCAACGAGGACGAGCGAAAGGGCCTGAACTACCTGGGCAATACCCACGGCGGGCTGCTGAACATCGGGGAGGACTGGTATATCTTCTACCACCGGCAGACCAACCGCCACTCCTATTCCCGTCAGGCCTGCGCGGAAAAGCTGGTTCGCAGCCCCGACGGCTCCTTCCGGCAGGCGGAAGTGACCTCCTGCGGGCTGAACGGCGGGCCGCTGCGAGGCATTGGGCGCTATCCGGCCTATATTGCCTGCAACCTGTGGAGCAGGGATGGCGTGGGGCGCTACGACTGTCCCAGTCCCCGAAGGGCATTTGCCGCCCACCCCTATTTCACCCAGACGGGGAAGGACCGGGAGGGGAACGGTGACCAGTACATCGCCAATATGCGGGACGGCGCTGTGGCAGGCTTCAAGTATTTTGACATCCGGGGGGTCAAAGCTGTATCGGTGGAACTGAGCGGCACCGCGGAAGGAGAATTTTTACTCTCCGACACGCCGGGCTTTCAGACGATATCGGCGCGTATCCCGTTGAAGCTGATCGATGGATGGGCAGAATTTCGAGCAGGCTGTGCCTTAGATAACGGGGCACGGACGCTGTATTTCAAATTCTGCGGAGTGGGAAGTGTTGATTTCCATTCCTTTTTACTGGAGGAGGAGAAACATGAAGGCAAATCAATTCAATGATTGCTGGCAAGTGAGATATCTGGAAGATGAGGGCCCCGGTGTTCCCGTGACCCTTCCCCATGACGCCATGCTGTCCGAGCCCCGGACGGAGTTGTCCGCCGGGGGTATCAATACCGGCTGGTACGAGGGGCGGGACTATCTCTACACCAAGGTTTTTACGCCGGACAGAGCGCTGACGGATCAATGCGCTGTGTTGGAGTTTGAGGGCGTGTACCACAACGCCGAGGTGTGGCTCAACGGGGAAAAGCTGGCTTTCCGGCCCTACGGCTACACCAACTTCTATGTGGAGCTGACGGGGAAGCTGCGGGCGGGGGAGGAAAATACCTTGGAGGTCATCGCCCGCAACGCCGACCAGCCCAACTCCCGCTGGTACTCCGGCGCGGGCATTTACCGGCCTGTTGTCTTGTGGACGGCGGATCGGGAGCACATCAAGCTCAACGGGGTGAAGATCCGCACACTATCCCTGGATCCGGCCCAGATCGAGGTGCGGGTGGAGACGGAGGGTGCGGGGCCGGTGTCCGTGGCCGTTCTGGACGACGGACGAGAGCTGGCCGCCGCATCCGGGGAGACCAAGGGGCAGTTTACATTTACCATGATCCTGGAAGGGGCTAAGCCCTGGAGCCTGGACGATCCTCAGCTCTATGCGTGCCGGATAAGGTTTGGGACGGATGAGGTGGTGGAGACCTTCGGTCTGCGCACCCTGGAGTGGGGCCGCCGCGGTCTGCTGCTCAACGGGGAGCGGGTCATTGTCCAGGGGGCCTGCATCCACCACGACAACGGTGTGCTGGGGGCCTGCTGCTACGAGGACGCGGAGTGGCGCAAGATCCGCATTTTAAAGGAAAACGGCTACAACGCCATCCGCTCCGCCCACAACCCCTGTTCCAAGTTCCTGCTGGATGCCTGTGACCATCTGGGTGTGCTGGTGATGGACGAGTACATCGACCATTGGTACATCCATAAGACGGAACATGATTATGTGGATTACTTCATGGAGTGGTGGAAGCAGGATTTAAAGGACATGGTGGACAAGGACTACAACCACCCTTCAGTTATCCTCTACTCCACCGGCAACGAGGTGTCCGAGACCGCCCAGGAAAAGGGGATCAAGCTCACTGCCGATCTGACGAACCATCTCCACCAGCTGGATGATACCAGGCCCGTCACCTGCGGCGTGAACATCTTTTTCAATTTCCTGTCCTCTGTCGGCTTTGGCGTCTACAGCGACGAGAAGGCAAAAAAAGAGGCCGAAAAGGCGGAAAAGCTGAAAGCCGCCGGGGCGGTGCCCAAGAAAAAGAAGGCGGTGGGCAGCGAGTTTTTCAACAACATGGCGGGGCTGTTTGGGGACAACTTCATGAAGCTGGGGGCCACCCTCCCCCCCTGTGACTGGCGAACCCGGGACGCCTTCGCCAATATGGACGTGGCGGGATACAACTATGGCATCTTCCGCTATGAGGGCGACCTGAGAAAGTACCCGAACCGGCTGATCCTGGGCAGCGAGACCTTCTGCTCTGATGCCTACCGGTTCCGGGAACTGGCGAAAAAAGAGCCCCGCATCGTGGGCGATTTTGTGTGGGCAGGTATGGACTACCTGGGCGAGGTGGGCATCGGCTCCTGGGAGTACCAGGACTACGCGCCGGACTTTGGCCACGGTGTGGGCTGGGTGTCGGCGGGTTCCGGCCGGATCGACCTGACAGGCCGGCCCTTGGGCGAGGCGCTGTACACCCGTGTGGCCATGGAGCAGGACAAGGGCCCGTACATCGCCGTGTGCCCGGTGAACCACACCGGCGACAAGCACTCCCCCTCCGCCTGGAAAATGTCCAACGCCATCCCCTCCTGGAGCTGGCGGGGCTGCGCGGGCAAGAGCGCCAACGTGGAGGTCTACGCCCGTGCCCACAGCGTGGAGCTGCTGGTGAATGGCAAAAGCGCAGGCAAAAAGGAGCTGAAAAACGACTGCATGGCCAAATTCCGCAGCACCTATGAGGACGGCACAGTGGAAGCGGTGAGCTATGACAGCCATGGACAGGAGCTGGGGCGCTGCTCCCTGCGCACCGCATCCCCGGAAACACAGCTGCGGGCTGTACCCGAGGAGGCCGCCGTGGAGCCGGGCCGCCTGTGCCATATCAGACTGCAATACACCGACGAAAGCGGCACGGTCAAGCCGCTGGAGCGGGGCATCCTCAGCGTGAAGGTGACGGGCGGCAGACTGCTGGGCCTGGGCAGTGCGTGCCCCTACAATGAGATCGGCTACACCACAGACCGTACCGACACCTATTACGGTGAGGCACTGGCTGTCGTGCAAGCAGGAGAAGGTGCGGAACTCACCCTGGCTGTTGCAGACGGCAGATACGCAGGGAGTGTTACCATCCCTGTGATCCACTGAGGAGGATAACAATATGCTCTATATTGGCATTGATCTTGGCACCTCCGCCTGCAAGCTGCTGCTGGTGGACGGGAGCGGCGCGGTGCTCCGCGAGGTCACAAAGGAGTACCCCCTGTCTTTCCCCCAGCCGGGGTGGAGCGAGCAGGCCCCGGAGGACTGGTGGAAGGCAGTGATGCAGGGAATGTCGGAACTGCTGTGTGGCTTTGATGCCGCCCAAGTTGTTGGCATCGGCGCGGGCGGCCAGATGCACGGCCTGGTGGCGCTGGACGAGGATGATAACGTCATCCGTCCGGCCATCCTGTGGAACGACGGGCGGACGGCCAAAGAGGTGGACTATCTCAACAACGAGATTGGCAAGGGCAAGCTGAGCCGTTATACCGCCAACATCGCCTTCGCGGGCTTCACCGCGCCAAAACTGCTGTGGATGCGGGAGAACGAGCGGTCAAACTTCGCCAAGATTCGCAAGATCATGCTTCCCAAGGACTACATCAATTACAAGCTGACAGGTATCCACTGCACCGATTATTCCGACGCCTCCGGGACGCTCCTGCTGGACGTGGAGCACAAACGGTGGAGTTGGAAAATGTGTCAAATTTGCGGCGTCACCGAGGAACAGCTCCCCAAGCCGTACGAGAGCTGGGAGACGGTGGGAACCCTGAAAGCCGATGTGGCGAAAGAGCTGGGGTTACCCGAGAGCGTCAAGGTCTGCGCCGGGGCGGGGGACAACGCCGCCGCCGCTGTTGGAACGGGCGTCGTGGGCGCGGGCGGGTGCAATATTTCGCTGGGCACGTCCGGCACCATCTTCATCAGCTCGGACAAGTTTGGGGTTGACCCAAACAACGCCCTCCATGCCTTCGCCCACGCGGACGGCGGCTGGCACCTGATGGGCTGTATGCTGTCCGCTGCCTCCTGCAACAAGTGGTGGTGCGGGGACATTTTGGGTATCAGCGATTACCAAACCGAGCAAAAGCCCATCGGCAAGGATAAGTTGGGCCGAAACCGGGTGTTCTTCCTGCCCTACCTCATGGGCGAGCGCTCCCCCATCAACGATACCAATGCCCGGGGCACGTTCATCGGCATGAGCATGGACACCACCCGCGCCGACCTCACCCAGGCGGTGCTGGAGGGTGTGGCTTTTGCCATCCGGGACAGCTTCGAGGTGGCCAAGTCCCTGGGCGTGTCCATCCCCAAGAGCATGATCTGCGGCGGCGGAGCCAAATCGCCCCTATGGCGGACCATCTTCGCCAACGTGCTGGGCATTCCGCTGACCCTGCCACAGACCGAGCAGGGCCCCGGCTACGGCGGCGCGGTGCTGGCCATGGTGGGCTGCGGGGCGTTTGAAAGCGTCCAGGCCGCCTGTGACACGCTGATCCACGTGGCCCAGACCGTGGAGCCGGACGCAGAACTCACCGCCCGGTACGAGGAGCGATATCGAAAGTTCCAACAAATCTACCCGGCCCTAAAAAATGTGTTTCCAGCGTTGAAATGAGGAGGTCAAGCATGGAGATCAAAAGCATATTTGACGCAGAATTTTCCCCCTATGGGCAGGTGCATAAGGGCTATAAGCTGGATGGCCTGCTGGCGGCCATGAAAGCCATCCCCTTGCCGGAAAGTGGCACCACCTACCAGCCCACCATTCCTGAGCTGGAGGCCCTGCCCATCTTTGAACTGTTTGGTGCCAACGCCTACGGCGGGATGCCCGTCCAGCTGGGGATGTGCTGGGGCCGCAACACCAAATTGAACTGCCTGGAGTACCACCGGGACAGCGAGTTTAACGTGGGCACCCATGACTTCATTCTCCTGCTGGCCAAGCAGGACGAAATCGTGGACGGTATGCTGGACACCGCAAAAGTCCGGGCGTTTCGCGTCCCCGCCGGGGTGTTGGTGGAGGTGTACGCCACCACTTTGCACTATGCCCCCTGCCACACCGACGAGGCCGAGGGCTTCCGGGTGGCGGTGGCGCTGCCCCGGGGCACCAACGAGGCAAAACCCGCCATCAAGGCCATAACAGAGGAGGATCAACTGCTCTGGGCCCGGAACAAGTGGCTGCTGGCCCATGAGGACAGCGCCGAGGCCGGACAAGGCGCCGCCGTCCGGCTGTCCGGCGATAACAACGACATTGCCAACGATATTTGATATAGGAGGAAAACATCATGAAAAACATCCCTGACGTAAAACTTGGCCTCATCGCTGTCTCCCGGGACTGCTTCCCCATCGCCCTGAGCGAGAAGCGCCGCGCCGCCATCAAAGCCGCCTATGCGGGCGACCTCTACGAGTGCCCTGTCACCGTTGAGAACGAGCTGGATATGCTGAAAGCCTTGGCCGATGTGAACGAGCACGGCTGCAACGCCCTGGTGGTGTTCCTGGGCAATTTCGGCCCCGAGACCCCCGAGACCCTCATTGCCAAAAACTTTGACGGCCCCTGTATGTTCGTGGCCGCCGCCGAGGGGGACGGCGACCTCATCAATGGGCGCGGCGACGCCTACTGCGGTATGCTCAACTGCTCCTACAACCTGGGGATGCGCCATCTGAAGGGCTACATCCCGGAGTACCCCGTGGGCACGGCGGAGGACATCACCAAAATGATTGCGGACTTCGTGCCCATCGCAAGGGCGGTGATCGGCGTGAAGAACCTGAAGATCATCACCTTTGGCCCCCGGCCCCAGGACTTTTTTGCCTGCAACGCCCCTATCAAGGGGCTGTATGAGCTGGGCGTAGAGGTGGAGGAGAACTCCGAGCTGGATCTGCTGGTTTCGTACAAGGAGCACGCGGGCGACCCCCGCATTCCCGCCGTCTGCGACGAGATGGCGGCCGAGATGGGCGAGGGCCGCTTCTACCCGGATTTGGGCGAGCGGATGGCGCAGTTTGAGCTGACCCTGCTGGATTGGGCGGAGAACCACAAGGGCTCCCGCAAGTATGTGGCCTTCGCGGACAAGTGCTGGCCCGCGTTCCCCAGCCAGTTCGGCTTTGAGCCCTGCTACGTCAACTCCCGTCTGGCCGCCCGTGGCATCCCCGTGGCCTGCGAGGTGGACATCTATGGCGCGCTCAGCGAGTACATCGGGGCCTGCGTCAGCGGCGATGCGGTGACCCTGCTGGACATCAACAACTCCGTCCCCGCCCAGATGTGGGAGGAGCAGATTCGCGGCAAGTACGATTATCAGCTCACCGACACCTTCATGGGCTTCCACTGCGGCAACACCCCCGCCTGCAAGCTGTGCGCCGACCGGGCGGTGAAATACCAGCTCATTCAGCACCGCCTGCTGGAGCCCCAGGACAGCGACCCCGACTTCACCCGCGGCACCCTGGAGGCGGACATTGCGCCCTCTGACATCACCTTCTACCGCCTCCAGTGCGACAGCGAGGGCAATCTGCGCTCCTACATCGCCCAGGGCGAGGTGCTGCCCGTCAAGACCGGCAGCTTTGGCGGCATCGGCGTGTTCGCCATCCACGAGATGGGCCGGTTCTACCGCCATGTACTGATCCAGAAGCGCTACCCCCACCACGGCGCGGTGGCCTTCGGCCACTACGGCAAGGCGCTGTTCGAGGTGTTCAAGTTCCTGGGCGTTCAGGATATCGCGTATAATCAGCCCAAGTCCCTGCCCTATCCCACCGAGAATCCCTGGGGTTGAGCGCCATGGAAAAACTTTGCCTTGGCATCGAATTGGGCTCCACCCGCATCAAGGCGGTGGCCGTCGATGGACAGCATACCCCTGTGTCCTCCGGGGACTACATCTGGGCGTCCAGCTACGAAAACGGCATCTGGACGTATAGCTTGGACGAGGTGTGGAAGGGCCTGAAGACCGCCCTGTCCGGGGTGGAGGGTCGGGAGAATATATGCGCCATGGGTGTTTCGGCCATGATGCACGGCTACCTTGCTTTCGACAAGGATTGGAACCTGCTGACGCCCTTCCGAACCTGGCAGAACACCGTCACGGGGCAAGCGGCGGCGGAATTGACAGCCCTGTTCGGCTTCAATATCCCCCAGCGGTGGTCCATCGCCCACCTTTACCAGGCCATTCTGAACGAGGAACCCCACGTTCCCCAGATTGCCCATATCACCACCCTGGCGGGTTATGTCCATTATATGCTCACCGGCATCAACGCCGTGGGTGTGGGCGAAACCAGCGGTATGTTCCCCATCAACAGCGAGGCCCTGGACTACGACAGGGAAATGATGGAGAAGTTTAACGAGTTGGTGAAGTCCCGCGATTTGCCCTGGACGCTGGCCAATATACTGCCCAGCGTGCTTCCCGCCGGCGCGGACGCGGGCGCGCTCACCGAACGGGGCGCGGCCCTGCTGGACAACCTGCTTACTCCCGGCATCTCCTTTGCCCCCGCCGAGGGCGACGCAGGCACCGGCATGACCGCCACCAACGCCGTGGCCCCTCGGACGGGCAACGTGTCGGCGGGTACGTCAATTTTCTCCATGGTGGTTTTGGAAAAGCCGCTGTCCCGCGTCTACGAGGAAATCGACCTGGTGACTACCCCCACTGGGGCCCCGGTGGCCATGGTGCACTGCAACAACTGCACCAACGATACCAACGCCTGGGCCGGGGTGTTGCGGGAGACAGCGGAGCTGTTTGGGGCAGCGCCCGATACCAGTGCGTTATACACGAAACTGTACGAAAAGAGCTTAGAGGGCGATACTGACTGCGGCGGTGTAATGGTTTGCAACTACCTGGCAGGCGAGGGCGTGACCCACATGGACGAGGGCCGGCCTCTGGTAGTGCGCCGCCCGGACAGCAAATTCACCCTGGCCAACTTCTTCCGCGCCCAGCTCTATTCCACAATGGCTACCCTAAAAATCGGCATGGATATTCTGGCGGCGGAGGGGGTCGCCATCGATTCCCTCACCGGCCACGGCGGGCTGTTCAAGACTCCGCTGGTGGGCCAGACCTACATGGCCGCCGCCTGCAATGCCCCGGTCGCCTGCATGGAGACGGCGGGGGAGGGCGGCCCCTACGGCATGGCGCTTTTGGCGGCGTACCGGGTGTGGAAGTCCGGCGGCGAGACGCTGGAGGACTACCTGAACCGCCGCGTGTTCGCAGGGGTGTCCGGCTCCACCGTCCAGCCGGATGAGGAGACAGTAAACGGCTTCAACGCCTATATGGAGCGGTACAGGGCTCTGCTGGATGTGGAGCGAAAAGCGGTGGAGGTGCTGTAAATGCTGGAGGAACTGAAACAAAAGGTGCTGGAAGCGAACCTGCTCCTGCCCAAATACGGCCTGGTGACATTCACCTGGGGCAACGTGTCTGGCATCGACAGGGACAAGGGGCTGGTCGTGATTAAGCCCTCCGGGGTGGAGTATGACGGCATGACCGCCGAGGACATGGTGGTGGTCAGCCTGGATACCGGGGAGCGGGTGGAGGGCCGCTGGAAACCCTCCAGCGACACCAAAACCCATTTGGAGCTGTACCGGGCGTTCCCCGGAATCGGCGGCATCGTCCACACCCACAGCCCCCACGCGGTGGCCTGGGCCCAGGCCGGGGAGGACATCCCCTGCTTCGGCACCACCCACGCCGATTACTTTTACGGCTCCATCCCCTGCGCCCGCCACCTGACCCAGGGGGAGCTGGAGGAGGATTACGAGAAAAACACCGGCGTGGTCATCGTGGAAACCTTCCGGGAGCGGTGCATCGAACCCACCGCCGTCCCCGGCGCGATCTGCGCCAGCCACGGCCCATTCACCTGGGGCAAAGACCCGGCCCAGGCGGTGTACCACGCGGTGGTATTGGAGGAAGTTGCAAAAATGGCCCTGCTCACCCGGCAGGTGCGGCCCTCCGCCAGCCCCGTCCCCCAGCGTATTCAGGATAAGCATTATTTCCGTAAGCACGGGCCGGGGGCCTACTATGGCCAGGGCTGAAAAGGAGAATCTATCATGACCAAAGAGGAAGAAATCACACTTCGAAAGACGGCCTGCAAGGTCCGGATAGGCGTGCTCACCGCCACCCACGGGGCCAAAGCGGGGCACCCCGGTGGCAGCCTGTCCGCCGCGGACGTGTTCACCTACCTGTACTTCAAGGAGCTGAACATCGACCCCCAGAATCCCAAGTGGGAGGGCCGAGACCGTTTTGTGCTGTCCAAAGGCCACACTGCGCCGGGGCTGTATGCGGCCCTGGCCTACCGGGGTTTCTTTCCTGTGGATGATTTGCCCACCCTGCGGCACATTGACAGCTATTTGCAGGGCCACCCCAATATGAGCACCGTCCCCGGTGTGGATATGTCCACCGGATCACTGGGGCAGGGTATTTCCTGCGCCTGTGGCATGGCTTTAGGTTTGAAAAAGCAGGGCAGCACCGCCCGGGTCTACACCCTGCTGGGAGATGGCGAGATGCAGGAGGGCCAGGTGTGGGAGGCGCTGATGTTCGCCGCCCACTACAGGTTGGACAACCTGTGCGTCATCATAGACCACAACGGCCTCCAGATCGACGGCCCCAATGAAAAGGTGATGGGGCTGGGCTCCATCCCGGATAAACTGCAGGCCTTTGGGCTGAATGTGTTCCAGATCGACGGACACGACTTCCAGGCTATGGAA
>CATABD010000005.1 GCA_949494735.1 uncultured Oscillospiraceae bacterium
TCCCTCTGGCTGCGGCGGCGCAGAAAACAGCCCGCCCCGGAAGGGCTCCTGTGGAGCGGGAGCGTAAGCGTGGAAAAGCTCCATGAACAGGGGGCCCGGCCAGGGCAGCAGGACTGCTTCTTTGTCTCCCCGGCGGAGGAGGGCGCCGGGCTGCTGGCAGTGGTTGCCGACGGCATGGGCGGCCTGTCCGACGGGGACAAGGTGAGCCAAGCGGCGGTATCCGCCATGGCGCAGGGCTTTTATTACGTCCGGGGCACCCCCCAGCAGGTGCTGCTCCAGCTGGCCCAGCGGGCCAACGGGGCGGTAAACCAGCTGCTGGGGGAGGACGGCGCATACCGCAGCGGCTCCACCCTCACGGCGGGGCTCATCCGGGACGGCGCGTTCCACTACCTGTCTGTCGGGGACAGCAGAATCTGCCTCTACCGGCAGGGGGAACTCTATCAGCTCAACCGGGAGCATGTCTACCGCAGCGAGCTGTATGTCAATTACGTGAATGGGGAAGAGACGCTGGACGGGGCGGCCGCCCATCCCAAGGGGGCTGGGCTGACCAGTTTTCTGGGCATGGGGCGGCTCAAATATATTGACCTGCCCGCCCAGCCTGTCCCCGTGCGTCCGGGGGACCGGTTCCTGCTGATGAGCGACGGGGTCTACAACGCCCTCACCCCCGGGGAACTTTCCGCCGCCCTGGACCAGGGGGCGGGACAGGCGGCCCAGGCGATAAACGACGCCATCCGGGCCAAGGGATATCAAAACCAGGACAACTACACGGCGGTGATTTTGAACTGCTGACCGATTTGATGGGGGGACATCCATGCTGGATATCGCAACCTACACAGACACAGGCGGGCGGACGCGGAATGAGGACACGGTTCGGTACGCGCTCCGGGACGGGGACAGGCTGTGCCTGATACTGGCCGACGGCCTGGGCGGGCATGGCGGCGGAGAGCTGGCCTCTTCGGCGGCGGCGGAATGCGTCTGCACCCTCTGGGACGGGCGGGCGGACGCGGAGGGCCTGAGATCCCTGGTCCGGGAGGCCAACCGCAGGGTATTGGCCCTCCAGACCCCGCAGTGCGCCATGAAAACCACGGCCGCGGTACTCACCCTGGCCGGCGGCCGGGCCGTATGGGCCCATGCGGGGGACTCCCGGCTGTACTATTTCCAGGACGGCCGTCTGGCCTTCCAGACCAGGGACCACAGCGCGGCCCAGCTGGGGGTGCTTCTGGGGGACATCACCCCGGACCAGATTCGCTTTCACCAGGACCGCAGCCGGGTGCTCCGGGCCCTGGGCCAGGACGACGAGCTGACCGTGGAGACCGGCCAGCGTGAGCTGGGCCCCGGCAGCCATGCCTTTCTGCTGTGCAGCGACGGTTTCTGGGAATATGTTCTGGAGCAGGAGATGGCACTGGATCTGGCCAAGGCCGCAGGCCCCGGGGACTGGCTGGAGCGGATGCGCCGGCGGCTGAAAGAGCGCATACCCGCCGACAATGACAACAATACCGCCGCCGCAGTGTGGGTGGACGGAGAATAAGGAGGAAGTCAAGATGAAACGAAGGACATTGGCGCTTCTTGCCGGGTTGATTTTGCTGGCCGGGACGCTGTCCGGCTGCGGCTCCAGGCGGTTCACCGTGGAACAGGCCCAGCGCGGCGTGGTGCGGGTAGCCCAGATGGTGCGCATGGACATCTATGCGGTGGAGGACGGCCAGATCACCGGGCAGATCGCTTCCAGGGAGGGGATCTTGGGCGGCACAGGCACGGCCTTCGGCGTGGGCAAGGCCGGCCAGCCCACCGATACTTTTGTGACCAACCGCCACGTGGTATCCGACCATGTGGGCATATTGGAGGTGGATGCCGAGGGAAACCCCAGCGTGGTCTATCAGAACACGGTCACCGCCATGTATATCCTGCTGGACGACTATTCCTATAACTCGTCCACCGGGCTGGACACCAGCCGGGCGGTGCCCTGCACCATCGTCTACGCGGCGGAAGAGCCGGGCCCGGACCTGGCCGTACTCAAGGCCGCCGAGCCGGTGAAGGACCGGATTGCCCTGTCCCTGCTGGACCCGGCGGGCAATGTGCGCCCCGGCGACACCATCTATGCCCTGGGCTTCCCGGGCAGTTCGGACGACATCACCTTCGACCCGGAAAAGCAGGTGGACAAGCTGCTGGCCGGTATTGAGAGCATGACGGTGACCAAGGGCTCCGTCACCCTGCTCAGCCGGGATGTGGAATCGGGCACAGACATTATGCAGCATGACGCGCAGACCAACAGCGGCAACTCCGGCAGCCCCCTGATTACGGAGGACGGCGCCGTGGTGGCGGTACATTACGCCTCTCACCTGTCCACGGGCAATCGAACCGAAACCGTCAGCAAATATTCCGTCCAGGCAGGGGAGCTGATGGCCATCCTGGACGGTTTGAAAATCTCCTATGACGTATTCAGCCCAGGCCCCGGTCTTGCCCTGATCGCCGGGGGCGCCGTGGCGCTGGCCGTAGCGGCGGCGGCAGCCATTGTGGCGCTGGCGCGGAGAAAAAAGGCGGCTCCCGGCCCGGCGGCCCCGGCGGCAGTTCCCGCCCCCGGCGGTGCGGAGCTGCGCATCCAGGGGCAGAGCGGCGCCTTCGCCGGCCGGCGGTTTGCCATCGGCGGCCAGGTGCGCATCGGCCGCGACCCCGGCGGCAATGACCTGGTCTACCCAGACGGCACCCCCGGCATCAGCGGGCGGCACTGCGTGGTGGCCCTCTCCGACGGGCAGGTGACGCTCACCGACCTGGGCTCCAGCTACGGCACCTTCCTGGCCGGGGGACAGAAGCTGGCCCCCAACCAGCCCGTGACCCTGCGCGTGGGGGACCGGTTCTATCTTGGGTCTGAAAAGGAGGGCTTTGTTATCACCGGCAAAGGGGGCAGCCTGACATGACCGCAAGGCATACGGCGCTGTGCCCCAGCTGCATGACGGCGTGTGAGGACGGGGAGCGCTGCCCCCGCTGCGGCGGCAGCCTCCACCGGGAAAACCCGTCCTTTCTGCTTCCGGTGGGCGCCGTTCTGCGCAGGCCCGGGCTCCCCCCATGCCACGGCTATGAGATCGGCGCGGCGCTGGGCCAGGGCGGCTTCGGCGTGACCTACGCCGGCCGGGACGAGGCGGAGGGCCGCCGGGTGGCCGTGAAGGAGTACTTCCCCGCCCGGTGCGCCAAACGCGGGGAGGACGGCATTACGGTGGTGCCCCTGCCCGGCATGGAGGAGACCTACGAGGGCGGACGCTACAGCTTTGTCAAGGAGGCCCGGGTACTCTCCGGCCTGGAGGGGATGCCCTCTGTGGTCCAGGCCCTGGCCTACCTGGAGACCAACAACACCGCCTACCTGGTGATGGAATACCTGGACGGCACGCCCCTGCACCGCCTGGTGGACCCCAAGGCGGGCAAGCGCATTTCGCCGGAAACGCTGCTGCCGCCGCTGAAGAACCTGCTGTACGATATCGGGCGGCTCCACGAGAAAAAGGTGATCCACCGGGACATCGCCCCGGACAACATCATGTGGATGCCGGACGGCAGCCTGAAGCTGCTGGACTTCGGCAGCGCCCGGTCTATGGAGGACGGCAAATCCATGACCGTGATGCTCAAGCACGGCTTCGCCCCAGTGGAGCAGTACCAGAGCCACGGCCAGGGCACCTACACCGACGTGTACGCCATGGCCGCCACCATCTACTACTGCCTCACCGCCGTGGCGCCGGCGCAGTCCACCGAGCGGCTGCTGGGCGATGCCCGGCTGAAACGCCCCCGCGAGCTGGGCGTGGCGCTGACGCCGGAGGAGGAGGACGCCCTGATGGCCGGCCTGGAGGTGCTCCCCCAGGCCCGGCCCCAGACCATGGGCGAGTTTGCCCGGCGGCTTTTCCCGGACCTGTCCGCGCCGGAGCCCGCCCCCGTACCGGCGGCCCGGCCCGGCCTGTGGCGCAGGCTGCTGGCCTGGCTTCGGGGACGGTGACGGGCCGTCCAAAAAGAGGGTGCAAAACGGCAGTTTTTCAGGTATACTACAATAGAAGTGAGAGAAGGTGAGCCGGAATGGAACATAAATTCTGCCCCTACTGCATGAACCCCGTAGAGGGCGGAAAGCCCTGCGGGGTATGCGGGCTGACCGAGGGAAGCTATACCCCCTCCCCCCACCACCTGCCCCTGGGCACCGTGCTCAAGGAGCGCTACCTGGTGGGCCGGGTGCTGGGCGAGGGCGGTTTTGGCATCACCTACATCGGCTGCGATTTACAGCTGGAGCTGAAGGTGGCCATCAAGGAATACTTCCCCACCGACAAGGCCAGCCGCATGTCCCAGGCGTCGCTGGATGTGTCCAGCTACACCGGCGCGGCAGGGGTCAGCTACGGCAAGGGCTTGAAAAAATTCCTCCAGGAGGCCCGGACCATCGCCCGGATGGACAAACAGCCGGTCATTGTCAACGTCCGGGACTTTTTCGAGGTCAACCGCACTGCCTACATTGTGATGGAATATGTGGAGGGCACCACCTTCAAGGAACTGGTGGAACAGCGGGGCGGGCGCATCCCCGCAGGGGAGCTGCTCTACCTCATTGAGCCGCTGTTCTTCGCCCTGGGCGAGATGCACGGCAACAGCCTCATCCACCGGGACATCAGCCCGGAAAACCTGATGCTGGAAAAGGGCGAGGTTCGCCTGCTGGATTTCGGCTGCGCCCGGGAGACTGCCGATGGCGGCAACACCCTTACCATCGCCCTCAAGCACGGCTACGCCCCGGTGGAACAGTACCAGAGCAAGGGGCAGGGGCCATGGACGGACGTGTACGCCCTGGCGGCCACCATCTACTATTGCCTCACCGGCAGAAAGCCGCCCCAGGCCATGGACCGGCTGCTGGAGGACGGGCTGATCCCGCCCCGGCAGCTGGGGGTGGAGCTGACCCAGCGCCAGGAACAGGCCCTGCTGCGGGGTATGGGGGTATCTCCGCGCCGCCGTTTCCAGAGCATGGAGGAATTCCACACCGCCTTGTACGAGGGCTTTCTCCCCGGCGGTGCGGCGGGGCAGGGCCGGGAACCCGACCCCCTGCCCGCCCCGGAGGGCGGTTCGCCCGAGCTGGAACAGGCGGAAGAGGTCCCCCCAGCTCCAGGCGGCGCAGATAGAAAGCCGGCCACCCCGGCGGCGTGGCTGAGGCAAAACCGGCTGCTGGCGGGGGGCTGCGCGGCGGCGCTGGCGCTGGTCCTTCTGCTGGCGGCGGCGCTGCCCCGCCTGCTGGGGGACGACTATGAGGCCGCCCAGACGGGGGAACCGTCAAACGGGCTGGAGAGCGCCCCGTCCACCCAGGAACCCAGCGCGTCCCCCAATGTGGACAATCTGGCCCTGTTTATGGAGACGGTGGAATGGCTGCGGCTGGACGATATGGAGCTGGACGGGACGGAGCTGCGCGCCAAATTGGACGCGCTGCCCATCGACGGGCTGTTCGCCGGCGCCGTCCACGTGAATACGCTGGAGGAGCTGGACACGGCCCTGGACCGGGCGGACAGGCCCATTGTCATTGACGCCGACATAGATCTGTCCACGGAGGAGCATGGCCGGAACAACCAGGTGCCCATCCTCGTCAGCGAGGGGGTGACGGTGAGCGTCGGGTGGGACGACCAGTCCTATGAGAACGCCGCGGCGTCCGACGCCACCTGGGCTGTGAACGGGAGTATTTTCATCAACCGGGGAACCGTCCGGGGCCGGATCATCATGGGCGGCTGGGAGAGCGCCGATCCCACCAACGTACTGCTCAACTACGGCACGATCTATTCCGACCTGGGCGCGGGGTACGACTGCGACAGCCATAATGTGGTGGTCAACCTGGGCGCCCTGTACCTCCCCAGGGCCCAATACCGGCAGACCAGCTTCTACAACCTGGGGACGCTCCTCCACGGGTTCATCGCCCCGGAGGGGGAGACGCCCCTGGTCACCACCAAGCTGGGCGGGGACTATTTCATCGACCTCATCGGGTGCTATTTCTATAACGGCGGCGGCATCGTGCTGGAGGGGCGGAACAGCGAAAAGTGGGGCAGGCTGGATGTGGCCAACGGCTCCCGGTTTGTCAACGCCGGCTCCATCCAGCTGGGAAACTACGGCGAGGTGAACAATCACGCCACCCTGTTCAACCGCGGCGAGATTGTTGCCGGGGACAACGCCGCCCACCTGTTCAATATGGGCTGGCTGTTGAACATCGGGCCGGACTGCGCCCTGGACACAGCCCGCTGCGACAATGTGGGGCTCGTCCAGGCCGGGACGGAAACCTCCATCGACCTGTCCGCCGTCCGGGACGGCGGGGGCGGCGCGGTGCTGCCCTTCCACTGGCGCGATGGGTGGGACGGTCCGGCGGACATCCGGCTCGTGTCCAGCAGCGAGGAATTCTATGCGGCCCTGGAGGACCGGAGCTGCGCGCTGATCGGCCTCGGCGACGGCGCCGCGCTGACGCTGACGGAGGATTTGATCCTCACCAAGGGCCTTGCCATCCCGGACACCGGCTCCCTCACCATGGACGGGGCCAGCCTGACGGTGGCGGGGGAGACCGGGTATCTGTGCGCCGACGGCCCCATCGGCCTGGGGGGCGGGGTGTTCACCGTCCGGGACGAGGCGGTGGTATCGGTGCGGGGGCTGCGGGACTGCGGCGGGCTCACCGTCCGCAACCAGGGCTATCTGATGCTCCGGGAGGGCCTGCGGCCCAACGACGGCGCGGTAATCCAGCTGTCCGACGCCCGCTATCTGTCCAGCATCGGCCCGCTGGAGCTCCATGGGGCGCAGGTAAGCATTGACCGCAGCTTGCTGCGCGGCACCGGCGGGATATACCTGAATGGCTGCGCGGTGGATATTGCCCAGCACGGCGAACTCCTGACGGATGGCTGCGGGGTGCATTTCGATGGGGACACCGTGATTACCAACTACGGCGGCCTGCACCTCAACGGCTGGGATACCCAGGAGCTTGCCTGTCAAACCGCCAACTACGGCGAGATGTCAACAAATTCCGAAGCGGTCTTCAGCGGCTCGCTGGTCAACGAGGGGAGCCTCACCATCTGGACCAGCCCGAATGATTTGGTCCGGGTGTCCGGCCGCCTGGAAAATCGCGGGACGGTGGAGTTTACAAACGGCGGAAAGTTCCAGCCCTGGGCGGCGGGGACAGTCACCGGCATGCCCCAGCAATATGTGGCGGACTGACAAAACAAGAAAGCGCGCCCCCGGCCTTTTGGGCCGGGGGCGCCGCGCTGCTCACGACGGCTCCGCGCTTCTTACATCGGCGTACAGCGCCTCGATGACCTGCTCCATCCGCTCGCTCATGGGGTGGTCCCCGTCGGCGGTGATGGCGTAGAGCACCAGCCAGTCGGTGGCGTTGCGGGGGTCCAGCGGGGGCATCCCGCAGTCGGCCAGGATGGCGTTGAGGCAGTACCAGTGGTCCTCCAGCCGCTCCTGGGGGGAGATGTAGTCCTCGTCCAGCTCGCTGTACTCCCCGTCCACCACGTTCTCCGTGATGACATACAGCAGGAGCAGCAGCTTGCGGGGAACGTCCTCCCGGCGCAGGCGGATGTTTTTCAGCGCGGTGGTGTTGGGCCAGTTGCGCTTGATGAGCTTCTGCACCACGGAGTAGCCCTCCCGCTTTTTCCCCGACGGCATTTTGAGGGACAGGTACTGCTCCATCACCGCCTCCATGGAGTAGTCCGGCTCCTGGACGCCGTTTACGGCGGAGGCGGGGGTCATGAGCTGCGCCAGGTACTTGCTGAAATAGGTATAAGCCCGCAGGTGGAACACCCCGAAGCTGTCCAGGTTGCGCAGGTAGCAGGCCCGCAGGTCGTCCACCGTGCGCACCTGGAGGAACTCATTCTGCATATCCCGGGTCAGGTGGCCGCCGGTCCCGGCCGGGGGGCTGTCCAGCCGGGGCGCGGGGGGCAGGGTCTCAAAAAACGCCCGGGCCTGGCCATAGCTCCTGCCGGTGCGCAGGAACCAGGCGTATACCGCCTCCCGCCCGTCCCGGTAATGGATGGCATAGCCCGTGCACAGCCCCAGCAGGTAGCCCGCCTGCCGCTCGGACAGAGACAGGGCAAAGGCGATGTGGAGGATATCCTCCCGGCTGGTGGGCTGGCTGCGCCCGGCCGCCCAGTTGCGCACATTTTTGGCGATGGCCTCCGGGTTCCCCTCCCTGGCGTCCCGCTGGAACGCGGCGGTCAGGCGGGGCACCAGATCCGGCTGCGGATAGAACTCCCGCAGGGTGTCGCAAAACGTGCGCAGGACAATCCTCCCGTCCCGGAGGTACTGCGCCGCCATGGCGGGGGTCATGTCCTGGGCGCTGAGGCGGTCATATTCTGTTCTCGAAAGGGTGGTCAGTTCAATGCCGGGCAAAACAGTTCCCTCCCGCAGTACGGTTTCGTTTCTGGCGAAAAATCGCCTATTATCTGCCGAAAGGTATTATATACTGTTTTGGACGGACTGACAAGGGGAATATCACAAGCCGTCCCAACGGCCCGGGGAGGGGCCTTCGCCATGCCCCTCAGGCTGCGGGGCCCCGGCAAACGGCCGTCCGGCCGTTTGCGCCAGCCCCTGATATCGGTTGTTCAGGCGGATCAATTCCAGCTCAAAATCCTGACGGTTCTTTTGGTTGATGGTCTCCAGAATCATCCCGGCGAAAAAGGATTGAATCGCCCCGATGGCGGTGAAGCCGCACACAATTAGCGTGGGCAGCTTTGGGACCTGCCCCGTCTGCATGTACAGCAACAGCACCGGGACAAAAAACGCCAGGGCCAGCGCCATCAGGACTGCCGCGCAGGTGCAAAAGAACGCGTAGGGCTTGTAAATCCGAAAGAGCCTGCAAATGGTGCGCAGCACCTTCGCACCGTCTGAGAAGGTGTTGAGCTTTGACGCGCTGCCCTCCTGGCGGTCCCGGTACGGGACGACCACATTCTCAATCCGCATATTCTTGTCAACCGCATGTATGCTCATCTCCGTCTCCAGCTCAAAGCCCCTGGAAAGGACCGGGAAGCTCTTGACAAACTGATAGCTGAACGCCCGGTAGCCGGTCATAATATCGCGGATGTCGCTGTGAAACAGGAGGTTGACGCACCCGCGCACCAGACTGTTCCCAAAATTGTGGAAGGGCCGCTTGTTTTCCTGAAAGTATGTGGAGGACAGCCGGTCCCCCACCACCATGTCGGCCTGCCGCAGCAGGACCGCGTCTGCCATCTCACGGGCGTTTTCCGCCGGATAGGTGTCGTCGCCGTCCACCATAAGGTAACACTCCGCGTTGATTTCCCGGAACATGCGCCGGATCACGTTTCCTTTTCCCTGCCGGCGTTCCCGCCGGACAACGGCCCCGGCACGCCGGGCAATTTCCCCGGTGCCGTCCGTAGAGTTGTTGTCATAGACGTAAATCACGGCTTCCGGCAGCTCCCGGCGGAAAGCGGCCACCACCTTCCCGATGGTCCGGCCTTCGTTATAGCAGGGGATCAGCACCGCAATTTTATCCATGCCCCGGCCCTCCACCCGCGCGCCCCCGCCCGCCCCAGGGAGGGCTTCTGCCGCATACGCCGCGTCCCGGCCCGCAGGCGGTTTTGCCGCGCCCCCTGCCGGGGGCTCCGCCGCATCCTCTCCCGGGGGCTCCGCCGCAGGGGGTTCCGCCCCCGCCGGCACAACCTGCCGCCGCCCGCCGCCGTCCTCCCCGCCGCGCAGGAAGACGCTGCAAAACGCCAGCGCCAGCGTCAGAACCTGCACCGCCGATATGTACCGGTAGCTCTGGTGGTACAGCACCAGGGCGAGCCCCGCGATCTGCCCCAGGAGCGGCGCCGCCGCCCAGAAAAAGCGTTTCATCCGGTTCCCCCACCAGAACACGCCCAGCGCCATCAGCAAGATCAGATAGGCCCCCGACCGCCACAGCAGCATGTCAAACACGCTGTTTGCTTCGGTGCTCATCGTCCCCCGGTAGAGCTCCGACAGCCGGGAGTGGTTGTAGTATGGCACTCCCGGCTCCATCGGTCCGAAGTCAAAATACTCCGCGATTTGGTTTTCCTCCCAGAGGACCACATCGCAAAAACCCTTTGTGTTGAAGCTGTCCGGCGGCTGGCGCACATCCCACAGGAGGTCTGTCCCGTCCAGCCGGTCCTTGACCACCACATCCGGGTACTTGCACAGCGCCTCCAGGTATACGGAAAAGGCCTGCCCGGCGGTGATGTGCGCGGGATCAAAGGGGTACTCGTCGGAGAGCTCCCCGCGGCCCCAATAATAGGGATCATGGCCCATATACCTGTCATAGTAGTCTGCCCACTGGTCAAGGGGCAAAACCGACTCCATCACCGCGGTGCTTCCGGCGGAAAGGGCCAGCCCCTTATTGGCGCACGAGGCGGCGGCGCAGAGCATGGTGGTATAGGGGCTCATCATCACGTCCCGCGACACCCGGAACAGGGAAAACACCGGCCCCTTATATACGGCGGCCAGCAGCACGCCGCACAGGCACACCGCCGCCAGCCGGAGCTTTACCTGGGGGAAATGGCGCAGGGTAATCCACGCGAACAGCAGCAGGACCGCGGCAAAGGGCACGACGCCGTTGTGCCGGAACGCATAGATCAGAAACAGGGACAGCGCCAGCGCTCCCAGGAACCGCCACCTCCGCAGCTCCTCCAGGTTCAAGGCCAGACGGACCAGCAGGTATGTCCCCCACAGCAGCGCCAGCGTGTACGGGTAGTCCTTCAGCGGGGTAATCCCGAAAACCACCAGATTGGGCAGCAGGCCGAACCCGGCGCCCAGCACCGCCAGCGCCTGAAAGGGCAGCCCGCGGTCATAGCCCAGCATCAAAAATTCCGTGCACAGCAGGGCAAAGAAAAACAGCTGCACGGCCACAAGGGCCCCGGCATGGGGGCAGATGTCCAGGACCACCCGGAACAGTATGGCGTTTATGGCCGGGTGCCAATCCCAAATGGTGTCATGCGCCACCGCCTGAATCATCAAATCAATACTGTCCGTCGCAAACCCGCCCGGCCAGAAGTTCCAGAGGACAACCGCCTGGCATGCGCACAGGACTGCCAGCAGCCCCCAAAAGGCCAGGCGGCGGTAGGCGGGCCCGTTTCCGGGACTGCGGAGGGATGCCAGCCATTCCAGCCCAAGGAGCAGCAGATAAATCACGGGGATGAACCAGACCGTCCCCAGCGCCACATAGAAGGCCCCCTCCGGGGAAAAGTGCACCCGGGTATTTCCGTCCAGGAAAAAGCGCTGGCCGAAGGACGCCAGGGAGGCATACAGCGCGATTGCCGCCACCAGGGCGGTTTTGCCCCGGGTCCTGTACTTTTCCAGAAGGCGGCGGCCCAGGCCGGAGGGCAGGCACAGCCAGGCGCCCGCAGTGAGCAGGGCCAGGAACCCGGCCGTAACCCCGTCCGGCCCGATCTTTGGGGAGGTGAAGAACAGCAGGTAATACGCTGCCGCCAAACCGGCCGGAAGTGCCAGCCTCCTGCCTGATCTCAGCAGCAGGGAGGAGGCCGGAGCGCCCCGAAGGCCCTTGTCCTCCAGGAACAGGAGAAGCTCCGCCCTCAGCCGGCTTCTTTGCCAGGCCAGCCCGGTGGCGTGGAACAGGATCAGGCAGGCCGCGCCGAGAACCGGCAGGAGCCCGGCGCCATACACCAGCAGCTCCAGGGGTGAATACGCCCGGCGGCAGTCGACGGGGATGTCGGCATATTCCACCGCCTCCCCCTCGCCCCACTCGGGGCAGCGCAGATCCCACGTGCCGCCGCTTCCAGCGGAGGACTCAATGGCAACGCTGCCGGCATAGGGGGTGTACGGAAAGCCAAGGCGGACCTGCTGCGCGGCAAAGCGCATGGTCAGGCGGTTTGCCACCCCATCCTCCTCAGGCCAGATCATGAAGTTATCGTACTCTTCCCGGTACAGCCAGCCGGAATTTTCCAACACCTCCGCCTGCGCGACTGGGATGTTCTCCCCGTCTACCACCACATCGCACAGGCATATCTCACCGGCAGTCTTGGCAATGAGGGTGATATACGTCTCCCTCTGGGGCGGGAAAAAGGCAGTTCTGCATCCGGCCAGAATCAAAATGGCGGCAGCGGCGGACAGCAGCGCCACCCAAGGCGCCGGCGCTGATTTGAAAAGCCGTCCGGCAGCGTACAAAAGGGTCCCGCACACAGCCAGGGCGCACCCAAACGCGGCCAGGCGCAGCCACATAAAATTCAGCGGGTACAGGTTGTCCACATAAGCCGTCAGGCAAAGGCCGGCAAGCACGCAGGCCGCCCCCTTCAGCACCTTTGCCCGCACCGGGTCCGCAAGCAGTTTTTTCAGCGCGCTCATTTGGAACTCCTCCGTTTCAAAGGCATCCGGGCAAGCCGGGCCCGCAGTTTTCCCACCACGGAGCCCAGCGCCCCCAGGGCGGTCTTGAATTCCCTGCGCCGGCAGTACAGCGCCAGAAGCAGCCCGTCCCCCACAACGGCGCAGATTGCCAGACGAGCGGCCAAGACCCACGGCAGCGGCCCGGACACCAGCCCGCAAAGGACGTGCACCACGCCCCAGTCCAAGGCCAGGACGGCCAGATAACCGGCGTACCGAACGGCGAACGGCCCCACCGGTTTTTTCAGGCAGTGGCGGAAAAACAGGTAGGGATCCAGCCAGGCCGAGGTCAGCAGGGCGCTGAGCAGCGTCCCCAGGAAAACGCCGGCGATGCCGATGCGCCGCCCCAGTATGATAGAAAAAACCAGATTCAGCGCCGCCTCCGCCAGGGCCTTGTATTGATCCAGCCGGAACATGCCCAGGGCGTACCAGAAGGTGCCGATGGCGGTGCGCAGGCCATGGTAGAAGAACAGCAGGCACAGGATGCCCACCACCGTGCTGTCAAGGAGGAACTGGGGCCCGAAGCTCAGCTCGATGAAGGGCGGCAGAAGCTCGTACAGGCAGATTGCCGCGACGCCGTAAATCCACTGGGCGAGGAAAAACGCCGTCTGAAACACCGGCTCCATGGCTTCCCGCTCCCCGGTGGCCCCCAGGTTGCCCACGCTGGCGCTGATGTTCAGGAATATCCGGTCCAGCGTCTGCCGGATGAAGCTGACCACCATGTAATAGTTGGAATAGACACCCACCGCAGCAATGCCCGCGAAGGCGGAAAGGAGCAGGTTATCGGTGCTGTTGATCACGACCGCCCCCAGCTTGTGGAGGGACAGGGCCTTGATGTTGCGGTATATGGCCGTTTTCTCTGCGGCGGGCAGCTCACAGCTGTTTTTCTGCCGCAGGAAGGGATACATGTTCCCCGCACGCCGGAAAATGCACAGGTTGCACAAAACAGAGCTTAGGATTCCCGCGATCAGGTATGCGGAGAAATTGCCCAGCGTAACCAGGATGGTAATCTGCACCGCCGTCCGCAAAATGCCGGCGGCGATCCAATAGAGGCTGATGACATACCCTCGCTGGTGCGCCGCAATCAGGCTTTGCCGGTGGGCCAGGAGATAGGAGATCACCGACTGGCCCAGATACAAAAGGTAATACAGCTTCAAATGCTCCACATCGGAGGCATCCCCGGCAATGGTGTCCAAAAACGGCAGCATTCCCAGCCCCATCACCCCGACCGCCGCCGCGACCCCCAGATAAAGCCGCCGGTACAGCTTCATCAGCGCCTGCAGCCTGGGGATATCCCCCAGCGCCGCGGGCCGGTACAGGGCAAAGCTCATGGCGTTCGCGATTCCCAGCTCCGACAGGGCCAGAATACCCAGCAAATCGGCGCACAGGCCGCTCACGCCCACATAGCCGGCGCTCAGCGTACGTGTAAACATAATACGGGTGGCATAGCCCAAAACATTGGCCAGCAGCTGGGACGCCATCGCCGTCCCGACGTTGAGCGCGGAATACTCCACCCTTGTTCTCTTGGGTTCCCCAACCCCCTGCCGTTCCATGGACCGTCCACCTCCTGCCGTGCTTTCCCGCCCGTTTTCCGCCTCCCCACCCTGTCCCCGCACACCTGGAGTTGATTTTTCCCTATCCATATACTATACTGGACTTACAGCCATTCGGCGGGGAAGCGGGGTTGGAACATCTTGATCTCAGTCATCATACCCATCTATAATGTGGAACCGTATCTGGGCCGCTGCGTCGACTCGGTTCTGCGCTCCGATTACCGGGACTTTGAATTAATTTTAGTGGACGACGGCTCCACCGACGGCTGTCTCCGCCTCTGTGAGCAATACGCCGGGCGGGACAGCCGCGTCAAGGTCCTCTCCCAGGAGAACCGGGGCGTCTCCGCCGCCCGGAACCGGGGGCTGGACGCCTGCCGGGGCGAGTGGGTCGTATTTGTGGACGCGGACGACTGCATTTCCCCGGATTTCCTGGGCCTGGCCGCCGGGGCGGAGGGGGCGGACCTGCTGCTGTTCGACTTCGCCGCGAGCCGGGAGGAGCTGACCTGCGCGCCCCGCCCAGACGCGGTTTTCCGCTATGGCCGGGCAGATATGCCGGGGCTGGTGGAGCGCGTTTTGACCCCCAGGCAGCTGCGGAAAGGCGGTCAAATAAACTTTCGCTCCTCCAACGCAAAGGCGTTCAGAAAGGAGATCATCGACCAGTACGCCCTCCGCTTTGATCCAGACATCTCTTACGGGGAGGACAAGCTTTTTAACCTTGACTATATTTTCCGTGCGGAGAGCTTCGCGTATCTCCCCGTCCCGGTCTATTTTTATGAAGCGCGTCCCGGCTCCCTGACGCATAGCTTCCGCCATGATGCAATCAATGACCTCATCACGTTGATGGAAAAACTCCAGACGGTTTTGACGCAGCATGGCCCATCCCCAGCTATAACACTGGTCTATAACAATTGGGTATTGGATCATATCTGCTTCGCGCTGACCGATTTGATTTTCAACCCCCCGGAACCAAGACCCCTGCGGGAACAATATGCCATGTGCGCCTGCCTCCGGAAAAAAACAGCCTTCCATCCGGCGTTAAAGCAGAATCTTTGGCTTGGCCCGCTGGAACGGCGGATTTTCCTGTTTTTCTTCCGCCTGGGGTGGTACCGTACCGCGCGTATGCTCTGCGCCGCCGCCCGCCTGCGGCGAAAGTTTCGGGAACGCACCGCATCCCTTCCAAGCAATCCGGGAAACGGGGGCGAACCATGATATCGGTCATCATACCCGTTTATAACGTGGAGCGGTATTTAAGCCGCTGCATCGGTTCGGTGCTGCACTCTACTTACGCGGACTTTGAACTGATCCTGGTTGACGACGGCTCCACCGACGCGAGCCCGCAAATCTGCGGGGAATACGCCGGGCGGGACAGCCGCGTCCGGCTGCTGCGTCAGGAAAACCGGGGCGTTTCCGCCGCCCGGAACCGGGGGCTGGACGCCTGCCGGGGCGAGTGGGTGGTCTTTGTGGACGGGGACGACACGATTTCGGAGGATTTCCTGGCCCTGGCCGCCCAGGCTGGGAGCCAGGGCCCCGATTTGATCCTGTTTGACTTCGCCGAGGAAAAAGCGGCCCCGGCCGCCCGGCGCCTGCCGGAGGCGATCCGCTATGGCAGGCAGGACATGTCCGCCCTCGCCCAAAGCACCCTTACCCTCCGTCAGCTCCGAAAGCAGGGGAACGTCAATTTTCTTTCCAGCTGCGCCCGGGCCATGAAAAAAAGTGTAATCAGCCGGTACGGCCTCCGTTTTTCCGAGGATCTGTTCGGCGGTGAGGACACGCTTTTCAACATTGAGTACCTGCTCCGGGCGGAGAGCTGCACATACATCCCCCGTGGGGTTTACCATTACAACATCCATGGGGACTCCTTCTCCCGCCGTTTCAACCCCAGGCTCCCGGACAACCACGAGCTGCTGCTGCGCAAGGTAAAACGGGCCCTGGACGGATGCGGGGCCCTCCCCGCCCTGGAAGCGGCCTATCATACCTACGCGCGGAACCTGCTGACCTCCCTGCTGTTCCGCATGGTGTTCAGCCCCTGGAATCCGGCGTCCTTCCGGGAAAAGCGCAAAATGTGCCAACGGTTCTGGAACAATGAGATTTTCCGGCAGGCCATGGGGCGCGGCAGCCGGTACGACGCGTGGAACCAGCGGATTTTCCTCCTTCTGTTCCGGCTGGGCTGGTATGGGAGCCTAGATATCATCTGCCGCGTCCTCCACATCGTCTGGGGGCGGAAAGGGATTTGCTGACCGGCCCCGGTCTCACCCGGCGGCTATTCCGCGCCGTTTAAAAAGCCCACATAGTCGAAGGCGTCCAGATACCGCCGCTTCAAAGGCCCCGGCTTGAAATTTGTCAGCACGCCCACCTCCCCCCTCTCCTCAAAGCCCCTGATGTAGCAGGCGGAATCCAGCTCCGGATAGGGCCTGTGGGTAAAGACCAGCTTGTGGGGATAGGGCAGCCGGTCAAACCGCCGGAGGGTTTCATAATCGCAGCCGTCCCGGTCCGTCGCCATCAGGATGAGGCGGTCCCAGTTGATCTTCCTTTTCCGCTCCTCCCACTTGGCGGACGCCTCCTCGAAGGAGGCATAATGGTGGAAGTTTACCCGGACGTCCCCCAGCAGGGCGGTGGGGCAGCCGCCCGGGTTCTCCCGCTCCGCAAGGGGCAGGGCCATGTACCACCGGGGATTTCCGGCCAGCTTGATGAGATCCCGGATCGGGATGGTGAGGTTGACCGTAGGCGTCAGGAATTCCAGGCCCAGGTCATGGTACATCACGCCGCCGATGCAGTTGGTGGAAAGGATGGAAAAGCCGGGGCGTTTCAAGCGCAGGCGTTTTTTCCACAGGTAGGCCCGCCATTCGCGCTCCCTCAGCGCCTGGATCAGGTTGGAAGCATCGTTCATCGAAAGCACCTCATCAGCCGCCGCGCCAGATTGGCGGCGGCTTCCGCTTTTTCATAGAGGGGAAAGAACACGGCGGGCGGCAGCCCCCGGTACAGCCCCATGAATGCCCCCCGGAGCCGGGAAGCCGGCGTGGGGCCCTTCAGCCGGGGCTGGAGGGCCTCCTCCTCCCCGCATGGGAACCAGTCCAGGAATTGCCGAACCTCGGACCAGATTTCCCGGGCCTTGTCCGTATGGGCGGCCACCAAGGATATGCCCTTGCCGTCGTCCGCCTCCGGGCGGACCTTTTCAACGCCCCAGAAATCCCCCAGGGTAAAGTCGCTCCCCCGGTCCGGCGCGGCAAACCCGCAGGCATGGCAGGCGGGGCGGATGGTGAGATTGGCAAAGTACATGCCGCAGTAGAGATCCCGCCCCAGGTTCGCCGCGTACTCCCTTCCGCCGGCGGTATAGGCCCGGGTGCGGCCCCGGTCCCGGTTTCGTTTGTCCCGGAAGGAAAAGGCCGTCAGCGGCCCATGGCGGCGCTCAAGAAACGCGGTATAGTCCCGCCAAAGGCCGGGGGAGGGCACGCCGTAGCACACCAGGTCCACCAGGACGAGCCGGGCGTACTCCCGGCCCAGGAACCGCTTCAGGGCGTATGCCTGACAGGGCGTGCCGCAGAAAAGCACCCAGGTCCCCCCCTGCAAAAGGGCCTCAACCCGGCGGTATATGCCGTCCATCCGGCTCTGCACATATTTTGTCCCCTTCAGGGCTTCCAGTTCCGCCATCCCCCGGGCCTCCCGGTGGACAACCTCCATGGACTTGTCAAACGCCGCGCCGAAAACCGCGCCCTGCCTCCGCAGCACATACTCCGCCAGCACGGGAAACACCCCGCCCGACGAGCTGCCCAGGCGCACCGCCTCCTCCTTGGCCCGCGCCCCGAGCCATACCCGTCCGCCGCCCCCTCCGCGTTCCCGCCCCATGGGGCACACCGCTTCGCACTGGCCGCAGCCAACGCACCGGGCCGCGTCCACCACGGGATAGCGAAAGCCCTCCCCGTCCACCGCCATCCGCACCGCCCCCGCCCGGCAGGCGTCGGCGCAGGCCGCGCAGCCGCAGCACGCTGTTTTTTCCCCCTTCATTCTCTCCCCCCGAAGATATTGTCCAGCAAAAACGCGCCCGATTCCCGGGCTTCCGCCGCGGTTCTCTCTCGGACCGCCGCCCAGTCCACAGGGGCGTCAATGTCCCCGCCGGTCCGGCACAGCCGGTCCTCCAGGCCGTGCAGCCGCAGAACGTTCGCCAGCCGGGCGTTCAGCCTGCTGTGGGCAAAGGCCAGGAACCGCTTTTGATAAAGGATGCTGAAAGCCGTCCCGTGGAAGGAATTGGTCACCACATAGGCCGCGCCGTGGATATAGCCCAAAAACTCCGCGGGCCCGGCGGCGGCGTCCAGCTCCGCGGGGGGGCCGATCCGCGCCTCGTCCAGCTCCACCACCCGCAGCCCCGTCCTCCGGGACAGCTCCCGCACATAGGCGGCCATATGGGCGTTGCGCTCTGTGGCATAGGCCAGGATGTAATCCGGCCGGGCGGGGAGGCGCTCCACCTCCTGCCACGCGCCCTCTTTCAGGAGAAACACCGGGTCCAATACCGCCGTGACTTTTCCCTGGTAAAAGCGCTTGACATAGGGCACGGCCTCCGCCTCGCGCAGGGAGACGGCGTCCACATTTTGGAGCAGCCGGGCAAATTCCCGGTCATGCCCGGGGGGGAGGGACGCGCCGCCCAAGCTGGCGGCATAGGCAATGACCCGCTCCGTCCGTCCGTTTCGGAACCCGCCGAAGTAGGCCGCCCGCAGCCCGGAGGTGATGTTGGGATTCCAAATCTGGTCGCTGCCCAGGATATAGATCCCGTAAGGCAGCCTCCCCAGGCTGGTGGAAAATCGGAATTTAGGATGCCGGATATCAATCAAATATTCCCGGCGGAATCGGGCCATATTGGCCCGCCGGGCGGCATATTCCCTGCGTATGAGCAGGCGGCGGAGCAATATCAGGGGCGAACCCAGCAGGAGCCGAACCCACCCCCGCCACCCCGACGCCGGCCAATAGGGCAGCCACCAGTGCCTGCCCGTCATATAAAACGGGGCGTAGCGGACAATGTCGGCCCGAACGCCGTGCTCCCGCAGAAACCGTTTCAGCCCATATGCCTGGAGCATTGCGCCGAAATTGTCGGAACAGTGGAAGGTGAGGATGCCAACCTCCCCCATATGTCCCGCATTCCCGGCGTCCGCCGGGCGCCGCTTTGGCATGTTTGGCATTTTCAGCACCTGCCGTTCCTTGAATATCACCATTCGCCGCATGATATGCGGGGCTTTCCAACGGGCGCGCACTGTTGAAAACACCGTCCGGCGCGCCGGACGGCGTATCCCAGGAAATCCGCCCGTCCCTCCCCCCGGCAGCCCGCCGCGGAAATGCACCGTCAATTGCTTTTCAGCCACCCCAGCCGCACCGAACCGGCGGCGCCCCGGTTGGCAAACCGTATGGTCTGGCCGTCCTGCCCCCGCCGGAGCGCCAGCGACAGGCAAACCGGCGCGCCCGGCTTATCCTCAAGCGGCAGCGGGACAACCAGCTTTACCGTCCGCCCGCCATGCCATGCGCGCACGTCCGCGTCCAGGCGGAGCTCCTGTGCGCCCCCGCCTTCCCGCTCCATTACCAAAAAGCAGTCCGTATCCCTGCACACGCCGGAAAAGCCCTGGTTCTGAATCACAACCCGCAGCGACCTGCCCGCCTTTTTTGCGTCCCGCACCACAAAGCGGGGCCCCAGGCGGCGTCCGATGTAGTCATATCCGTTGATTCCTTGCCAGCACCCCGGTATGTCCACCGTCTCCCGCTTCCAAAAATCCAGCTGCTTCTTGTGGTGGGCGCTGTTTAAATAGCAGGCGTGGAGCTTTTCCAGCTCCGCCGCCGCCCGCATGCAGCCCACCGGCGCGGGGGCGGCCACCGCTTCCCCGCCCACCGGCTTTCCCCCCATTGTCCGGCTCTGCCACTCCACTTCCTCGCCCCTTCCCCAGCGCCCCGCTTCGTCGGCCCGCTTCCCGCAGCGCGCGCCATAGGTCCCCAGATCCGTATCCGACCCGAACAGCCCGTCGTTAAAGAGGGTCAGCTTCTCTTCCAGCCCAGGCTCTCCCGCCAGCCGCGCCATCACGCCGCGCCACTGCGCCGGCGTTCTCACCGCCAGGAAGCAGCTTCCCCCCGCGGCGCGGTGCAGCGACAGTACCAGCCGCGCCAGGGCGGGCCCCGACAAGTGCCTTGAGCCGTGCATCTCCCCCCAGTTTCCCACAAAAACCCCCTGGAGGGTCAATATATACGGCGCGCAGGCGCGGATCAGCGGTCCCACCTGCTCCATATGCCTATGAATCAGCTCCTCGGATTCCGGCTCCCGCGCCAGCCCCTTCCCCTCCAGGTCATACGCGATCCGCAGGATAACCTGCTTCCCTGCGGCGTGGAAGCACGCTAAGATTTGCTCCATGTGCCGCAGTATTCCGGCCGTCAGCTCCTTTTCCCGGAAAAAGCCGATATGGAACTGCACCAGCGCCAGCCTCTCCCCGCCGCTTTCTTCCAGGCTGCCGGCCAGCGCCCGGACGTCCAGCGGCGGAAAAACCGTTCCGGCCGCCTCTTTCAATTCAAACGGATAGATGCGGTACCACCCGCAGTCCGGGTTTGCCAACGGCTCCGCGCTCTCCGCGTAATCTTCTTTATAAAATCTCATCTTCCACCCCCGGCGCCGCAGGCGCCGCCCCGCCGCTGCGTCAACGCGCCGCTGCGTCAACGCGCCGGCCGTGACCGTTTTTCCAGTTTTACCCGCCACACCACCGCCGGGATCTCAAAGCACATCCTGCACATATACCATGCTGTCCGAATCCCCCGGTGCATACTGCGCCCTTCCTTCCTGGCATGCATTACCGCCGGGATTTCCGCTACGCGGAATCCGAGAAGGAGCATTTGTATCACCATATTGGCGTCCGGGTATTTGTCGTCGAAATGTCCTTTCTGCCCATAGTAGGTGAAGGCCCTCCTGCTCAGGCCCTGCAGGCCTGTCGTCGGGTCCGCGATCCGCCGCTTCGTTATGGCGCGGATCAGAAAGCGAAACCAACCGAACGCCACCCGCTTCAAAAAGATCACCGGAAATTCCGCGCTTCCCTCCATAAAACGGGAGGCCAGCACGATATCGGGATGCTCGCCGCCGTCCCCCTTCTCCCGCAGCCGTTGAAAGACCGGCGGGATATTGCAGGCGTCATGCTGGCCGTCCCCGTCCATCTGGATCACATAGCGGTAGCCGTTGTCTATGGCGTACCGGTAGCCGATCTGCAGGGAGGTCCCATAGCCCATCCGCTCCATATTGGTCAGCATATGTACCGGCCACTTCCGGATCTCCTGGGCCGAGGCGTCGCTTGAGGCGTCGTTGATTACCAGGATATCCGCCATATCCTGTATCCGCCGCAGCGCCATCTGCCCCAGAACGCTCCCAATATTTTCTTCCTCGTTGTGCACAGGTATCAGCACCAGCAATTCCTTTCGTTCCTCCATAATCCCGCGCCGGTTTTATCCTTTCTGCCCCCACAGTTCTTTCCATGAATCCCTGTGGCAGATGCCACAGGGATTCATGGAGCCCGCGCGGGCTCCCAACTCCCGTCTCAATTTCCCGTCCCCCGCAAGCCGCTCGATGCAGTCCGCCAGCGCACGCGGGTCAAACGGGCACAGCAGGCCGTCCCATCCGTCCACAATTTCATCCCGGTTGCCGGCGCAGTCCGAAACAATCGCGGCGCAGCCCAGCGCCAGGGCCTCCTGGAGGGCGATGCTCCTTCCCTCAAAGCGGGTCGCGTGCACATAAATATCCGCCTGCGCGTAGTAGGGGTAGGGGTTTTCCACCGCCCCCAGCAGGACAAAATCCTCCCCGAGCCCCAGCCTTGCCCGCTTCCGTTCCAGGGCCTTGCGCTCCTCGCCCTCGCCCAGCACGTACCAGCGGGCCGCAACCCCCCTCCTTTTCAAGAGGTCCATTGCCTCCAGCGCCATATCGTACCCCTTTTGATAGGTAAGCCGCCCCACGCTCAGCAGCCGTTTGCCCTGGTAGCCGTCCGAAAACCCGGGGCCCTGCCCGGCCCGCTCCCGGGCCCCGGCCAGGTCGATCATATTCGGGAAAACCTTCAGCCGGGGGGCATGCTCCGGGTAAAGCGCCTCAAAGCTCCGTTTCACCTCTTCTGAAACGGCAAAAATCGCCGAGAACGCTTCCCAGCAATTCTGATCCATCTCCCGGGTATATCCGGCGCTCCCATAATCCACATGGACCAGCGCCGCCTTCCGTTCCGCCCTGACATAGTCCGCCACATAATAGGCTGCGCCCCCCTCCATCCAGGCCACCGCCATGTCAAAGCCCGCCGGGAATCGCGAGGCCCCCTCGGCCATCGTCCGCCAGAGCAGCTTGTCCGGCTGAATCCGCCCCGTTCGGCGCATCGCCGCCAGCGCGCGGGCCATATACCCCGCCTTACGGCACAGCCCCCCATTTTTTACGAAGGCCTTGAGCACGCCGCCAACGATCCTCCGCCGTCCCCTCCGGGACAGGACGGACATCGTGCTGGGATGGCGGTTCAGCACAGTTACGTAATCCGGGACCTCTCCAAACAGCTCCCCCTGGCCGATCAGCGCGTAAAGGAACACCTGGTAACCGTCGTCGTGAACGCCCCTGAGCACCTGCATCAGCAGGGTTTCCGCCCCCGCCCTTCCCAGGGTATTCACCACAAACAGCAGGCTTTTCTTGCCGCCCATCCGCAGGGTCCGCTCCATACGGCGCTCCCGCCGCCGTTCCCACGCGGCCGACAGTTCCATGCTGCCCCAAAGTCCCAGGCAGGCCAGAAAACTTCCGCAAACCAGAACCATCCACGCCGTTTCCGCCTTCAGCCCGCTGAGCAGCCCCCTTACCGGCGGCAGGGCTTCCGCCAGGACAAGCAGCGCCCCGATCCCGCCCCACAGGGCGCAGAGGTCGGCATCCAGCCGTCCTCCGGCCCGGAGCCGCACGCCGGCCGCTATCAGAGCTATTCCAATGGACGGCATCACTGCAAACACCATGCGACCCGCTTCCCTTTCCCGATCTGCACGGGCGGCCCTTTCACGGCCATCTCCCGCCTCCGGCCAGGCACAACCGCCAGAGCGCCCTCACCGCCTGATCCCACTTCCCCGTGCTCCGCGCCAAGTCCAGCCGCCTGCGCAGCTTCCATTGCAGCAGCCGTTTTTCCGACGGTTTGTCCTGAATGGCGCATATGGCGGCGATGTCATCGACCAGCCGTTCAAACCCCTCATACCGTTCCGCCCTCTCCCGCTCCGACAAGGCCCGCCTGGAGCTGCTCCCCTCCCGCACCGCCACCTCATAAAGCTCCCGCTGGACGGTGGGGCATTTGTAGCGGTACAAAAACGGGAGCAGCATCTGGAAGTTTTGCCCGACATCGTATTCCGGGATCCTTTTTTCGGGATAGATTTCAAAAAAGCGCTGCGATTTCAGCATGTAACAGCCGCAGCACACAAAGGTTTTCCCCTCCAGCACATCCCAGAACAGCTCCTCCTTTGCCAGCTCCCCCCGCCGTTCCTGCGCCTTCGCCGGCAGGCCGGTTTTATCGTCAAAATAGGAGGGCAGGGACCGGACGCAGCTGTAAGCGGGGTTTTCCAAAAGGAACCTCACCCTCGCCTCTATGGACTCCGGGGCCAGCCTGTCGTCGCCGTCCGGCCAGACCAGGTATTCCCCCCGTACAAGGGGCAGGCCCCGGTTCAGCGCCGCCGAGGCGTTTTTGTGCGGCGCCCGTATAATCTCATACCGGTATCCCTTCCGGGCAAACTGCTCCCGGTAGCGCTCCGCGGCCAAAACCGTGCGGTCCTCCGACCCATCGTCCACCAGGATCATCTCCACACGGGGATACGTCTGGTCCAAAACGGACTGAAGCAGCCTGGACACGTATTTTTCCCCGTTAAACACCGGGGTGACTACAGATACCAGGCCTTTCCCGTATATCTGCGGCTCGTTTCCCATATCAGCTGCAAATCCCCCTCCTCCCCGCGCCGTCCTTGGCGGCAGGGGCCTACCGCTCCCCCGCCAGGGCCAGGTTGCAGGGATTTTCCAGGTTCTGCTCCAAATGGAAGCAGATAAAGCTCTCGTCCTCATAATAGACTTCCATCTGGTCCGGGTATGCCTCCATCAGGCGCACGCACTGTTCATACGCCCTGGATTCCAGCACCTCCCGGTTTTCCAGCCTCGTATATTTCAGCCAGCTGTCCGTCTCCGTAATCTCCCGCCCGGCTTTGCCGTGGGATATCTCCGACGCGATCACATGCGGCGCCTGGCTGACCCGCCAGGAGAGCACCGTCTCATACTCGCTGCGGCTGGCCTCGGGATACTTCTCCTCCCCCAGCCAGGCGGGGCCCTGGGCGAAATAAAGCTGGGCATAGTAGAGCGGCTTTTTCTCCACATAAAAGAAAATATCGTCCAGCCAGAGGTAGTAATCCTCTTGCTCCACATCCGCCAAAAAGTTCAGCAATTCTATATGCAGGCCCTTTTCAATCATCTGGTACAGCTCATCGGTGGTTGATACGATCCCGTAGGTATGGGGCCGGAAGTTTTCCATAATCGTGCGGGTCAAGGCCACGGCCTGGGGATAGCGGGACAGCTCGTAGTACAAAAAGCCGTGATAATTCCCGGACAGGCGCACCACGGCGTAGATCCCCACCGCCGCCAGGACGGCCGCCTTTCGCAGCGCCTTCCCGCCATAGCGCCCCTCGGCCAGCGCCCCCGCGACGTCCAGCGGAACCAGCGCCGACGCCAGGGTCAGCGGATGTCCGATGGCGCCGAAGCGGCCCTCCGCGATAATCTGCGGCAGGCCCATATACGGCATGGCATAGGTCGCCACGTATATCACGGACATCAGAACCATCGGGATATATCCATACCCCGCCCCCTGCGCCCATTCGGCCCCCCGGATTTTCCCGGCCAGGCAAAGCGCCAGGACGGCGCAGCTCAGCCCCAGGAGCAGCGCCCCCCGGCCCGCCCCATAGAGCTTCGCGTAGCCGTTTTGGTAAATGCCCCCCCGGCCGGCTTCCCGCGCCGTTTCCGTCCCCTGGCCCGGCTCCGCCGCCCCGTTCGCGGCCTCCAGCCGCTCCTGGTTTTCCCTCGCGCTATCCCCGCTCAGGGTGCTCAGCGCCCAGCCAATGGAATCCTGGAACGGAATGCCCGAGGCCAGCGCCCACGCCATGGGGGCCGCCGCGATCAACAGGCTGCACAGCGCCGCGGCGGCCAGCGGCAGCAGGCGGCTGGGGCAAAAGACCTTCCGAACCGCGCACAGCGCCACCGGGACGCACACAAGGAAGGCCATAATGGCCGTATAATAGTGGGTAGCCAGCATCGCCGCCAGGGCAAGCATAAATACAGTCAGGTTTTCGTTTTTCCAGCAGGCCCGGGCGCCCCTGCCCTCAGGCGCCTCAGGCGTCCCCTTTATGTACCGCATGAGGAACAGGGCGCACAGGAACACATACGGCAAGCCAAACTCCATGGGAAGCGTGTACTGCAGCCTGGACATGGGCGTAATCATCTCCGCCCCCCTCACATCCAGGGTCAGGAACAGGAGCAGGGCCAGGGCCGGCGTATACCGCCAGTGGAATATTTCCCGGAGCAGGCAGCCGGCGCACGCCAGGAACACCACCATGTGGACGCACTGGAGAAACCGCAGGCCGCTGAACACCGAAATTCCGAACAGGGCCTTCAGGCAGTAGATAAAGCAGTGCATGGCCTCCGGGTAAATGCCGCCGCTGTACACTTCCCCCTGCATAAGCCCATAGATCCAGGAGTGGTGTACGTACAAATCCCCAAACCCATAGCAGGAGGCCTGAAACGCCCCGTAGGTAAAATATACCGCGCCAAACAGCAGCGTGGCCGCCCACAGCTCCTTATATACGGCGTCCCCCCTCCCCAGGGATTCCAGCACGCGGCACGGGAACCGCCCCGCCCTCTCCAGCAGGCCCTGCCTGCGGGTCCAGACCAGGCGGGCGGCGGATGCCACGAATATCCCCGCCAGAATCAACGCCGTCAGAGGCATACTTAAAATGTGAAGAAGTCCCAAACCCAGCACCAGCCCGTTCAGGCACACCGGAACCACCGCAACGCAGAAACCAAAGCGGTACACCGGCGGTTTCTGGCGCAGGTGCCCATAAAACACAACGTGGGGCCACGCCAGCATCAAAAAAGCATATCCCAACAGGACTTTCCCATATTCACCTGCCTCATAGAGGACGTCGATGGTCATGCGCCGTCTCCTGTTCCTTCCCCTTCGGACATCATCGCGGTTTTCCTGTCATAGACCTTGCCGTCCGGCTTTTCCCGGTCCTCCCGCCGCAGCATGGTGCCCTCGCAGAAGGTATATGTGCTCAGGTTCCGCTCAATCCACCGCAGCCGGGCATAGGCCAGCGTCCAGCCGGCAAACGCCCCCAGCACAATGCCCAGCCCATACCAGGTCTCCGACAGCCCCATGGAGAGGACGCTTCCGAGAAATGTCACGGCGCAAAATCCCGCGGCGGTAAGGACCGCCCCGGCAAAATCGTTGAAGTAATACAGGAAGTGCATGGCGGCATACATGATAAACAGGATGAAGAACCCCGCAGCCAGGCAGGGGTAAATCCGCATGATGCTTCCCGCAAAGCCCAGCTGGGGCAGGATCACCACGCATAACAGGTACACCGTCACCGTTATGATGAACTGGAGCCGCACCAGATTGAGCAGCTCCTCCGACAGCTGCCGGAACATCCGGGACCCGGCCGCGTCGATGTCCCCCCACTTGCCGCCGATCACCGCCTCCGAATAGGCCTTATATTTCTTGTTGAAGTTCATCTCTACGCTGGAGATAAAGATAATCAGGGTGGAAATATTCGTGAATATGGCAATATAGGTGGCCATATCGTAGTTCTGGTTGCAGATAAAGCTCTTCGCCACCACCGACCTGGTCTCATGGGACCAAAACACAAAATTGTGGATGTAAAGCCCCAGCACATAGAAGAAATTTGAAGCCATCAGCTTCCACCATTTTTTGCAGTAAACAAACACCAGCTTATACTGCCCGCTGTTTTCCGGGAAATAATTTTTGAGCGCCGTGTATTCCAGAATTCCGATCAGCAAAAAACCAACGGCCAGAGCCGAGAGCAGGCTGTAGGTCACCTCCACATGCAGCCCGTAACGCAAGAGCAGGGCACACAGGCAGGCCGCCGCCATGCCGATCAGGAAAAACAGGGATATCCTTTCATAGTCCTTGCAAACCGAGAGATAAACCATGGAATACAGCACAAAAATCATAGCCGTATAGCCGCAATAGCCGAGAAACACGAAACCGGCCTCCACGCCGCCGGCAAAATGCACCCACAGGGAGAACACGGCCCCCGGGATGCAGCCGAACAGCAGGGTCAGCAGCAGCCCAACCTGATAGCAGGGCATCACATCCCCATACCGCTCTTCAAAAATGGCGTCCTGTACAAAGCGGGAGAGCACCGGGCTGAACAGCAGGTGGACCGCCAGCAGGGAAAAGATGAAGATGTACAATATCACACTGGAAAACAGATCCCTCGTCAGATAGCTCTCGTCAGCGAAGCCCAGCGCGTTTTCCATCACCCAAACCGACGCCACGATAAAAAGCACGGGCGCTACGGTGATGATAACGCTGTAGCCGATTCCCAAGACGTTTGCCGCAATCGACTTTTTTTCGTAGATGCGTTTTAATTTAACGCCAACTCCCGCCATGCCTGCTCCCCCTCCTTTTGTTTCTGCTCCGGGCCGCTTTGCCCAAGCTCCTGGTACAGCGCCCGGTAAGCATCGTACATGCTCTCCGCCCGGTACAGGGAAGTGACCCGTCTGTAGCCGTTTTCGCCCATGCGGGCCCGCTCGGCCCCGTCGTCCGCCAAGCGCAGCAGCGCTGCGGAAATCCCGGCCACATCCATGACGGGGACCACAATTCCAGCCTCGCCAAAGCCGTCGGATTCCCCAAGGATCAACCCCCTGCAGTCCCCCACATCCGTGGCGACCACAGGCTTGCCGGCGGCAAAGCTCTCCATAACGGCCAGCGGCTGCCCCTCGCTGATGCTGGTCAGGAGCATTACGTCCATCCTTCCATAGTACTCCCGCACATCAACCTTGCCGGTGAATTCAATGTCCGGAACACTCATGACCCGAACCAGCTCAAAGCACTCCTTCGCGTAGTCCTCGTCCTCCTCCCAGGGCCCCATGACGTACAGGCGCAGGGCGGGGTTGCGCTCCTTGGCAAAGCGGAAGGCCTGGATCATGGTCATGATATCCTTTACCGGCGCGACGCGCACAACCGCCCCCACATTAACCCATCCGGCGTCCTCCTCCCCCTTCCCCGGCAGGGCTTCAAACCGCCCCACGTCTATTCCGTTTGGTATCACCCTTGTCTTTTCCTCCGGGCAGCCCTCCTCAATCTGAAGCCCCCTGGCGTGTTCGAAGAGGCTTACCACCACGTCCGCCTTTTCATAGGCAAGGCCCGACATCTTCCGGAACTGCTCAATCCATATGTTTTTAAAAATGCCCTGCACCCACTTGGCCTTAATCAGCTCCTCTTCCCGCTCCCGGGTATAAATACCGTGCTCGGAAACCAGCATCCTGCCGCCGTGGAGGTACTTGCCTATGCTCCCCAGCACACCTGCGTAGCCGGTGCAGACGCAGTGGTACACATCCGCCCGGGGAAGCCCCATTTGCAGCGTAAAGAACATGGGCAGGTAGATGGAGCGCATCATCCACAGGAAATCGGTGAAAACGAGCTGGCTGTAGTAGCTCTGGTAATATTCCGTGATAATCTTCAAAAAGTCCGCACCCATCAGGATGTCATTGACCGAGGATATCTTTTCCTGGAACAGCCGGAAAATCACTTCCCACTCCACTTCCCGGTTTAGCACCAGGCTGCGCAGCGCCTGGTACTCCTTTTTGTCCAGCCGGATCCTCCCGTGCTTTCTGCTCCTCCAGTCCGCGTCGTTCAAGTAAACCTCATGCACCTCCCACACATTCCCGGGAAGCTCATACTGGAACTTTCCCCGCTGGGAGCGCTCCGCCAGAATGCTGACGATTACAAACTCATGCTCCGGAAAGGACCGTATCAGCTGGTGCGTCCAGGTGGATACGCCCCCGACAACATATGGGTAGCTGCCTTCCGCAACTATACATATTTTCATCTTGTCACTTCCTTTTTCCGCCGTTGCCGCAAGGCCCTTTGTTACCCCCGCGTACTGTTTTGCAGCGTGATTACCACGTTTTCCTCCGTCGCCTCGATGAGGTACGCGCCATCCTCCAGCAAGGTCCACTGGCCGCCCTCTACCGCGCGGATCCGTTTCCCCTCCCCCCTCAGGACAAACCAGGCCGGGGAACCCGGATTTTCAAGCTCCAGGTAAACTGTGTTCCCATCAATCCGCTTGCCGTAATCCAGCGCGAGGAATGCGCGGATCCGCTCGTCGCTTTCCGACACGGTGGTCCCTTCAAAATTCTCATAGCCTTTAAAGTAATTTTGCAGGTTCCAACCCAAATTAGAGCTCATCTCATTCAGCGCGTCGCCGCTGTCCGGGTACGCAATCCACTCCATGTCCACCATGACGCTGGTATAGCCCAAAGCCGTCTCCACACATTTCGCCAGGAAATCCTGGCCGTAGGTATAGTGGACGCCGTCGGCCAGCAGCGCCTGCCTGGTCACATTCTCATTCAAATACCCAAAGACATCCAGCTCCCCGCCGTATTGGGAGACGACCGTCCGCACCGACTCCAGCAGCCTGTCCTGCAATTCCACCTCCAGGGTATGTCCCTGCGTGCTGTAGAAGGAGGTAAAGCGGTAATCCGGCAGGGTCCCCTCCATAAACCACCGGTCCTCCAGCAGCTTCTGCTCCAGGGGCGTATCGGAAATGCGGCCGCCCGACAGCCCCACCTCCGCGCTCTCCTCGTTCAGCCGCTTCATGTAATATAAAAGCTGCTCCTGCTCCGGGAGGTTTTCATCCTCGTAATCATACTGCGGCGCCAGCATACAGGTCAGGCCCAGCGCGTTCTGCCTGTACGCGGCGATGAACACAGGCCATACCCTGTCGCGGAACAGCCGGTCAAGGCCCTGGCCGTAAAGGCCCTGGATTTCCGCCTCGTTCTCCCGGGCCAGCCCGGGGTAGTTGACGGCCACCAGGTTCTGGGCGTTGACCACCGGATAGATCTCGCAATCCTTTCCATCCGCCCAGATGGCGGACAAAAGCCCCAGGCCGCAGGCCCCCTCCATATAATCGCCGTTTACCACATAGGTGTGCGGTTCTTTTGCCGGGGTCCGCCAGATCACGGCGGGCAGCTCCTCCGCCTCAAGGCTTTCATCCTCCAGGATCCCCCGCATATAGGCTTGCGCATCCTCCGCGAGCACATACCAGGGAAAGGTCAGCTCCATGTCCTGGCGCCGTTCGTTTTCCTCCTCGTCTATGCTCCAGTACTCCGCCCCGCCGCCCAGCAGGAATCCATCCTCCAGGCGAAGGCCCTCCACGGTGGTCTCTGCCGCCCGCACCTGGGAAATCCCAAAAAGCCCGCGCAGTCCCGCGCTTTTTCTGATAAGCTCCGCCTCCGGGAGGCCGCAGAAAACCAGCCTGCCGCCCTTGCCGGCGCCTGCCTCCAGGCAGCTCCACGCCGCCTCGTCCCCCCAGTCAATGTCCTCGGAATGGACGCTCACCGTTCTCTCCGGGTATGCGGCCAGGGCCCCCGCGCTCTCCCGGTAGTCCTCCAGCGTCTCGCAGCCCATGAAGTTCTGCTTTGTGTAGACAGCCCACTGCCGCGTAACCTCAAAGGCGGACGCGTCCCTGCTCCCGATATACACGACCATCCCCCGGGAGCTGTCCGGGCTGTCCTCGTCCAGCGCATACATATCCGACTCCTTGGGCAGCTCCTCCAGATTCCGGACAAAGCTGTTTTCCTCATAGTGGTTCCAGCGCTCCAGCATCACGTTGGTCATCTGGAACATCAGCAGCACAACGCCCATCACTATGGTGATTGAAAAATAGTTCCACCGTGATATCATGACACCCTCCCACGGCTGAAGATCCGGATGATCTCCAGCGTCTCGCTGTTTACCACAACGTTCGATTTCTTCAGCTCATCCATGGTCTGGAAAAACTCGTCCCTCCGCATCAGGGTGAAATACAGCTTCAGCCTGCAGGTATAGGCGGGGAGCTGGTCCGGGTACTGCCGCGCCAGGCGGCCGCACCATTTTTCGGCCGGCTCCGTATCCCGGACCTCCAGCAGCCGCAGGCAGACGCTCTCATAGCGTCCGGGCGTGAGCCTGGACGCGTTTTTCTGATAAAGCTCCTCCGCGGCGCGCTCCATGATATGGACAAAGCGGTTCTGCTCCAGGTCGGAGAAAACCTGCTGGCGCAGGACCCCGTCCATATAATCCAGCAGCTCCTCCTCCGCCCCGGTTTCCTCCGGGGGCTCCTCCTCCAGCTTTCGCAGCATTTTGCTGACGGTGATGCGGAAATCGTTCAAAATGCTGCTCAGGGCGGACGCGGCGTAGTGCGCGGTCTCGGAGTCCTTCGCGCCAAGCGCCGTGGAAACCGCCGCCAGCGATTCGCTGATGTCCCCCTTAATCACGTTCATCATCGCCAGGCGCTGGTTTTTATGGTCGTCCACCAGGACGGCCTCATCCAGCGGGAGGATGTTTTTCTCCCGGTTCTCATCCGCTTTCAGCTGCGTTTTAACCCGCTCCTTGCCAAAGACCACATCCTTCAAATCAATCTCCATCCCCGGCGCCGCTTTGCACAGCAGCCATGACAGGAGATAAAACGCAGCCCCGACAACCGGGCAGAGCATCATGACCCCAAATCTGGCCCAGCACTGCTTCGCGCCCCTCGCCTTGCCCCAGATCAGGCAGCACCCAGCGCCCACAGCATTTATAACCAGCAGTATTAAGACGATAAGCTCTCCTTTTGCCAGTCCCATAACTACCGCACCTTCCTCAGACAGGTCTCATAGCCGATCCCGCGGATACGCCTTCTCACGTCTTCGGATTTTTCCTCATTTGTATTGGCCAGCAGCACATACAGCTTCCCATCGTCCAGCATCCCAATGTAATCCGTCTGCCGCACGGCCTTCCCTAGGTCGCGGCCCGCTTTCGCGTAAGTTTCCTCGCCGGCCCGCACCTCCAGCAGCACGCACTCCGTAAGCCCCCGGTTCCCGGCGTCCATAAACGCATTCACCAGCGCGCCGAACGCCTCCGGCTGCAAGGTGTTTGTCCCCTCCAGGTAGCGCTGTTCCTTCAGCGCCTCCAGATAGCGCCTGGCCCGGACGACCGAGTTCTGAATCAGCGCGCCCGCAATCATAAGCCGGTTCGCCTCGGCCAGGTTCATGCGCTGCCAGGGGATCCCCCACACCATGAATATGAACTGCATTTCGTCCTGCACAAAGACGGCGCTGGCCATCATGGGAAGCGTTTTGTCCATGTTGTGGTTGATAAAGACCCTGCGCTCCTTCAGCGTCTCATACAGCTCCCCCGAGCCGGCGTAGGCGTAAGAGTCCCCCAGCTGCCTGGCCTGGGCGGATGTGGCGGAGAAAAGCCGCGCGTATCCCTGGTTGGCTACAAGGTAGACGGCCACCTCCCGGCTGTCCATCAGCTCCTCCAAAACCTCGGCCGCGTAGAACAGGACCTCCTCCGGCGCGTACTTTTCCAGCCGGGAGGTCAGCTCGTAAATCCGGCCGAGGCTCTCCCGCTGGTTTACCAGCTCCGTCTCAAAGCCCTGCTTCATCCTCACGTTGCTGTCGTTAATCTCCTCGATGTTCTTCACGCGCTTTTGCAGGAACAGGATCTCCTCCCTCTGTTCCTCCCGGATGTGGTGCATACGGTCCCTCATGATGCCCACCGCCATACCCACGATAAAGAGCTGGGCTGTCCACACGTAGGTATTGTAATCCAGCAGCACCTCAAACCCGCTGCGTCCCGAGGTCTGCTGGAAGAAGTACCCCAGCACCGCCAGCAGGGCCGACAAAATCGCCTGCTGCTGCCCGTGCATCAGCGCGAACAGCAGCACATACAGCAGGAAGAAGTCCAGCCTTCCAAAATACCGGCTGCCCGCCACCTGGCTGCTCAAAAAGCCGAAAAGCACACAGCAGATCACGTTTTCCACAAAGGGGAATATGCTTCTAACCACCGCGCCCAGGCTCTTTTTATTGCCGCCGCCCGGCTCCCCGGGATCTATGTAGGAGCTTTTTCCGCGTTCCATAAAGCGGATAATCTCCCTTATTTCCTCCCGGTAGCCCGTGACGGCGCTGAGCCCGAACTCCCCGGTAAACCTGCCGGCGTCCAGCACCCGCCGCCTGTCCCGGCCGGCCTCCTGCTCCAGCACCTCAACGGGGACGCCCGCTTCCCCGGCGATGATCCGCGCCAGCTCCAGCTCGCTCAGTTCCTCCATGGAAGACAGGTGGTATTCGCTGTACGCATGGCTCCCGGCGGTCATCACGGCATAGATAAACGCCGCCGCGTCCTTTACGTGCAGCATGGAAAAGATGTCCTTGCCGGAGGCGGAAATGGTCCCTGTCTTTAACGCCTCCAGGCACTTGGTGAAGCAGATATCCCCTTCCCTCTGCCCCTTTCGCGGCATACCGTAAAGGTGGTCAAGCCTCAGTACCACAATGTCCTTTCCCTGGGTTTTCCGGCAGTTTTCGCAGATTCCCTCCCCCTGCATAACGGCCATCGCCCGGTAACCGTCCGGCGCAGGCGCCGCGTCCTCCCCCAGGCCGCCGGGGCAGGCGTTCCCGCTGCTCCCGTAAATTTCATCAGAGGAGAGGTAGATAAAACGGCCGTTGGCGGACGAGGCGTACACAGAAATTATATTCGCGATGGACGCCGTATAGCGGGACAGCTCCCGGCTTCCCTTTTCCTCCCATGCGAAGCTGGTATCCTGGGCGCCCATAAACAGCACGGCATCCGGGTTGATCCCCTGCATGACGTCCTTTATGCTCTCATCCTGATAGGAAAAACTGTATTTTTCAAAAGCGCGCCTATAGGCGGAGGAATCCTTCCCCCCCTCCATAAGCACATAGGATTTGTGGCCGTTTTTATTCACGGTATCGACCATGGTATCCATGAGCTGGCTGGGTCCGCCCACCAACAGTATATTCATTTTATTCATCTCCTACATTTTTATTGGCATTCTCAACCACGGCCCAAGCGGAACCGCAAAAAGCCGGAACGAGATTCCCCCTGTGGCAGAAAAGCGGGATCGCTCCCTTCAAAAAATAGAAAACGGCTGGCATCCCTGTCCCAGACGGCCCCCTCCTTTCCAGACACTCCCCTATGTATTTCCCAGCAAGCCCCGCAGGGGCTCTTCCCGGTCCGCCCGAATGCGGCAGATATACACGACGGAATAAACAGTATGGGACAGCCTTCTTAAAAACCGGGGAATTTTTATTCTCCAAATGCGGAAATAAAATCAAAAAAAGCACGGAAAACAGGACCGCAAAAAATCTGCTTTTGCAGTCCTTATTTTTCATGCTTTTTGCACCAAACAGGAAAAATATGGGGGATAAAGGTTCTTGCATTTGCTTACGGCCTATGCTATAATCCTAATCGACATTGGAGTGCGCTTATATTTTGGACTGGAATGTTTATTCCGTCTATCTGGTTTTGGCTGGAAATTGCCCGGTTTTCGAGGGTCCGTCCCATACTGTTTATTCCGTCTACCTACATAAGCAATTGCAGCCGTTCCAGATCCCGCGTGTGCTCCAGGCCGGTGGAGCGCAGGTAGATCCGGGTGGTCTCAATGGAACTGTGGCCCAGCACGTCCGCCAGCTTTACAATGTCCCGGCACACCCGGTAAAAAACCGTGGCAAACAGATGGCGCAGGTTGTGGGGAAACACCTTGGACGCTTCCACCCCCGCCGCCGCGCACAGGCCCTTCATCTCCCTCCAGATTTGCTTTCTGGACAGGCTGGCGCCGTCTTTGGTGAGAAAAATCTCGCCAGAGGCGATTTTTTGTTTTTCAGCGTATTTGTTCAGTTTGCGGCACAGCTTCCCCGGCAGCAGAATCACCCGCACCTTCCCCTTCAGGCTGATAACCGCCTTTCCGGCCCGGGCAGCCTCCACGGTGAGGCAGCGCACCTCGCCCACCCGGATCCCCGTGGAGCAGATGGCCTCCATCAGCAGCCCCAGCCTGGCCTTTCCCTGGCTGTGGGCAGTTTTCAGCAGGCGCAGGTATTCTTCCTTCGTCAGGGACCGCTCCTGCTCCCGGAACACCCGCCGCTGGATCCGGAGCAGCTTCACGCGGCAGTCGTCCCATTTCATAAACCGAAGGAAATTATTGACCGCGCACAGCTTGGCGTTCACCGTGGCCGGGGTCAGGTTCTTTGACATCAGTTCCCCCTTCCAGCCGATTACCGCCTGCTTCGTCACGCCGCCCCCCCTGAGCCAGCAAGAGAATTCCCGCACATTGTGCAGGTACTTTTCGATGGTAGCCGCACTGCGCTCGTCCTCCATAAGATGGCCCCTGTAGTCTTTCAGATGCGCGCCCGCTATCCTGCGTCCGTTCATAAATATGATAGCCCCCTGTCTTTTTGGATGCCGCTATTTTACCACGGACTGGCAAGACCTGCACCATTGCCTGCCAATCAAGCCCGGGCGCAGCCGGGGCCCTTTTGCCCGGCGCTGTTTTTTTGCTTCCCCCCTTTACGTCCATAAAATGATGTGATATAATTCCCTGTACTAGATTGGACGGGCCCGATACGGATTGGAGGAACCCCCATGGAGGAGTTGGCCGAACTGAAGCAGCAGCTCACCCAGCAGCGCCCCGCCGGCTGGGACGACCTGCCCGACATCCCGCTGTATATGGACCAGGTGGTGGGCTATCTGGCCCGGCAGATGGTGAGCATGGGGGAGGGCGACGCCCTTACCTCCGCCATGATTAACAACTATATCAAGGACGGCCTGGTGGAGCGGGCCAACGGCAAAAAATACGGCCAGGAGCATCTGGCCTACCTCACCGCCATCACCGCCCTGAAGCAGGTGATGAGCGTGCGGGAGATGAAGGTGCTCACCACCGTGGGCCGGGAGCTGCGGGCGCCCCAGCGGCAGTACGAGTACTTCTGCCAGTACCTGGACCAGGCCATGACGGACGCCGCCGCCGGCATTGACGAGGACACCGCCGACCAAGACCTGCCCAAGCTGGTGCTTGAGCTGGCTATGCGCAGCTATGCCAGCGGGCTGGCCTGCCACCGGGCCCTGGCCATCCTGGCCCAGCGCACGGGGCACGGGGACCTGCTCAAAAAGAAGAAATGATCTCCGGCTCCGGCCGGTCTCATGATATTTGAATTTTGGAGGAATTTGACCATGAACGACTATATTATCATCACCGATTCGTCCTGCGACCTGCCCGACAGCCTGGTGAAGGAGCTGGAACTGACCATACTCCCCCTGGCCTTCATCATGGACGGCAAGACCTATCGGAACTGGCCGGATAACCGGGACATGTCCCCCGACACCTTCTATAACAAGGAAAAGGAGGGCCTCATGGCCACCACCAACGCCGTCAATGTGGAGGAGGCGGCCCAGGCAATTAAGGAGGCGGCCCTCCAGCAGGGGAAGGACGCGCTGGTGCTGGCCTTCTCCTCCGGGCTGTCCAGCACCTGCGGCGCGTTCCAGATTGCCGCCCAGGAGCTGAGCGAGCAGTATCCCCAGCGCAAAATTTACGTGGTGGACACCCTGTGCGCCTCCCTGGGCCAGGGGATGCTGGTGTACCAGGCCGCCAAGCTCCGCCGGCAGGGCAAGACCATCGAGGAGGTCCGGGACTGGGCGGAGGAAAACAAGCTGCGCCAGTGCCACTGGTTCACCGTCAACGACCTGTTCTTTTTGAAGAAGGGCGGACGGGTGTCCGCCGCCACCGCCGTGGTGGGCACCATGCTCCAGATCAAGCCCGTCCTCCACGTGGACGACGAGGGCCACCTCATCAACGTGGCCAAGGCCAGGGGCCGCAAGGCGTCCCTCACCGCCCTGGTGGACAAGGTGGGGGAGCTGGCCGACGACCCCGCCTCCCAGACCATGTTCATCAGCAACAGCGACTGCCTGGAGGACGCGCAGTTTGTGGCCGACGAGATCAAAACCCGCTACGGTGTGAAGGAGATCATCATCAACTCCATCGGGCCGGTGATCGGGGCCCATACCGGGCCGGGGTGCGTGGCGCTGTTCTTCATGGGCAAGCACCGGTAAACTCCCCGCCGGGTGCGATCCACATCCCGCGCCTGGGTGGGCGGACCGTTTGTCCTTTTTTGAATGCCGCGAATCACCAGCCGCTTCCTGTGGAGGCGGCTGGTTTTTATTTCCCCAAAATTTTTTGCTTCCCCCTCTTGACAAGTCCGTGTATAGCGTCTATACTGTGTATATCGTATATATACAAAATATCAATGAGGTGCACCATGGACATCATCATCAGCAATTCCTCCGGCGTGCCGATCTATGAGCAGATCGTGCGCCAGCTGAAGGGGCTCATCCTTTCAGGCGGGCTTCCCGAGGGCGCGGCCCTGCCCTCCATGCGGCTGCTGGCCCGGGATCTGCGCATCTCCGTCATTACCACCAAACGGGCCTATGAGGAATTGGAGCGGGAGGGCTTTCTCACCACCGTCCCCGGCAAGGGCTGCTTCGTGGCCGCCCAGAACCGGGAGACCCGCCGGGAGGCCGTGCTGTGCCAGATTGAGGAGCACCTGTCCCAGGCGGTGGACGCCGCCAGGGCGGGGGCCGTGGGGCTGGACGAGCTGTCCGAAATGCTAAACACGCTGTATAGTGAGGAGTAGTTATGACAAATTGTATTGAAATCAAGGGGCTTGTCAAGGAGTACAAGACCTTCACCCTGGGGCCCATCGACCTGAAGGTGCCCGGCGGGTCCATCATGGGCCTCATCGGGGAGAACGGGGCGGGCAAGACCACCCTCATCAAGTCCATGCTGGGCGTCACCCGGCCCACCGCCGGGGAGGCGTCCCTGCTGGGGACGGACCCGGACCGCGCGAAAGAGGACATCGGCATCGTGCTGGACGACTGCTTCTTCTCCGAATACCTGCGGGTGAAGGATGTGGACAGCGTGCTGCGCCGGGTGTTCAAGGGCTGGGACCGGGGGCTGTTCCGGGATTACCTGGACAAGTTCGGCCTGGCCGGGAGCAAAAACATCAAGGAGCTTTCCCGGGGCATGCGCATGAAGCTGTCCCTGGCGGCGGCGCTGGCCCACCGGCCCAAGCTCCTGCTGCTGGACGAGGCCACGGCGGGGCTGGACCCGGTGGTGCGGGAGGAAATTCTGGACGAGTTCTTGAACTTTGTCTCCGACGACGACCACGCCATCCTCATCTCCAGCCACATCACATCGGATCTGGAGAAGGTGGCGGACTACATCGCCTATCTCCACCAGGGAAAGCTGCTGCTGTGCGACGAAAAGGATAGATTGCTGGAGAGCTACGGGCGGCTGGTGTGCGCCAGGGAGGAGCTGGACCAGGTGGACCGGGGCTATCTGGTGGCCGCCCGGAAGAGCCAGTATTCCACCGAGGCCCTTATCCGCCGCAAGGGGGACTTCAAGCGGCTCTACCCCCGGCTGGCGGTGGAGCCGGTGACGCTGGACGAGCTGATGGTATTCGTGGTAAAGGGGGAGCAAGCATGACCGGCCTGATTTTGAAGGATTTCCTTATTCTGCGCAAAACCCTGCGCAGCTATCTGATGATCCTGGCAATCTACGCGGCGGTGGCCTTCTCCGGATTCTGGCAGGCGTCCTTTGTGAGCGGCTTCATGATGGTGATGGTGTCCATGCTGCCCATGAACGTGTTCGCTTACGACAAGCAGTGTAATTGGGACACCTACGGCCTGTCCCTGCCCATAGGCCGCACCAGGACCGTGGCGTCCCGGTATCTGGTGGTGCTGATCCTGGTGGCCATGGCCGGGGCCCTCACCATCGCCATGGGGGTGGCCATGAACCTGGCGGGCCGCATGGAGGAGAGCCTGGGGGAGTACCTGCTCACCAGCGCCGTCTTCGTGGTGTTTGCCACGGTAATCAACGCCATGATGCTGCCCCTGCTGTACAAATTCGGCTCGGAGCGGGCCCGGATGATGCTGTTCGGCGTCATGGGTATCATTGCCCTGCTGGTGGTGATTTTCCTGATCCCCCTGGGGGGCCTGGACTGGCTCCAGTCCCTGGGCACGCCCACCATGGAGCAGGTGGCCGCCGTCCCCGCCGTGGCGGTGGTTTCGGGGCTGGTGCTGCTGGCCCTGTCCTTCCTGCTGTCCCGGCATTTCTACGGGGCCAAAGACGTATAGCCCCAATTTCCCTTGCATTTTCTCCCAACAGCATATATAATGAAATGGCTTCCTTGTGGAGGCCATTTCATTATACACAAGATATGGTAGGAGGTATCCCCTTGAAACGAACCCTCAGCCTCTTTCTGGCCCTGCTCTCCGCCGGGCTGCTGCTGTGTTCCGGCGTACATACCGCCTGGGCCGCCCAGCCCCCGGCCGGCAGCGGCAAGCCCTATTCCATCATGGTCAACCGAGCCCAGAGCACCGTCACCGTCTACGGGCTGGACGAGGACGGCGGGTACACCGTCCCCGTGAAGGCCATGGTGTGCTCCACCGGGCGCGAGGGCCATGCCACCCCCACCGGCACCTTTACCATCGGCGGGCGGTGGACCTGGGTGCACATGTTCGACGGCTCCTACGGCCAATACTGTACCCAGATCAAGGGGAATATCCTGTTCCACTCGGTATGCTACACCGAAAAAGACCCCTCCACCCTGATGACGGAGGAGTATAACGGCCTGGGGGCCCCGGCTTCCTTGGGCTGCGTCCGGCTCCAGACGGCGGACGCCAAGTGGATTTACGACAACTGCGCTCGGGGCACCAAGGTCACCATCTATGACGGCGGCGACCCCGGCCCCCTGGGCAAGCCGGACAAGCTGGTGCCCCACATCTCCGAGGAGGCGGCCAACGGCTGGGACCCCACCGACCCCCGGGAGGACAACCCCTGGCACGCCCTTCTCTCCGGCCAGGGGGAAACCGCCCCCCGGCCCGAGCCGCTCCCCGCGGCCCAGTCGGTGTCCTGCGCCCTCATGGCCCAGGCCCTGTATACGCTGTCCGGCGAGGGCGGGCCCGTCAGCGACGCCCAGGCGGTAGACTGGGCCGCAGGCCACCGCCTGCTGGACGGCGTGGCGGGCCAGGACTTTGACCCCTCCGCCCCCATCACCCGGCAGGAGCTGGTAACCATGCTGTACCGTTATGAGACGGAGTATCTGGGCCGCGCCATCCGGCCCTCCGGCAGCCTGGCCCGCTTTTCCGACGGGGCGGGGGTGCATACCGCCGCCCGGGACGCCATGCGCTGGGCGGTGGGGGCCGGCCTCATCCAGGGCGCCTCGGAGAACGCCCTTTTGCCCGCGCACTATGTCAGCCGCACCCAGATGGACATCATTCTCCAACGCTACCGCCGGCTTTGACGGACATAAGAAGCTATACCAATAGCCGAAGTATTCAGAATTGCGAACCAAAACCGCTGCTGGCAAGGCAAAAAATCGCAGAAATACTTTATGTATTTCAAGATTGTTTAACGCGGCCGGCGACGGTTTTGGCCGCAAGGAGGGTATTGAGGCTACTGGTGCAGCTTCTAAGAGCGCCCCCGCGAAAGCGGGGGCGCTCCTTTGCTTTCATGATGCGGTTTTCTCCCTCCGGGCCCTCCAGCCCCTCCAGGCCAGCCGGGCAGTGAGGACAGGCAGGGCGATGGTGAGCGCGCTCAGCGCCCCGTAGGCCAGCAGGAGCAGCAGGATCATCAGCAGGATGCTGCCCCCCAGCGCCCCGTCCGCCATCAGCCACCTCCAGGACATCGCAAGTCCCGTAAAGGGCTGCCACGCGCCGATTACCGGGCCCATGATGGCCGGGGTGCACAAAAACATCCAGCCCAGCGCCCACGCCAGCCAGCCCAGCCCGAGGAAGGGGTGCTTTTTTGCCAGCAGCAGGGGCAGTCCCGCGATAAGTACCACAAGTCCTATGAGAAATGTCTCGTTATCGGCCCTGGCCGCCGAGATCAGGCAAAGCCCCGCGCCCCCCGCCGCGCAGACCACGCCCAGGATCTGGGCCGCGGTGAGGCACCTCCGGGGCCGCTCCACGTAGATGATCTTCGCCTCCGGCTCCGCCGCCGGGGTGTCCGCCCGTTCAGGGGCCGCTCCGGCGGGCGCTTCCCCGTCACGCACCAGCTGGTCTACCGTCACGCCGAACAGGTCGGCCAGCCGGATGAGTTTGTCCAGCTCGGGCACCGACTGGCCCGTCTCCCACTTGCTCACCGACTGCCGGGACACCTCCAGCCTGTCTGCCAGCTCCCCCTGGGACAGGTTTTGCCCGGTCCGCAGCTTTAAAATCTTTTCCGCCAAGCTCATCGGCGCCGCCTCCCTTCTGGGCCCTATTCTAACGGTTTCCCAGGAAAAAGGCAACCAATCGCCCTTGGAAATTTTAGCAACCGGCGGTTGCATCGCCGGGGCAAGCTCCGCTTTCCCCACCCCTTTCCCCCTCAAAGCCAAAGGGCGGCTTTGAGGAAGCCCCGGCAGACTTCACCGCCGGAGCCGCAGGTCGTCCCCGTAGAAGGTGAGCTCCTGGTACAGCCCGCCGATGCGGGAGGCCAGCTGGGGGGTGTAGCGCTGGGCGATGTGGTCCATGGACAGGTTGGTGGAGATGATGGTGTGCCGCCCCGCCTGGAGGCGGCTGTTCACCACCTCATACAGCGAGGACTGGGATAGGGGGGTGGTCAGCTCGCTGCCCAAATCGTCCAGGATCAGCAGGTCGCAGCCCAAATAACGCCGGGTGTCGTCCCGGGCCTGGCGCTCCTCTCCGGCGTCCCGGGTGAAGCGGCGGGTCTCAAAGGCGGAAAACAGGCGGATGGCGGTGTCGTATACCACAGAGTACCCCCGCTGGGACACCTCCCGGGCGATGCAGCCGGACAAAAAGGTCTTGCCCAGCCCCGTCCCCCCGGACAGCAACAGGTTTTTCAGCGGATAGCTTGGGAACTGCCGGGCATAGCCCTTGCACGTTTGAACTACCACCTCCATCTGCTCCCGCGGTGAGCATTCCTCCCCTATCATACATTGATTGCGATACACATCTAACCGTAGGCGGGCAAAGTCTTGTTCATCGGTAAGGTTCAGCAAGGCGGTGAGGGCACGGAGCTGCTCCTGGGCGCACAGCCCCTTCAGGCAGGCGCACATGCCCCCGGCCGTCCACCCCGTGTCCCCGCACAGGGGGCAGGCCGGGGTGCTGTCCAGGGCGTCCGGCCCGTGCCCCAGCCGCGCCAGCAGGGCGGCGCGCTCTTCCTGAAGGGCTTCGCTCCGGGCCCGGATGGCGGCAATCTCCGGGCCGTCCGGGGCTACCGGCGTCCCCCCGGTGGCCAGCCTCGCCAGGTCGGCCATGGACGACCTCAGCGCGGCGTCCAGCTCCCGCAGCCGGGGTTCCCTGGCGTACAGCTCCCGCTCCAGGTCGTAGCGGCGGCGCTCCCGCCCCTCCCGGCGGCGCTCCAGCCGGGCCAGGGCGCGGCGCATAACGGTGGGCTCGTAGGACATGTCAGCCCTCTCCTTTCTTCTGTTCCTCTAGGAACTGTTTCAACCACTCATTATTTTTCCGTACACGCTCTTGGCTGGGCTGGAAGTCCCGGGGCTGGGCCTTGGCCGGGGCGGCCTGCCGCCGGGGGGGCTTGTCCCCCTCCTCCACCTGCTGGGGCGTTTTATACCCCGCCTGGTGCCAGGAGAGCAGGATTTTGTTCATGTACGGCCAGTTCATGGCCTTTTTCTGGTAGACGGTGCGCTCGTAGGCCATGCGGATAAGCTCGTCGCTCACCCCCATATCCACCCAGGCGGCGATGTACTCCCGCTCCTTTTCCACCGCGGGGCGGCGCTCCGTCACCCCCACGGCCTGGAGGATGGCCCATTCCCGGCCGTCCACCGCCTCCTGGCGGCGCAGGTAGTCCTCCGCCCGCTCCAGGGTGTCCAGCCCCAGCCGCTTCCACTGGAAGGCGGTGCGCTGGATGGCGGGCATCCGGGGACAGGCGGCGGGGCTGTTCTTTGCCCGCCGCTCCCGGCGGATGGCCCAGCCGGTGAGCTGTATGATTACCTCCGGCGGCAGGCCCAGGTGGTCGTAGATGGTGTAGGCGCACCGCAGGTCGCTGTCGGTGAACACCCGGCCCAGCATCCCCTCCAGCTCCCGGCACAGCCCCTGGAACTCCGATTCCCCCTCCAGGGCGGCGGCCACGTCCCCCCGGGTGTACTCGGGGGGGCGGTCATCCCGCGCAGGGGGCGGGGGAGGGGCGTCCTGCCGGGGCCGTACCAGCCCCAGTTCCCCCAGCCGCGCCCAGGCGGGGCGCAGGCGGGCCTCCTCCCAGCGCAGGCGGGCGGAGACCTTGGACTGGTCCCCGCCGCACTCCAGAAGGGCCAGGTATAAAAGCGCCCCGTCCCCGTCGCCGGACTCCACCAGCAGCCGGGCGGCCTGGGCGGACATGGACAGTATTTCGTTGGGCAGCAGCAGCGGGGTCAAGGGCCATCCACCTTCTCTCGTTTCATAGGGCTTCTATTCTACCTGATTCCGGCAAAAAAATCAACCGCCCCGCCAAATCTGGCGGGGCGGCCGGTTTTACGCTCCCTCTTTCAGCTTGCCCACGTCGTCCAGATAGATGGACACCTCGCCGCACGCCGGGCAGACGGCCACCCGGGGCTTTCCGATGCGCCCGCTGAACAGCTTGTTCTCCTGGGTGGACAGCACCACGCCGTAGCCCGCGCCCTCCACCTTCACCGTGCAGCCCTCCTGCATTTGGGCGCCGCACCTGAGACAGTTTCGCATTGCCATAGCCTCCTTGTTTGTGGTTCTCCCCGGTCTCCCGTTTCACACTACAGTTTTCCGCCGGGCCTGCCCAGCTTCAGGCACCAGTAGGAGTACACCGACTGGCCCACGCCCCAGATGACGCAAACCGCCAGGACGGGCAGGAACCCCCAGTCGAAAAACATCCCGCCCAGGAGGAACACCAGCCACAGCGCAAGGCAGGCCTGGGACACGGCCTGGTACGCCTTGTAGGCGCACTGGCCGATGACCGCCCGCTCCGCCTCGTCGCAGCTGTCCAGCCACTTCTTCTGGAACTTGGTGTCGTACACCGAGCCGTGCTTTTCCGGGTTGAGGGTCTTGGTCAGATCCACCAGCTTCTGCTGGAGTACCACACACACCGCGAAATGGGCCAAAAACGCGCCCAGTCCGCTGAAAAACATCTGGGCCGGCATCATCCGGGGCGTCCCCGCGTCGTTCACAAAGTCGGCGGTCATGGCCGCCAGCAGGAACAGGTTGGCGATCAGGGCCAGCCCGGTGATCCAGACGCACACGGCCAGCCTTGCCTCGATCTCGCTGCCGACGGACTCGTCCTCCCCGTCCCAGGCGGAAAGCTGCTTTTTCGCGCCGAAATAGATGGGCAGGCAGATTGCCAGCTCGAGCAGGGGCAGGGCGACGAGCAGCGGGGCCGCCGCATACCGGGTAAACCACGCCCCGGCGGCGGCCAGGGCGTCCCGCAGGTTTTCCACCCTCAAAAAGACCAGGGCCAATCCCAAGGCTACGCCCCCCACAAGGGACAGCGTTATAATCAGGGCAAATTTGGGCAGGGCCTTTTTATTTTCCCGCCTGGCCGCGTCGTTATTGTCTTTCATCGTTCTCCCCCTCTAAACTGAAAATGTCCTCCACCGTCACCCCGCAGATTTTCGCCAGGGTGAGGGCCAGCGTCACCGACGGGGAGTAGTCCCCCCGCTCGATGAGGCTGATGGTCTGCCGGGACACCCCGGCCAGCCGCCCCAGCTCCTGCTGGTTGACGCCCAGCGCCGCCCGGCGCTCCTTCAAGCGGTTTTTCAGCATGGCCGCGCCTCCCGCTCAGTTGGACGCCTTCCCCGGCTCAGAGGGCTTCTCCTCCGAGAGGATTTTTTCACAGCCGCGCCGGAGCCAGCCCTTCTCCCCGGCCATGCGCTCATGGGCCTCCCGGATCCCGTTGCGCACCGCCCACTTGACCACGAAGTACAGCGCGCACAGCACAATCAGCGCCGTGCCCCCGCTCACACCCAGTTCATTCCAAAGCATCGTCATTTCCTCCTGACAGTTTTCTTTGTCGTTCTGACAAGCTCTTTTGTCGTTTTGACAACTTTATTTGTCGTCCAGAGAATACCACAGCCGGGAGGCGCTGTCAAGGGGTGTTGCGCAAATTTTTCGAAGTTGTTAAATTTTCCCCGGGGCTTGTCAGATCGGGTCGAATTATGTAAAATGGTAGGCACGACACCAACACCCCCGGGAGGAAAGGAGACCCCATGAAAAAACGCATTGCAGTCCTGTTCCTGGCCCTTGTGCTGGCCTTCAGCTCCAGCACCACCGCCCTGGCCGCCGAGGTATCCCCCTTTAGCGACCTGCACCCGGAGCACTGGGCCTATCCCTACGTCTCCGCCCTGCACCAGGCGGGGGTGGTGGGCGGCTATCCCGACGGCACCTTCCAGGGGGAAAACGACGTGACCTGGGGGGAGGTCTTCAAGCTGCTGCTGCTGGCCGTGGGCGTGGAGGAGCCGGAGCGGGACCCGGAAAAGCACTGGGCCTACCCCTACATCCAGCTGGCCCTGGACAACCGTCTGGTCTATGCCTTTTTGGAGGAGTACCTGGACGCCGCCCCCGCCCGGCTGGACGTGGCCCGGATGGCCGCCCGCGCCCTGGACCTCACCGACATCTCGGGGGAGAGCCCCTATACCGACTGCGCCGACGGCTACGTGGTGGAGCTGTTTGAAAAGGGTATTATGAACGGCACTGTGGAGGCGGACGGCCTGCGGTATTTTTACCCCGACCGGCCCATCTCCCGGCAGGAGCTGTCCGCCGTGGTGTGGCGGATGATGAACGTGGACTACCACGAGGGGATGTTCTATTTCCGCAACTACTGGCTGGACGGGCTGGAGGGGGTCCCCCCCATCGCCTACGCCCCGGAGCAGTTCGTCAAGAACGAGCTGGGCCGGCTGGACTACACCGGCGGCTACTACACCCGGGGCATCGACGTGTCCGGCCACAAGGGGGAGATCGACTGGAACGCCGTGGCGGCGGACAACATTGACTTCGCCATCATCCGGGCGGGCAACCGGCTCTACGGCAAGGACGGCTCCGGCGCGGTGCTGGAGGACTCCTGGTTCGACAAGAACATGCAGGGGGCCATCGCCGCCGGGCTGGACGTGGGGGCCTACTTCTTCTCCAACGCCATCACCCTGGAGGAGGCGGTGGAGGAGGCCGACCTGCTCATCTCCAAGCTGGAACCCTACCGGCAGTACATCACCTATCCCGTGGTGTGCGACTGGGAGTACCTGGGGGGCAATAAATCCCGGGCCTACGGGGTGGACGCCAGAATCATCACCGACTGCGTGGACGCCTTCTGCCAGCGGGTGGCTGCGGCGGGCTACCAGCCCATGTTCTACTTCAACGACTACTGCGGCTATGTGAAGTTCGACCTGAGCAAGCTCACCCAGTACCCCTTCTGGTACGCCGAGTACGCCGACGCCCCCGATTTCCGCTACCACTTCCAGATGTGGCAGTACTCCTCCAAGGGCAAGGTGGCGGGCATCGGCTCCGACGTGGACATGAATTTGTGCTTTGTGCCCTGGCCCGGCGCCACCCGGGTCCCCGGGATGGTCCCCGCACCCGCCCCAACCCCGTCCCCCCTGGGGGGCTGACACCCCGAAAGACCACAAGGGAGGCATGGCCTGACGGCCATGCCTCCCCTTTTCGTCCCCTGTCATCCCAGATACCGCGCCAGGTACTCCTCCACCTTTTCCATGTAGAGGGCGTACATGGCGTTGTCGTTTTGCAGCCCGTGGCCGGAGTGCTCAAACACAAGGTACTCGTGGGGGACGCCGTGCCCGGTGAGCGCCGCGTCCAGCCGCCTGGAGGCGGCAAACGCCTGCACCCTGTCCCACGCCCCGTAGGCGTGGACGGAGGGCGGACTGTTCTCATCCACCCACATGGCCGCGGAGATGTCCTTCACCGCGTCCAGGTAGGAGCCGTCCGCCAGCATGTCCGCCGTGATTTCTTTCCCGGACATGGCATAAAACAGCCCCGCCATCCCGCTGTAGTCCCCACTGGGATCCACGGCCTTGGGATGATGGGGGTCGGCCCCCATATTGATCCAGTCCTCCAGGTAGAAGCAGGACGGCCCCACCGCCCCGAATACCAGCTTTACCGGCACAGGCGACGTACCCGCGTCCCGGTAGGCGTACAGCATGGCCAGCGTGTGGCCCGCCGAGCCCCCCGCCGCCGCCATCCGGTCGATGGGATAGCCCAGCCGTTCCGCCTCTGCCAGCACAAAGGGGATGCTGTCCCGGATCTCCGCCGACTGCGTATACACGTTGGCGTCCGGGTGGGCCTCGCCAAACAGGGTATAGTTGATGCCCGCCGCCACATAGCCCTTGGAGCACAGCCACTTGAGCATCTCCCCGTCGCCGCTCTTGTCGCCGCCGGTGAACCCGCCCGGATGGAGGTACACCACCAGGCCGTAGCTCTCCCTGCCCGCATCCGCCGGGAGGTAGAGGTCGAACCTGTTGGCCTCGCCCTCCCCATAGGGCAGGTCGGTGTGGATGGTTCCCACCGTGCCGTCCCACTGGACCGTATACTTCCCGCCGGTGGGGTCATAGGTCATTTTGAACAGGGCGGACGCGGCAAAGGCCGCCAGGAACGCCCCCGCATAGATAAAGCCCCACATGACCCGTCCCCTCTTCCGTGTTTTTTCCCCGCTCACAGGAAATTCCCCCCAAACAGCGTGCCGCCCAGCAGCAGGTTCAGCGCCGCCCGCATCGCCAGGCGGCCCAGCGCCGCCCCCGCCAGTATTACCGCGGCCAAGATGACGAGCCGTTTTCGCGTCAGTGTCATGGCGCCCATTCCTTCCCAATCAGTTCTTGACTTTTTGCCGCGGCAGGTGTAGCATCATGATGCGGCAAGTGTAACACTTGCATTGGAATCTGTCAAGCAAACCGGAAAAATGCTACAAAAAGGGGTCAAATGTAGCGCCATGAATAACGCGGAGCGAAACACCTACGTTAAGCGGCAGCTCACCGCCGCCCTGCTGGAGCTGCTGGAGGAAAAGGAGCTGCGGGATATCTCCGTCAGCGAGATTGCCGCCGCGGCGGGGGTCCACCGGGTGTCCTTCTACCGCAGCTTCAACGAGAAGGAGGACATCCTGCGGGAGCACATGAACGCCACCTACCGGCGGTGGGAGGGGGCGCGCGTCCCGTCCGGGGAGCCGGCGTCCGAACAGGAGGCCATCGTCGGCCTGTTCGCCTATATGGTCCGCAACGGGGCGTTCTACCGCCTGCTCTACCGCCGGGGGCTGTTCCACCTGTTCAAGGAGGTGCTGCTGTCCAACGTAGGACCCAGGCCGGAGTTCTCCAACCACGCCGCCTATGCCACCGCCTTTCTGGCCAACGGCATTTACGGCTGGATCGCGGAGTGGGCCGCCCGGGGGATGCAGGAATCCCCGGAGGAGATGGCGGCGCTGCTCCGGGAGAGGCTGTAAAACGCGCCCTCCCCATATGGTTGGGGCGGGCGCGTTTGCCTTCTCATCCGATGAACTCGTGGAGGAGGGAGCCGGGCAGAACCAGTTGAGGGTCGATGGTCTCGAAGCGGTCCAGGGCGGCCACCAGCTCCAGCAGCTCCCCACGCCGCTGGTTTTTCTCCGGCACCGCCGCCATGAGGGGCCTGGCGTAGCAGGCCATCACCGGGACCTCGTAGGCCAGGGCGGTGTCGAACTTGATGTGGGCAGTGTCCTTGTAGGGGGAGATGTACAGTTTCTCACCCCGGCGCACGTTGGCCCACATGTCCAGGGTGCCCCCCACGTCGGTGCCCCGGAAGTTGTAATCCCGCACCGCCCGCCGGGTAAGGCGCAGCCAGGTGCGCTTGAACATCACCCTGCCGTCCTCCCCCTTGACGTCGCTCCGTGCGGAGACGTACAGCCGGGTGGCGTCCGGGTGGCGGCTGGTGAGCTGGGTGTTCAGGGCATGGATTCCCTCGAAAATGGCCACCTCGTCCGGCCCCAGCTTCAGCGGCCTGCCCCGGCTGTCGTTGCGCATCTGCCGGGCAAACTCGAACTTGGGCACCAGGATCCACTCCCCCCGGGTCAGCTTGGCAAAGTGTTCGTCCAGCAGCTTCAGATCCATCATCTCCGGGGACTCGTAATCAATGGCCCCGCCGGGGGTGCGGGGCGTGCACTCCCGGTCAGGGCGCATGAAGTAGTCGTCCATGGACACCGCGTGGGCGCGCACCCCCCGGCGCTCCAGCTCCTGGCTGAGCTTTTCCGCCGTGGTGGTCTTGCCCGAGCCGGAGGGGCCGGACAGCAGCACCACCGGGCTCTTCTTCATATTCCCGCAGATCTTCTCGGCGGCCCAGGCGATTTTGTCCTGGTAGCCCCGGTCACACTCCGCCATGAAGCCTACCGGGTCGCGCCGCACGGCTGCGTTGATGTGGGAAAGTCGATACGCCATGGCGGCGCCTCCTTAAACAGTTGGTATAACGGCCAAAGGGGCTGACGCCCCGTCATAGGCGCAGTTCCATCTGCACGTCCCAAGGTTCGGCGGCGGCGTGATGGGCGTCCGATTCCTCCGCCTCCACGCAGCCCAGCGCCCGGTAGGCGGCGACCACCTCCGCCGCCGAGTGGGCGGAAATGTAGAGCTTTTCCGCCCCCGCCTCCCGGGCTGCGGCGCAGGCCAGACGGAACAGCGCTCCGCCCACGCCCCGCCCCCGGTGCGGCTCCGACACATAGAACAGCGCCAGGTCAGCGTACTGCCCACGGCTGCCCAACCGCTCCCCGGCCAGGGCGGCGAAGCCCACAACCTCCCCGCCGGAAAAGGCCCCGAAGGCCGCGCCGCCGCCCTCCACGGCGCGGAGCACCTGCGCCGCCATATCCCGGCGCTCCTCCGGCCTCCAGTCCTCGATATACTCCACCGGGCGCAGCTCCAGCGCCCCGCCCACCCGCCGCCAGCACTCCCTCACATGCTGGCGGCGGACAAATTGATCCAGTGAACGTATTGTAAAGTTTCCCGCCCCCAGCGGTTCGTATGCCATTTCATCCATCCTGCGCTCCTATGCCCGCCGGAATTGTTTTTCCAGCTGCTTTTTCGTCAGCTCAATGGCCACCGGCCTGCCGTGGGGGCAGTACTTCACCGCCCCGCTCATCACCAGCCGGGCCACCTCCTCCAGCTCCTCCCGGCCGCTGCGCCAGCCCCCCTTGATGGCCGCCTTGCATGCCATGGTGTGGAGCAGCTCGTCCCGGGCGGACGAGGGGTCGGCCGCCCCGGCCAGCCTCAGCCGCCGGGCCAGCCCGCCCAACGCCTCTTCAATATCCCCGGCGTCCAGGTAGTCTGGCGCGGAGCGCACCGCCAGGGCGTTCCCGCCGTACTGCTCCACCTCAAAGCCAAACCGGGCCAGCAGCTCCCCCTGCCCCAGCAGAATCTCCAGCTCCTCCGGCGGGGGCGCGAGGGTTACGGGGGTGAGCAGCTCCTGCACCATGGGCTGGTAATCCTCCGCCTTGAGCCGGTCGAAGTTGGCCCGCTCGTGGGCGGCGTGCTTGTCGATGAGCAGCGCCTTGTCCCCCTGCTCCACCACCACATAGGTGCGGAACAGCTCCCCCCGGACCACCCAGGGCTCCTCCTCCGGGGCGGGGGACGCTTTTTCCTCCGAAGCGGGCTGGATGGGCGCGGGGCCGCCTTTTTCCGCCGGAGCGGGCCCCCGGGCGGGCTGCTCCTCCCGGATTGGGGCTGGGGCGGGCCGTCCCGGCTCCGCTTTTGCCGGGGGCGGGCCTTTTCCCCCGGCCCGGGGCTCCGCCCGCACCTCCGGCAGGGGCTCCACCCACTGGAAGGGGGAGTCCGCTTTCCCCCGCCCCTGGGGCGCGGGGGCCGGTTTGGCCGGGGCGGGCGGCTGGGGCCGGACGGCGGGCTCCGCGCCCCCCAGGGGCTTGAACCGGGCGGCGGGCATGAACTGCGTCCCCGCCAGCGTTTTCGCCCCGTCGTTCAGCGGCAGGCTGGCCTGGTTGGGTGTCACCGTGTCCGACGGCTTCACCCCCGGTATGGCCGCCTGGGGCCGGGTGTGGTCCCGGTCCAGCGCGGAGAGCACCGCGTGGTACACCGCGGCAAACACCGCCTGTTCCCGCTGGAACTTCACCTCGGTCTTGGTGGGGTGGACGTTCACATCCACCTGGGCGGGGCTGACGGCGAGGTGGATGACGCAGCCGGGGAATTTGCCCACCATCCTCTGGTTCTTATAGGCCTCCTCCACAGCCGCCGTCATGAGCCGGCTCTTGACATACCGGCCGTTGACGAAAAAGTGCTGGTAGCCCCGGCTCCCCCGGCAGCAGGCGGGCAGGGAGGCGAACCCCTCCACGTCCATCCCCTCCCCGCTGCCCTTTACGGGGAGCAGGCCCAGGGCGATGTCCCGGCCCATGACGGCGTAGACGGCGCTTTTGAGCTGCCCGTCTCCGGGTGTGAGCAGCTCCTGCTTCCCGTCCCGGATGAACTTCACCGACAGCTCCGGGTGGGACAGGGCGGTGCGCTGCACCACCGCGAACACGGCGGCCCCCTCCGCCGTATCCTTTTTCATGAACTTCAGCCGGGCGGGGGTGTTGTAAAACAGCTCCCGCACGGTCATGGCCGTCCCCTTGGGGCAGCCCGCCTCCTCCCGGCCCACCACCTCCCCCGCCTCCACGGCGAGGGCCGTGCCCAGCGCCTCCCCCCCGGTGCGGGTGAGCAGCTCCACGCGGGACACGGCGGAGATGGCGGCCAGCGCCTCCCCCCGGAAGCCCAGGGTGCCGATGGCCTCCAGGTCCCGCTCGGTGGAAATTTTGGAGGTGGCGTGGCGCAGGAAGGCGGTGGGGGCCTGGTCCGCCGGGATGCCGCAGCCGTCATCGGTCACCCGGATGAGGGACATGCCGCCGTGGGCGATCTCCACCGTGACGGCGGACGCCCCGGCGTCGATGGCGTTTTCCAGCAGCTCCTTGACCACGCTGGCCGGGCGCTCCACCACCTCACCGGCGGCGATGAGGTCGGCCACATGGGGGTCCAGTACTTGAATATTGGGCATAGCGCCTCGCTTTCTCCGCCCCTTGACATTTGGCGGCGGCAAGAGTATACTTTACAATGATTAGGAAGGAGGGAAGCGCCCATGGTAAACGGAGTCGGACGGCAGGCGGGCGCCTATCCGGCGGCCTCCGGCGGCAGGGCCCCCGCCCTGGACGGCCAGGGGCGGGGCGGGAAGGAGCTGACCACCGTCACCACCCACTGCGATAAAGACCACCGGCACACCCCAAGCTGCCCCCACACCGTCTATACCAGAACGGTGGACGAGGCCCAGCGCCGGGGCGAGTACATCGACCTGTACGCATAACGGATATCCCTGCGGGGGCGCGTCTGCGCCCCCGCTTTTTTGCGTCCCGCAGGGCGCTACACCTCAAGCAATATGGTGATGGGCCCGTCGTTTTGGGAGAACACCTGCATCTCGGCTCCGAACTCCCCGTGCTCCACCCGGAAGCCCCTCTCCCGGCAGGCGGCCATAAACCGCTCATAGAGGGGGACGGCCAGCTCCGGCTTGGCCGCGTGGGAGAACCCCGGGCGGCGGGAGGAGGTGTCGGCGTACAGGGTGAACTGGCTCACCACCAGCAGCGCGCCCCCCACGGCAGCCAGATTAAGGTTCATCTTACCGTCCTCGTCGTCAAAAATGCGCAGGCCGCACACCTTATCGGCCAGCTTGTCGGCGCTGGCCTGGGTGTCCTCCGGGCCCACCCCCAGCAGCACCAGCAAGCCCGTGTCAATGGCCCCGTTTATCCTGCCGTCAATCTCCACACGGGCGTTTTTCACCCGGGTCACCACCGCGCGCATGGCGGCACCTCCTTATTGCCTGTTTTCTGTCATTATACACGGAAAAGGCCCTGCTGTCACGCCCTATTTCCCCACGCAGAACCGCTCGAAAATCCGCGCCGTCACATCCTCACGGACTGTCCGGCCCGTCAGCTCGCCCAGGGCGGCCATGGCCTCCTCCACGTCGGCCACCACCGCGTCGGGGGGCATACCCGCCCCCAGGGCCTGCGTCCCCCGGCGCACCGCCCCAAGGGCCCGGCCCGCCGCCTCCGCCTGCCTTGCGTTGGTGAGCATGGCCCCGGCCTGCACGTTCTCCGGCGCGGGGAACAGCGCCGCCACCGCCTCCTCCAGCCCGGTCAGCCCCTGGCCGGTTTTGGCGGACAGGGAAACCATGGCGGCGGGGGCGTTCTCCGGCTGCGCGGCGCTCCACAACGCGCAGGGCCCCGTCAGATCCCGCTTGCTCACCACCCAGATCCAGGGCTTTCCCAACGAAGACGCCAGCTCCAGCACCTCCGCGTCCTCCGCCGTAAAGTCCGCCGACCCGTCGGTGACGGCCAGGATCAGCTCCGCCCCCTCCATGGCGGCGCGGGCGCGCTCCACCCCCAGCCGCTCCACCGCGTCCCCCGTCTCCCGCAGCCCCGCGGTGTCGATGAGCCGCAAAAGGACGCCGCCGAAGCTCAAGCGCTCCTCCACCGTATCCCGGGTGGTGCCGGGTATGTCGGTGACAATGGCCCGCTCCCGGCCCAGCAGGGCGTTGAACAGGGTGGACTTGCCTGCGTTGGGCCGTCCCACGATGGCGCAGGGTGCCCCCTCGTTCAAAAGCCGCCCCCGCCGGTAGGTGGCCGCCAAGGTGTCCAGCTTTGCCGCCGCCCGGCCCAGCGCCCCGGCCAGCTCCTCCCGCTCGAAGGGCTCAATGTCCTCGTCCGGGTAGTCCAGTACCGCGTGGAAGTGGGCACACAGGTCGGCCAGCTCCCGGTAAACGCCGTCCACCGCCCGGGCCAGCGCCCCCCCCAGCTGGCCCGCCGCCTGATAGACGGCGGCGGGGGTCTCGGCGTGGATCAGGTCGGCCACCGCCTCGGTGCGGGTCAGATCCAGCCTGCCGTTCAAAAACGCCCGCCGGGTGAACTCCCCCGGCCCGGCCTGCCGCGCCCCGGCGCTGAAAAGCGCCTCCAGCCCCAGGGCCAGGGCGGCGGGGGAGCCGTGGCACTGCAGCTCCGCCGTGTCCTCGCCGGTGTAGCTGCGGGGGGCCCGGGAGACGGTGCAAAGGCAGCGGTCAATCACCGCCCCGTCCCTGTCCCGCAGCGCGCCGTACACCAGCGCCCGGTCGGGCCGCTGGGACATGGGCCCGCCGCGGAAGGGGGTGAACACCTTGTCCACAGCGGGGACGGCCCCCGGCCCGGATAGGCGGAGTATGCCGATGGCGGAGGGGGCCATGGGGGTGGCGGCGGCGGCGATGGTATCGGTCATGTGGGTTCACCTCACACTTGGTTTGGCCCTATCTTACCACAGCCCGCCCCTTCTTTCAATGCGCGCCTTGCGTCCCCGGCCCATTTTGTGGTATACTATGATAAAATCCAACAATGGAGGTATTTCCCATGGCGGAACTTACCATGCTCTCCTACAAGCTCCAGGACCTGCAATTTTTCAATAAGCTGGACGCGCCGGGCCAGATCCAGCTGGAAAACAATTTTTCCTTCTCCGTGAACTATAACCGGGACAACACCCGCTGCATGGCCAAGCTCTACCAGTGCGTGAAGGACAAGACGGACAGCCCCGACCACCGTTTTTTCGTGTCGGTGGAGCTGGCGGGGATTTTCGAGGTGACAGGCCCCCTCACCGACGAGGACAAACGGGACTTCCACGTGGCCTGCTACCAGCAGCTCTTCCCCTACGCCGAGCTGATTGCCAAGCAGACCTGCGCCGCCGGGGGTATGCCCAACTTCCTTCTGCCGCGCCAGCGGATGAGCCGGGACAACGTGGTGGTCAACCGGCCCGCCAACGGCTGAAAAAGCGCTCCCCGCCTATTTGGCGGGGAGCGCTCTTGTTTTTTTGGGGGGGCGTCCAGCTTTTTGTCACGCTGCGAAGCGGCCAGGACGCTCGGGCGCTTTCGCTATGATTCAGGCAAAACCCGATCCCGCCTTGCGGGCTCTGGGCTTTTGCCCTCACTCCGCTCCAAGCTCCCTCGCTGTCCGCTTCTCCGCGCCCAGCTTTTTGTCACGCTGCGAAGCGGCCAGGACGCTCGGGCGCTTTCGCTATGATTCAGGCAAAACCCGATCCCGCCTTGCGGGCTCTGGGCTTTTGCCTTCACTCCGCTCCAAGCTCCCCTGCGCGGCTATCCTCGCGCTCAGCTCTTTGTCACGCTCGCTTTGGGCGCGCTTTCCGGCCCGGCTTCCCTCCGGCTCGGGCTGGTCTCCGGGCCGCTTTGCGGCCCTGCGCTCGCCCTCGCTCCAGTCCATCCGGGCCGGCGCGCCTAAGCTCGCGCTCAGCTCTTCTCCTCAAACACCGCGCCGCAGGAGCGGCAGTGGACGGTGATGCGCCCCTTTCCCCGGGGCACCCGCATCTGCTGGCCGCAGTTGGGGCACTTGAAGTAGCGGTGCTCCCTGTCGTGGGCCCGGGCGCGGAAGGTGCTCCACCGGCGCAGCGCGGGCCGGACGGCCTGAAGGAACCTGGCGTTCTCCGCCCGGCGGCGCTCCAGGTTCCGGGACAGGGAGCGGTACAGGCTGGCAACCACCAGGATCAGGGCCAGCAGCTCAAAAACCAGCATCCTGGTGAACAGGAACACCACATAGAGGATCACGTACAGGGCGATGAGCAGCAAATTCAGCTGGTCGCCCCCGTAGCGCCCGGTCATGAATCGGGTCATATAGCGGCGGATCATGGGCGCTCACCTCCTACGGGGACCGGGTTCCGGGATTTTGAATAGTTCTATGATAGCGCTCTGAAATGTCCTAGTCAATGGGGTAACCGTAAACAAAATGTGAATTTCTGCCGTCCCGGCCCCTCCCAGGAGGTTTTTCCTTGTGCCTATTGACAAACTCGATATTCGAGAATATAATAGGGGCAAAATACTCGAATATCGAGAATGGAGGCGACCCATGCCACGCGCAAAATTTCAGACCTTGACGGAGCAGATGTTCTACATCCTTTTGTGCCTGCGGGAGGAGTGTTATGGCATGGACATCCTGGACAAGGTGCCCGCCATCACCCAGGGGCGGGTGAACGTGGGCTCCGGGACGCTCTATAACCTGCTGGAGCAGTTTGCGCAGGCGGGGATGATCCGGGCGACCCGTGTGGAGGGGCGCAGGCGCAGCTACCTGCTGACGGATTTCGGCCGGGATATCCTGCGCCGGGAGTATAATCGTATCCGCGCCCAGGCGGAGGACTACCGCCTGGCCTTTGGAGAGGAGTGAGGGAAATGAAAGAGACCAAACGCCGCGTGGAGCTGTTTTCCTTCTATGACCGCACCGGGTTGGAGGCCCACCTGGCCCGGATGGCGGGGCGGGGCTGGCTTTTGGAGAAGATCGGGGCATTCCTGTGGACCTACCACAAAATCGAGCCCAGGCAGCTGGCCTTTTCCGTGTGCTACTTCCCCAGGGCCTCCCAGTTCGACCCCGAGCCCAGCCAGGAGCAGCAGACCTTTTACGAGTTCTGCGCCCATACCGGCTGGACGCTGGCGGCGTCCAGCGCCCAGCTCCAGGTCTTTTACAATGAGCGGCCCGACCCCATCCCCATCGACACCGACCCGGCGGTGGAGGTGGAGGCCATCCACCGCGCCATGAAACGGGGTGTCCTGCCCTCCCAGGCGCTGCTGCTGGGGGTGGCGGTGCTCAACGGGGCTCTGTTTGTCACCCGGCTGCTGGGCGACCCCATCGGCGTGCTGGCCAGCGCCGCCAACCTGTTCACCGGGCTGTGCTGGGTGCTTATCATCGCGCTGCTCGGGGTGGAGTGGGCCGGCTACTTCTCCTGGCGCCGCAAGGCGGTGCGGGCGGCCCAGCGGGGGGAGTTCTGCCAAACCCGCAGCCGCCGCAAGCTCCAGATCGCCTCCCTGGTCCTCCTGACCATAGGACTGGCCTATTATATCCTGTCCGTCCTCTCCTCCGGCAGCCGGATGATGGTCACCCTGATGGTTTTGATGTTCTGCGTCTACATCCCGGCGGTGTTTTTGCTGGTGTTCAACATCAGGGGGCTGCTCAAACGCCTGAAAGCCCCCGCCGGGGTGAACCGCGCCGTCTCCATCGCCGCCAGCCTCGTCCTGTCCCTGGCCATCCTGATGGGCATCACCTTCGGCACCTTTTACGCCTATGGCCGGGGCTGGCTGTCCCGGGATGCGGACGCGGCCTGGCTGCCCCTGGCGGTGGATGAGCTGACGGGCGCGGAACGCCAGGACTATATCAGGGCAAGCCTCACGGACCAATCCCTTCTGCTGGCCCGGTTCACCGCGCAGTAGCACCCCCGGCGGGGGGCGGAGCGCTATACGCAGCTGCCCTCCCTGGAGTATACCGTCACCCTGGTGAAGGCCCCCTTCCTCTATGACCTGTGCAAAAGCTCCCTGCTCCACGACCGGGCGGAGCGCTGGAACCGGGACATGCCGGAGGGCAGCTGGTATTTTTACGAACCGGCGGACCCCGCTCCCTGGGGGGCGGCAGAGGCGTACCAGTGGACCAGCCGAACCTCCGGCCCCTGGAACACCTACCTGCTGTGCTACCCGGACCGCTTTGTGGAGATCGAGTTCGACCTGAAGTGGACCCCCACCCCTGCCCAGATGGCCCTCGCGGGGGAGCGGCTGGGCCGGGACGCGGTGTGATTTTCCCGTTGCGGCAAAGCCCCCGGCATGGTATACTTGCCGCAGAAACAAAAAGGGGGAATCCCAAATGGCCCGCATCGACAAGACTAACTACTATCTGGACATCGCCGGAACCGTGCTGGAGCGGTCCACCTGCATGCGTCGGCACTATGGGGCCATCATCGTGCAGGACGACGAGATCGTCTCCTCCGGCTACAACGGCGCCCCCCGGGGGCGAAAGAACTGCGGCGATCTGGGCTACTGCGCCCGGGAGGCGCTGAACATCCCCTCCGGGGAGCGGTACGAGCTGTGCCGCTCCGTCCACGCCGAGGCCAACGCCATCATCTCCGCCCCCCGGCGGGAGGTGCTGGGGGCCACGCTGTACATGGTTTGCAAGGACCCGGAGACGGGGGCGCTCATCCCCGGCTCCACCTCCTGCTCCATGTGCCGCAGGCTCATCATCAACGCGGGCATTTCCCAGGTAATCATCCGGGACACCCCCACGGACTACCGGGTGGTGGACGTGGAGCGGGAGTGGATCGACCGGGACGACTCCATCCCGGAGGCGGCGCAATGAGGCGTACCCCCGGCGCGTTTCACGTGAAACGCGTGTTTGCCTTGCTTCTGGCCCCGCTCCTGCTCCTGCCGTACGGCTGCGCCCCCGCCCAGCCCCTGGAGCGCACCTTTTTCGCCATGGACACGGTGATGACCCTGCGGCTGTACCAGGGCGGGGACGGGAGCCTGCTGGACCAGGCGGAGGCCCGCGTGCGGGAGCTGGAGGGGCTGTGGTCGGTGACGGACGGGGCCAGCGAGATTTCCACCCTGAACCATGACGGGTCGGCGGAGCTGTCCCCGGAGACGGCAGACCTGCTGCGCACAGCGCTGGGCATGTGTGAGCGCACCGGCGGCGCGCTGGATATCTCCACCTATCCCATACTGCGGGCCTGGGGCTTTACCACCGGGGAATATGCCGTGCCGGAGGAAGAGGAAATCGCCGCCCTGCTTCCCATGGTGGACTATACCCAGGTCATGCAGGATGGGACCTGCGCCTCCCTGCCGGAGGGTATGGAGATCGACCTGGGCAGCGTGGCCAAGGGCTGCGCTGGATGGCGGCTTGCTCATTTGCTGAAGGAAAATGGCGTCACCTCCGCCCTGCTGGACCTGGGGGGGAACATCCAGACTGTGGGGGCAAAGCCGGACGGCTCCCCCTGGCGGGTGGCCATTCGGAATCCGGCGGGTGAGGGGAACGTGGGCGTGGTGGAGGTGGTGGACCAGGCGGTGGTCACCTCCGGCGGGTACGAGCGGTACTTTGAGGAGGACGGGGTGCGCTACTGGCACATCATCGACCCAAAGACCGGCGCGCCGGCCCGCAGCGGCCTGGCCAGCGTCACCGTGGTGGGGGAGAGCGGGCTTTTATGCGACGGCCTTTCCACCGCCCTGTTTGTCATGGGGCGGGAGGGTGCGCTGGAGCACTGGCGGCAGCACCGGGATTTCGAGGCGGTGCTGGTGTCGGAGGACGGCTCGGTGACCATCACCGCCGGGCTGGAGGGGCGCTTCACCCCGGCGGACCCGGCCCGGCCCCTTACCGTGGCCCGGCCTTGACAGGGCGGGGGCCGAATGCTATCATAAAAGCTGCGGGAGACTGCGGGCGCTGGTTCCGATGGGGGCGCCCGGGCTCCGGCGGCTTTTATTTGCCCTGAAATCTGACACGAAGGAGCGTGGTTTTTATGAAAACAAACCGTGAGTGGAGGGACCACGGCATCTGACCCTCCAATATTTTTAGGAGGATGTCAAAATGAGCGAAATCACCGTCAAAGAGCTGACCACACAGGAGGACACCGCCCGCTTTTGGGAAAAGCTGCACGCCTATTTCCGTCGGGATCTGTTCCCCCAGGGGGAACCCGGCCGGGAGCAGGCGCTGGACTACTTCCTGGGGGAGGAGTACCGCGCCGTCATGGAGAAGCACCGCACCCGGCCGGTAGACCCGCTGTGCTTCCTGGCCTTTGGCCGGGGCGGCGCGGACATCGGCTTCGCCATCCCCGCCTTCTACCCCAGCGAGGACGGCAAATGCTTCATTATGGAGTTCTGGGCGGAGCCGGAGTTCCGGGGCGGCGGCACGGGCGCGGCCTGCGCCCAGGCCCTGCTGGGCTGGGCCCGGGACCGGGGCGCCGCCTACTTCGAGCTCAACGCCGACGGGGAGCGCCGCAGGCGCTTCTGGGCGCGGGCGGGCTTTGTGCCCAACGGGGTGGACGAGTGGGGCAACCCCTGTATGCTGCTGCCGCCGGAGGAGGCGCTGCCCCTCCGGGTGGAGCGGCTGACAGATCCGGACGGCCCGGAGCTGGGCTGGCAGTGGCTCAAGCTGGAAAACAGCTTCTTAGCCGAGATCGGCGAGGGGCCGCTGACCGGGGAGAAAAAGCAGCGGCTGGCCGCCGCCGTCCGGGAAGGGCGGATCGCCTTCTTCCTGGCCCTGCGGGGGACGCGGGCGGTGGGGATGTGCTCGGTTTCCCCCTGCTTCTCCACCTTTGCCTGCGGTGAAACCGGGGTGTTCGACGACTTTTACGTGGAGCCCCCCTTCCGCCGCCAGGGCGCGGCACGGCTGCTGGCCCGGGCGGCCCAGGGCTGGTGCCGGGAGCGGGGGATGGCCAGCCTGACGGTGGGCTGCTCCGCCGGGGACGTGGGGATGTACCGCGCCCTGGGCTTCGCCCTGGAGCTGGGGGCCATGCTGGCCTGCCCGCTGGAGGGCTGACGGCGCGCCTGCAAAAACAGACCGGGGGCCCCGCGGCA
>CATABD010000006.1 GCA_949494735.1 uncultured Oscillospiraceae bacterium
CGGAGGTCGAGGGTTCAAGTCCCTTCCGCGTCGCCATTTGCTGCTATAGCTCAGTCGGTAGAGCGCATCCTTGGTAAGGATGAGGTCTCCAGTTCAAATCTGGATAGCAGCTCCAACTTTAAGCACTTAAACCTGCTGGTTTGAGTGCTTTTTGTTTTAGCGCTATAACTTTTGCATGAAATTCGTGATTGTGCTGAAAGACCTTCCTGTGAAGAAACCGACACAGAAACCGACACCGACAGGAAACAACAGGCCGGACAGGGGTGCTAACCCTGTCCGGCTTTCTTTATGGCCTCCCGCACGATCTGGGCGGCCTGGCTGATACTCTCCTGGTCGGCATGAGTATACATCCGCAGGGTTACAGCTTTGTCGCTGTGACCCAGGGCCTCGCTGACTGAGGCCACGTCCGCCCCGTTGGTGATGGCGATGCTGGCGAAGGTGTGCCGCAACTTGTGTGGGTGCAAATCTGGGATGCCGTACCGCTCTGAAAACTTCTTCAGATAACGAGTGGGGGTTTGCGGGTGCATGGGCTCCAGGCTGGCCTCTTTCGTAAATACATAAGTGCTGAGACATTTCTGAGACTGTTCCATGCGGAGCTGGCGGAGCAGAGACAGGGTGTGCTCTCCAACATACACGGTGCGTGTGTGGCCGTTTTTTGGCGTGTCCAAATAGACGCCCTTTGCCGAAGTATAGCACAGGTTCCCCGCAATCGTAATGGCGCCGGTGGCAAAGTCAATATTTTTCCACTGGAGGGCGCAGCACTCTCCCCGGCGTATGCCCGTGTCAATTAGCAGGTGAATCATGGTCTGCCATTTCAGCGGTTCCCGCTCCAGGCCGGTTATGATTTTCTGGATCTCCGCCGGGGTGTAGGCCAGTGGGCCATCGCTTTTGACTTCGTCCTTCCGGGGCTTTGGACGTTCTACCTTATCCATCGGGTTGCGGTCAATCATGTCCCCCAGGTAGGCCATTTTGAAGAAGCTGTGGAGAATGGTGTAAACCTTCATGACGGTGGAGTGTGCCTTGCCGCCTGCCTGGACATCCAAGAGCAGGGCGCTGATTTGGGCCGGGGTGATTTCCGGGAGCCTGATGTCGCCAAGGACAGGGTAGATCGTCCTGTTCAGATAGCCCTGGTAGTTGGCGCGGCTGTTCTCGCTCATGGTCACAGTTTTGGAAGGCATGAACACCCGCTCGCCATACTGGCGCAGGGTCAAAATTTTAGCCGCTTCGGCCCTGGCCTCAGCATCTTTCTCCCGCTGTTCAGCCCGGCTGATCACCTCCCCGGCGTCGCTCTGTCGCTCAAACTCAGCGGCGACAGCGGCCAATTCACGCTCGATGGATTTTTTGCTCCACCCCTCCGGGGGATACCAGCGGCGGGTCAGGCGGGATTTGCCCCGGCCCCGGCTGACGGAGATCTCATAGAATACTTTTCCGTCTTTGGCTGTTAGTTTTCGTGTGGATGCCATAAACGCTCCTTTCTTTAGCCAGGTGATGCGGCTTCCTCGGTTTGGTAGGGGATTTCGATGGGGACGCCGGTTTTCTTTCGAAGCTGGTCGACCAGGTACTCGCCGTAAGATACAAGATGCTCTACAGATTTGGCATCGAGATGGGCAGCCAATTCAACTAAGGCACGTATGGTGTGCATTTCTTTTTCCTGGTTCGCGTCGTTGATTCGATACAGCACTCCAAGCAGAACCTTAAACTCATATTCCATAAATCCGCCGCAGGTGGGGGCTTTCATCAGAATGCAGGGGTAGGCCGAGCCCTCGCTGGAAATGCCGTCATCAAGCTGGGAAAGGATTTGATCCATTTTCTTTTCACGCTCAGCGAGATCCCGCTTGATGAGCCGCCAGTCCATCAATTCGTCCGGGGAGGTATTCAACGCATCAGCCAAAGGCTGCAACATACTGGCGGGCATTTCGATCTCATCGTTCTCATAACGGTAAATGGTGGCACGGTTTTTGCCTACCTTTTTAGCCAGCTCGTCCACCGACATACCCAGCTGCTTGCGCCGGGTGCGGATTTTTCCTCCTGTGGTCATAGCAGACCCCCCTATTAGGATGTGGGTTCAGTATAGCACAGGAATCGCAAAAGTGCAAGGGAAAGAAAAAAGATAAATTATTTTCAAAAAATACGAAATAGGGGATTGACAAAATATGGAGAGTAGAGTATGGTAAGGATATCGCAGAAAAGCATAAGGGGGCGATAAAATGCTGATTTGCGAAATCAGAGGAAAGGAGGAAATGCCTACGGTCCCATTCCAAAAAATCGCGGAAGCCTGCAAGACCACCGGCCTGTCCCAGTATTTTCTGCGGCAGGGCTGCAAGGACGGCACGATCCCGCACGTCAAGAGTGGCGGCGTGTACTACATCAACGTTCCGGCGCTGATGGAGACATTGGTTGCAAAGCCGGAAGAACATCGGAATCTTAGATAGAGAAAAATGAACTTCAAAATAAATACTGTGCGTTTAGCGCATGGGGAAAGGAGGGGTGTTTTGGACAAAGAGACGGCAGAACGGCTGCGAAAGGAGCACCCGAACTTTATGTCACCAAAGGAGGCCGCACCGTTCCTCGGGATGTCCGCCCGGAAGCTCTCGGAGCTGGTGGCGGAGGGTCGGGCGCCCTATCACCAGCTGGGCGGCAATATTGGCACCACGAGACGGATCGTTTTCATTTATACAGAACGGCTCATTGCCTATGTGAACGGCTACCTGCTGGAGGGGTAGGAAGATCAAGAAAGCAGAGCTGTGTATAGACCCATAAAGAAAGCGGCAGGCCGGCGGCAGAAATAAGCCGCCGGCCTGCCATCATATGGACGCAAGGAGGAAATCATTGAACAAAACAAATTTGCAGTACAATCAATTGGCGCTGCTCTATCATTTGGCCCGGTTCAATTTATTGCACTATGAGGACTGCCTGGAAATGCTGAAAATGCCGGAAAAGACAGAGCGAAAGGAGCTGTCCTACGCGTTCCGACCATTGACCAAAAACGGCTATGTATCAAAAAGCAAGGATGGCGGCGTCTCAATTTTGGCCAAGGGCCGCGCATTGTATCCGGAAGTCACTCCGCTAATTTCGGCGGGTGGCGGGGAGCGAGAACGGAGACGGGTGATGCAGGTGTCCCGCATGGCAATGTGGATGGCGGAGCATGGGTTCTACACAGAGGAGGCGCCGGGGGAGAAGGTGGTGTTCATCCCCTCGGCCCGCTGGCGCAATATCGCGCCGGGCATCCTTTCCACATCCCGCTTTGTGGGGATGCTGGTGGGCTGCGGACAGCGGCTGGCGGTCTATGACATCGGTGATGGCCGCATGGACTGGCAGGTTCGGGCGGAGAATTCGCTGTTTTATACGAAATACGGGAGCTATGAGACGCGGGCCACCGGGATGCTCCTGGTATGTCAGGAGGACAAGCGGGTGGAGGTGGCGCAGAATATCATCCGGCAGACTATGTGGAGCCGGAAGCAGCTTCTTAAAGATCACTGCGCGGAGCGCAATCGTCCAACGCGATGGTCACGGTCTCCCATCAAACTGAGGGCACAGTATGAACACGTCTACCTGACAACGCGCAGCCAGATTGGGAAAAGCTTTCTCAATATCTTGAGGGAAAAGAATCAGATAAAAGGGTTGCATGAAAAGAAAGAGAAGTGGGGATCTGTGCCCGATGGGGCCGATATTGAGCTGTGGCCCAGGCGGTTGTATTTCAACGGTGCGACCGACCTTTTGAAATACGTCCGATTCTTTGCGGCTGTCAAGGATGACATCCGAGCGCGGGAAGAAATAGAGCATTACAGTGGAGATATTCGGTACGAATTGTATACCCGTGCGGAGGATGATGCCATTGCCCATATGTACTCAGATGTCAATGAGGCGGAGGGGGCGGTTTTTCATGTATATCAACATTGAAAAGACGCTGGCTTCCATCAGCCGGAATCTGCTGAAGGAAAAGGGGCCAGATATAAGGGGGTTAAAGAGGGCCTATGCCCAGACCATCCGGCTTCAAAGCCAGCTCCTGTCTCTGATTTACGATGCGGAGACCTTTGGACGTTCAGTACAGGAGAAACCCTTTGCCTGGGAGATAGCCAGAGGGACGAACGCCGGAACCGAGATTATCTTGACCATCCAAGAGCCGTTGCCCGCCATGAAACGGTTGACGGAGGCCATTGAGGAACACTGGAAGGCGATGATCCATGGGGCCATTGAACAGGCGGCCCAGCAGGGCCCGCTTCCATATTTCAAAAAGGCGTTCGTGGAGATGGAGATCGTTACCCCGCGTGGGAGCGGCAACGCCTGCCTATGGGACACCTCCAACCGGGCCATCAACGTGGTCATCAATAACCTGAAGGGCATTTTCTTTGAGGATGACAATATGGAGCATATGGCGTTTTCGGTGGTGGGGAGATGGGGTGAACAGGGTGTTACGACCATTCGGATCACGGAGTTGGGCGATGCGTTAGGCGGTCATTTGGGCACGTGGGGGACCACAAAACCATGAGCTTTGAAAAAACTCATGGATGCCACGGGCACGGAATGAAGTGGCGTTGTGGGAAGCCATGGAACGTCGTGGAATGCGCTGAATTGATGAATAAATTGTCCATAGAGGGAATGCTGACACGGAGGGGTTCTGTGAGGAGATTCTGCGGGAGCGGAAACGACGAACAGGACCGGCAAAAGGCGAGGGGAGGGGCGGCGGTGTCAGGCTTGACACAGCCGCCCCTCCCCTCGCCGCTTTGTATGGAGAAAACAGATTCGTGGCTGATGAAACATTGAGAAATGACTACTGGGAAATACAATGTCAGGTGGTGAACGTTGGGGTGAGGTCGACCGTTTTGCTCTGTGCGATTTGTGCGTTGTATGTGGATATACAGATGGGTTTAAGCCTGTAAAATGTGTCAGCCCTCTCCCCGCGTACACAAGGAGAGGGCTGACTGTGAATGGGGAGAACAGGTCAAAGTATCGACCGCTCTATCATGGGGAAGGAGGTTCCTGCCGTCAGGCGTTCCCGCTCAACTCGCACACGATCCCGGTCTCGGCGTTAGTAACCTCCATGGTATACACCCCGTCCGCCAAGGTGACGGTAAAATCCCGTGTGCCGGTGAGGGCCAGGGAGCCGTTCTCATTTTCCGTCCAGGTGCCGCCGTCCGTCTCAATTCCAGCATTCTCGGCATTGTAGTCCACTGTGATGGTGAAGGTGCCGTCGGTCAGCAGGGTGGCGTGACATTTCAGCCAATCGTTGCCGTCAATCCCTGCGCCGTCCAGTTGGATGAACACGCCGTCCGCCCTGGCCGCGCCTGCGTTAGGCGTCCCGGTGACGGCACAGGGGATGCTGGTCTCGGCGTTGACAAACTCCATGGTATACACCCCATCGGCCAAGGTGACGGTAAAATCCCGTGTGCCGGTGAGAGCTAGGGAGCCGTCCTCATTTTCCACCCAAGTGCCGCTATCCGTCTCGATTCCAGCGTTTTCCGCATTGTAGTCCACCGTTACGGTGAAGGTGCCGTCCTTGCACAGGGTCACATGAGCCGCCAGCCAGGTGTTCTCCTCGCCCACGCCGGTGCCGTCCAGCTGGGCAAACACGTCGCCGCTGGGCTGGGCCGCGCCGCCGGGAGTTCCGGTGAGCAGACAGGTGATGCCGGTCTCGGCGTTCAGCACCTCCATGGCATACACGCCGTCCGCCAGGGTGGCAGTAAAGTCCCGCGTCCCGGTGAGGGCCAGGGAGCCGTCCTCATTTTCTGTCCAGGAGCCGCTGTCCGTCTCGATCTCGGCGTTTTCCGCATTGTAGTCAACCGTGATGGTAAAGGTGCCATCATTGAGGAGGGTGGCGTGGCACTTCAGCCAGTCGTTGCCGTCAATCCCCGCGCCGTCCATCTGGAGGAACACGTCCCCGGCCTGGGCGGACGGCTCAGAGGCCGCGGGTGCGTCGGTCTGCGTGGGCTCCTCAGACTGGGTGGGCACGTCCTGGGAGGCGTTGGGGTCGGCGGCGGCCACCCCGGAGGAGCGGAAGAAGCAGGCCCAGAAGATCAGCGCCAGCACGGCGGCGAGTACCACAACGATACCGATTTTTACGCCGAGGTTCAGCTTTTCCTTGAGCTTTGTCCGCCCCAGGAACACGAACAGGGCGGCGGCGATGACGGCGGTGTCCAGCACCACCAACAGCACCAGCCAGTAGGGAGAGGTGTCCGCCGCGGCGGCCACGGCGGCGCTGTTGGCCTGGGTGTAGAGGATGTTGTGGCAGGCCCGGCGCATCTCCTGCTGGGCGGTGTTGGTGCTGCTGTCCAGGTTCACCCCCATGAGGCACAGCATCATGTCGCCCCCGGCCCGCAGGGCCAGGTTGATGTCCATCCAGCCAGTGTTGCCCATGGCGGAGTCGGTGACCACCGTGCCCTGGAAGCCCCACTCGTCCCGGAGCACATCGGTGAGCAAAGCCCGGCTGGCCCCCGCCCAGGTGCTGCCCAGGTAGCTGTAGCTGCTCATCATGGCGGTGGTCCTGCCCTCCTTCACCACCACCTCAAAGGCTTTCAGATACAGCTCCCGCATGGCCTGCTCGTTGGACCACACGGAGATGGACAGGCGGTTGCTCTCCTGGTCGTTGAGGGCAAAGTGCTTCACATAGGCGTACACGCCCTGGCTGGCGTAGCCCCGGACCATGGCCGCGCCCAGCTTGCCGGACAGCAGGGCGTCCTCGGAGTAATATTCAAAGTTCCGCCCGGAGTAGGGGGTGCGGTGGATATTCACGGCGGGGGCGTACAGGCCCACCACGTGGTTGGCGGTGGCCTCTGCGCCAAAGGCGTGGCCGAAGTTTTCCAAAAGCTCCTGGTTCCAGGACGCGCCGATGAGGGCTTCGCTGGGGTAGGCCACGCCCTTCAGGTCGCTGACCAGGCTGTTGATGCCCGCGGGGCCGTCCAGGTCGTTGGTGGCGGGCTTGCCCACGCTGGCCGCCTCCGGGGTGGACCAGCCGCCGTTGGAGATCATGTTGGTCATGTCCTCCACGCTGAGCTGTTCCAGCAGCTTCTCCCACTTGGGGTCATCGTAAGGAAGCCCCGCCATGTCCTCTAAGGTGAGGCCGTTGTTGGCGAAGGTGATGGCCGGGGCGCTGGGGTCGCTGTCATAGACCGCGCTGGCGGTGAGGGCGGACGCGGTGGCGTCGGAGGCCGCCTTGCCGTCCTTCCGGGCCTTGGGGGTGGTGCCCTCCCAGTCGGCGCGGGAGACATACTGGGCGATTTGTCCAGTAGACACATCCTCAAAGCGGTTGACGGCGGCGGTGAGGTCGGTGCCGCGGGGGTTTCCCTCGCCGTAGGTGACGGTCTGCTCCACGGTGTACTCCCGGCTGTCGATGACCTCATGGGCGTTGGCCATCAGCTTGATCTGGTAGGTACCGGCTTCCAGCACGTAGCACCCCGCGCCCTTCTCGTCATAGGAGGCCATGTCGTCCACGGCAAAGGTGAGGGTCAGCGTCTCGCTGTCCCCCGGCTGGAGCAGCCCGGTCTTGCCGAACGCGGCCAGCACTACGTGGGCCTTCTCAATGCCGTCCACGGTGTAGGGGGCGGTGAAGTACACCTGGGCCACGTCCTTGCCCGCCGCGTCCCCGGTGTTGGACACCTTCACCTTCATGGTGACGGTGCCCTTGTCCACGGAGAAGTCCTCAATGGACTGCTCGAAGGTGGTGTAGCTCAGGCCGTAGCCGAAGGGGTATTGGACGGTTTTTTCGTAGGCCGCCTCGTCGCAGGCCCCCGTGGCGTTGTCGATGAAGCGGGTCTCATAGAAGCGGTAGCCCACGTAGATGCCTTCCACGTACTCCACATAGTTGCGCTTGTCCAGGTTGCTGTAAGTAAAGTCGCCTGCGTTCCAGTAGGCGGGGGCGGTGGTGTGGTCATAGGCGTAGGTGTCGGGGAGCCGCCCGGAGGGGTTCACCGCCCCGGCCAGCACCTGGCCAACCGCGTCCATGCCCCGGCTGCCGGGGCCGCCAATCCACAGCGCCGCGTCCACGCCGTCCTCCAGGAAGCCCAGCTCCATGGCGTGGGAGGAGTTGATGAGTACGACCACCTTGCCAAAGCCCTGGGCCTTCACCAGCGAGAGCAGGTCCTCCTCGTCCTGGGTGAGCTCCAGATAGCTGCGGTTTCCCCCGGCCTGGGGGTAGCCCGCCGCCTCCATATCCATGGGCAGGTCGCCGCCCTCGCCGCCGATGCGGGAGAACATCACCACCGCCGTGTCGGAGAACGCCTTGGCGTTTGCCAGAAGGTTATCGCTGTGCTTGTCCGCGGACACCTCGGCGGGGGTGAAGTCGGAGCCGGTAAACCCGGCCTGATCCCCCCGCTTTACGCCGGAGTTTTTGTAGAAGTCCACCAGCTCCTGGTTGACCTCCAGTCCGGCGTTGGTGAGGCCCTGCACCAGGTCCACGTTGGCGGAGGTGTCGCTGGCGCCGCTGCCCGTGCCGCCGTACAGGGGGGACACGGTGGCGTAGCCGAACAGGTTTACCTTGGCGCCGCCCTCCAGGGGCAGGGCGTTATCCCGGTTTTCCAGCAGGACGATGCCCTCGGCAGCCAGCTCCTGGGCCATAGCCAGGGCAGCCTCCTTGGCCTGCTCTGGGGTGAGCTGCTCCGCCGTGGCGGAGCCGTGGGCCCCGGGCAGGCGGCTGTTCAGGTTCGCCGCCATGAAAGTATTGATGGCGGCGAACATCTGAATACACACCACGTTGACAATGAGCGTGACCACCAGCAGGACGCTGACGATTACGATGGGCAGCTTGCCGTTGCCCTTTGCGGACTTCTCATTCCCCATTCTGATCCTCTCCTCATGTTGGAATTTTCTGCTTGACATCGTTACCTCGCATGGGGTATTGTAATAAACACAGTGTTGATTTTCAACCATCAATATATATAGCAAACGATGTAAAAACAACAGAAGGAGAGGAAGTGTTGGATTTGCGCCATTTTTCTGAGAATCCACAAAATGCACAAAAGCCGGAGAACCAGCGCACCCGGCTCACCAAGCGTCTGCTACGGGAAAATCTGCTGGAACTGCTGAAGGAGAAGCCGGTGGAGTACATTACGGTGAAGGAGCTTTGTGAGCTGGCGGAGCTGAACCGCTCCACCTTCTACGCCTACTACAACGACGTGCCCGCGCTGTACCGGGAGATGGGAGGCGAGCTGGCCCAGGCTCTGCTGGATCACATCCGTGCCATCAACCAGGGAGGACAGATCGACACCGCCCCCATGCTCTCCTACATCCGGGACAACCGGGAGCTGTTCCGCCTGCTGGTCTACCGGGATAAATACCTCAACGCCAACCAGCCGGTGCAGCTGCAGATCATCCAGGGGTATTTCGATATCTCGCCGGAACTCCATCTGCCCTGCGCCCCGGAGGAGCGGGAATATTTCCTCCAGTATCTCTACATGGGAGGGACGGGGATCATCCACCGCTGGGTGCAGAACGGCTGCGACCTGCTGCCGGAACAGGTGGCGGGGCTGATTAGTGCGCTCATCCGGCGGGCGGTGAACAAATAATGGGCAAAAACAAAGGCAGGGAACGGGTCAAGGCCCGTCCCCTGCTTCTGTTTTTCCCTTGCGGTACTCCCCCGGCGTCATGCCGACCGCCTTCTTGAACACCCGCTGGAAGTGGCTCTGGGAGGAATACCCCAGATAGGAGCCGATCTCCGCCGCCGTTTTGGAGGTCATGTCCAGCAAGCGTTTCGCCTCGTCCATTTTCAGTCCTGTGACATAATCCTGCACTGTCTCCCCGGTTTCCTCCCGGAACATCCGGCACAGGTAGGTGCGGTTGGTGCCCAGGGCCTGGGCCAGTTCCTCCGTGGTAATGGGGCGGCTGATGTGGTCCAGCACATAGTCCCGCACCGCCCGCACCCGGGCCGAGCCATGCACGCCGCACTTGGCCCGTTCCACCCGCCGGGTGAAGTCCAGCACCATCCGGGCGTTCAGCCGGGTCAGCTCCACATACCCGGTGAGCAGCTCTGCCTTTTGGATATAGCTGTCGCTGAGGGCAAAGGCGGTCTCCCGGTCCAGCCCGCCCCGGATGGCCGCGCGGGTCACCAGCGTGGCGGTACAGATCAGCAGGTTCTTCTGCTGCCGCAGGGCGTCCGCCGCCAGGGTGCCCGCCCGTCCCTCTACTGGGCGCTGAAAGAGCATTTGAATTTCGTCCACCCGCCCGTGCTCCACGCAGGAGAGCATCTGCTCCTCCAGCTCCAGGGTGTTATGGATCTCCTGCTCCCCCCGCTCGGGCGGGGCCGCCTCCTGGGCGGAGGGCAGTTCCTCCTCCGTCAGCAGCAGCTGGCCCACGTCCAGCTTTTCCCCGTTGAGGAAGTAGTTCACCGTGCACAAGATTTGCAAAAAATTCCGCAGCGGATAGGCCGGGATGGCGGAGAAATAGTCCGTCAACTCCCCGGCCCGCCCGATGTTCTCCCCCATGGCGCGCAGGATGCGCACGGCCAGCGTATGGTTTACCGGGCTGTGGGCCACCGGGCCGATGATCAGCGCCACCGCCCCCCGCTCCGCCCGGAACAGGCCGTAGTACAGGAAATTCTCGTCCATGTAATAGCTCACGTTCCCGGGAGTGGCGAAGATATGGCCTTCCTCCAAAACCGCCAGATCCGGCTTGAACCTGGTGTGGTGATACAGTCCGGCGAATTCCCCGTCCCGGTACAGCCGCACGGGCAGCCCCGCCAGCGAGGACAGCGATGCCGCCAGGTATTCGTAGTCAATGCCCATATGCCTCACCTCTCAAAATTTTGTGAGGATTATACCATATCAGAAACAGATGTGCAAGACACAGGGAGCGTCGCATTGTATAATAGCCACAAATCAGGGGCGGCACCCGCCCCAAAGAGAGGGCGGTTTTTATGAAGCAAACCTTGCTGGATCAAAAGGCGCTGCAAACAAAGATCACAGGCGATCAGGTGACGGCCAAGGAAAAATGGCTGGGCTATCTGCTGGGCCCCGCCGGGGCGCTGCTTTTGAACGCGGTGCTGGCCACCTATCTGAACGTCTACTACACGGACGTACTCAAGCTGACCTCGGTGTGGGGCGGGGCGTTCCTGGTGGTGTTCCCCATCGTGTCCAAGGTCATCGACGCCGTCACCAATGTGGTCATGGGCTATATCATTGACCGCACCCGCACCAGTCAGGGCAAGGCCCGGCCCTGGCTGCTGCTGTCCGCGCCCCTGCTGGCAGTCACCGGGGTGCTGCTGTTCACCGTGCCCAACGCCTCCGAGACTGTTCAGGTGGTCTGGGTCATGGTGAGCTACAACCTGTTCTACTCCTTTGCCTACACCATTTTCAACATGAGCCACAACCTGATGGTGCCCCTGTCCACCCGCGACACCACTCAGCGGGGCGGGCTGTCGGTGTTCAACCAGATCGCCACCATTATGATGAGCGGCATCCTGGTGGCGCTGGTGTTCCCCATGGTCATCATGCCCATGGTGGGGGTGGATCAGGGCAAGTGGATCGCGCTGATGAGCGCCCTGTCCATCCTGGCCCTGCCGCTCACCCTGCTGGAGTATTTCTTCACCAAGGAGCGCGTCACGCTGGAAAACCAGGCCGCGGGGGAGGACAGCACAGTCCCCTTTGCTAAACAGCTCAAGGCCATTTTTACCGACAAATATATGCTCCTGATTTACGCCTACTTCCTCATCTACACCGCCGGGAGCTGCATCAAGAACATCAGCCTGGTGTACTTTTGCAACTACGTTCTGGGTACCTACAACGACGGCGTCACCCAGACCATGGTGTCCGCAATCGGCGGCATCCCCATGGGCATCGGCATCTTCGCCGTCTGGCCCCTGGCCAAGCGGTTCGGCAAGCGCAACGTGACCCTGGCGGGCTTCATCCTCTACGCCATCGGCGGGGCCGTCTGCTGGCTGTTCCCCCACAATATGGTCATGGTGCTGGTGGGGCAGTTTATCAAAAATGTCGGCGGCCTGCCCTGCGCCTATGTGTTCATGGCCCTGTTCGCCGATGTGCTGGATCATATGGAATGGAAGACCGGCTTCCGCAGCGATGGGCTGGCCATGTCGGTTTATAATATCATTGCCGTAGCCATGGTGGGCGTCTGCACCGGCATCTTCAACGGCTGGCTGGCCGGGGCGGGCTATGTGGCCCCGGAGATGGTGGACGGCGTCACGGTGGCGGCTGTCCAGTCCGAGGCGGTGCAGGGCGTCATCACTTTCGGCTTTGTGGGGCTGGAGGTGTTCACCGGGATCATCCTGGCGGTGCTGCTGATCTTCCTCAGCGTGGAGAAAGATATTGGTAGGAAGCAGGAGGAAATTAAAGCGCGGAGGGAAGCAAAATGAACGCCATCCGACTGAAAATAGAGCATCTCTTTAACCCTATAGGCATTGACATTAACCGCCCCCGGCTGTTCTGGAACTGCCAAGGCGGCGTTACCCAAACCGCCTATCAAATTATCGCCATGGACGACGGCAACACCATCCTCTGGAACAGCGGCAGGGTGGAGAGTTCCTCCATGCGGTGTACCTGGGGCGGTGAGCCCGTTCCCGCACGGACCGCTGTCACCTGGAAGGTACGTCTGTGGGACGAAAACGGACAGAGCGGCGATTGGGCCGGGGCCAAGTTTGAAACCGGCCTACCCAAGGGTCAGCCCTGGGCGGCGAAGTGGATCGCCGGGGACTACGTGCCCCGCAAAAAGGAACGCTATCCCGTGGACTGCTTCCGCAAGAGCTTCAACCTTTCCGGCGTAAAAAAGGCCCGACTCTACATCACCGCCTGCGGGCTGTACGAGGCCCGGCTCAACGGGGCCCGGGTGGGGGATTTTGCCCTGGCCCCCGGCCACACCGACTACCGCAAGCGGGTGCAGTATCAAACCTATGATGTGACCGGGTTGCTGCGGGAGGGCGAAAATGTCCTAACCGTCCAACTGGCGGACGGCTGGTACCGGGGGAGCTGCGGGGCCTGGGGGCTGCGCAACCAGTACGGCACTCAGACCAAGCTGCTGGCCCAGCTGGAAATTATCGGGCAGCATGGCAAGACCTCAACCATTTGCACCGACGGCACATGGGAGTGGTCAAACGACGGCCCCATCCGCTTTGCCGACAACAAGGACGGCGAGATTGTGGACGCCCGCATGACCCCGTCCTATGGTGGCAGGGTGCGGGTGGTGAGCCACCCCGTCATCCCCGCCGCCTCCAACAACGTCCCCGTCACCGAGCATGAGACCTTTCAGCCCACCCTCATCACCACCCCGTCCGGCAAAACCGTGCTGGATTTCGGGCAGAATCTCGCGGGCTATGTATCCTTCTCCCTGGACGCGAAAGCGGGGCAGAAGCTGCGCCTGCGCTTCGGCGAGCTGCTGGACGGGGACGGGGAGTTCACCCAAAAGAACATTCAGTGCTCCAACAAGAAGATCACCACCCCGCTCCAGCAGGTGGAGTACACCTGCAAGGATGGGCGCAACGACTACAAGACCGCCTTCGCCATCTTCGGCTTCCAATATGTGCTGGTGGAAGGGGATGCGCAGTTCCGCCCCGAGGAGTTCACCGCCATCGCCGTCTACTCCGACATGGAGCGCACCGGGTGGTTTGACAGCTCCAACGGGCTGTTGAACAAGCTCTTTGACTGCACCCTGTGGAGCGCCAAAAACAACCACGCCGACCTGCCCACCGACTGCCCCACCCGGGAGCGCCACGGCTGGGCCGGGGACGCCCAGATCTTCTGCTCCACCGCCGCCTACCTGTTCGACTACAAGCCCATGGCGGAAAAATATCTCAACGATATGTACGACTGGCAGAAGCCCAACGGCTGCCTGCCCCAGATCGCCCCGGAGGGCGGCGTGGACAGCTACATGAAGTGGATGAACGGCAGCGTGGGCTGGGCGGACGCCGGGGTCATCATCCCCTATGTGCTGTGGAAGCGGTACGGGGACAGGGGCGTACTGGAGCGCCGTTACGAGGGCATGAAGCGGTATGCCGAATTCATGATGAACCGCTGCGGCAAATGGGGCGGCCCCTTTGCCCGCCCGGTGTCGGTCTGCGGCGAGGCCAAGCGCTATCTTGTCAACCGGGGGCAGGCCTATGACGAATGGGCGGAGCCCCAGGATATCTACGTCATGCGGTTTATGGATTTTGCGGGGCCCCACCCAGAGGTGTCCACGGCGTACACGGCCCACATCATGGCGCTGATGGCGGAGATTGCAGAGGAATTGGGGAAAACCGGGGACATTCCGCGGTACGAGCAGTACCGGGACGGGTGCAGAGCGGCCTATCAGGCCATGGCAAAAACAGAGGAATTTACCTTGGACACCGACCGGCAGGCGCGGTTGGTGCGGCCACTGGCTTTTGGCCTGCTGGACGGAGCGCAGACGGAGGTTGCGAAAAAACGGCTGGTGAAGGCACTGGACAACTATCAATGGCGGCTGGGCACGGGCTTTCTGTCCACGCCGCTGATCCTGGACGTGCTGGCGGACATGGACATTGAGTATGCCTACCGCCTGCTGGAAAATGAGGAGATGCCCGGCTGGCTGTTCATGCCCAAGAACGGGGCCACCACCATCTGGGAAAGCTGGGAGGGCAGCAAAGCCGTGGGCGGCGGCGTGGCCTCTTTGAATCACTATTCCAAGGGTGCGGTGTGCCGCTGGCTGTTTGACACCATGTGCGGCATCAACGTGGCGGGCGAAAACCGCTTCACCATCGCCCCCCGGCCCGGCGGGAGCTTTACTCACGCCAAAGCGGAGTATGGCAGCGTATACGGCCGGGTGGGAAGCGCGTGGCGGAAAACCGGGGACGGCATGGAGTTCACCGTCACGGTGCCCGCCAACTGCACAGCGCGGGTGATTCTGCCGGACGGCAGTGAGCGGGAGCAGGGCGCGGGAACCCAGACCTATTTGATTTCGGAGGGCTGACCATGAGCTTCATGCACAGCATGGTTTTTCATTTCTGCAAAAAGGGCAAGCGGCGCTATTCCCCGGATGAGCCCCAGGACTACCCGGCGAAACGTGCCGCCGAAGTGCGCCAAAACCGCTTTGTCCGCATACCAAAGCAGGTTCAGATTACCGAGACCGTCCTGGGCGGCGTCCCGGCGGAGCTGCTGACCCACCCCAAGAACCCCACAGACCGCATCGTCCTCTATCTCCACGGCGGCGGCTTCGTGGTGGGCAGCGTCAAGACCCGGCGGATGTTCACCGGCTATCTCGCGGACAGGCTGGGCTATAATGTGGCGGCCCCAGAGTACCGTCTGGCCCCGGAGCACCCCTTTCCCGCCGCGCCCCAGGACTGCTTCGCGGCCTACCGGGTGCTGCTAAACCAATACGCCCCCAAGCGGATCGTCCTGCTGGGGGAGAGCGCAGGGGGAAACCTGGTGCTCTCTGTACTTTTGCAGATCAAGGACGCCGGACTGCCCATGCCCGCCGCCGCCCTGTGCATCGCCCCCTGCGTCCAGTTCGACCAGGTGCTTCCCAGCCACACGGAGAACCGGGAGACGGAGGCCATGGTGGACAATCTGTCCGGGGAAGTTTTTGACGCCTACCTCTGTTCCCGCGAGGAGAGGGTTACCCGCGATCCCCTGGCGGCCCCCTACTACGGGGACTTCACCGGCTGCCCGCCCATCTGCCTGTGGGCGTCGGGATCGGAGGTGCTGCGGGACGACAGCCTTATCCTCTATGAGAAGCTGAAACAGGCGGGGCACCCCTGTAACCTCTACCTCCGTGGCGGGATGGTGCATACCTGGCTCACCATCCCCTATATCCCGGAGGCGCGGAAGGACCTGTCCACCGTAAAGGCCTGCCTGGACAATGCCATGAGCGGTATGTTTTCTGAGGAAAGCGGCCCGATTTATTTGGAGGGATATCATGGAAAAGGTTGAACAGATTTTACAGAGCATGACTCTGGAGGATAAGATCGCCCTTTGCTCCGGTGAGAGCTTCTGGGAGACCAAGGCATATGAGAAATACGGCATCCCGGCCCTGTTCATGTGCGACGGCCCCCACGGTCTGCGCAAACAGGAGCGGGGCAGCGGCGCGGATATGCTGGGGGTGAACGAGTCCCGCCCCGCCACCTGCTTCCCCTCCGCTGCCACCACCGCCGCCAGCTGGGACCCGGCACTGCTGGAGGAGGTGGGCCGCGCCATTAGGGAGGAGGCCAGGGAACAGGGCGTGGGGGTGGTGCTGGGCCCCAGCCTGAACCTGAAACGCAACCCCCTGTGCGGGCGGAACTTCGAGTATTTCTCCGAGGACCCCTATCTGGCAGGCAAGCTGGCGGCGGGCTTCATCCGGGGTGTGGAGGGCCAGGGGGTGGGTTCCAGCCTCAAGCACTTCGCCGCCAACTCCCAGGAACTCTCCCGTTTCAATTCGGACAGCGTGATGGACCAGCGCACCCTGCGGGAGCTGTACCTGACCGCCTTTGAGACCGCCGTGAAGGAGGGCGGGCCCTCCACCGTCATGTGCGCCTACCCCAAGCTGAACGGCGTCCACTGCTCCGACAACAAAGAGCTGCTGACCGATATTCTGCGGACGGAATGGGGTTTTGACGGCATGGTGGTCACCGACTGGGGGGCCATGAACGACCGGATCGAGGGCTTCCGTGCGGGGTGCGACCTGAATATGCCCGGCGGCAGCGCCTACATGGAAAAAGAGGTGCTGGCGGCGGTAAAGGCGGGGACGCTGCCGGAAAGCGCCGTGGATGACAGCGCCCGCCGGGTGCTGAAGCTGGTGTTCCGGGCGGCGGAGACGCTGAAAGTCCCGGCCTCCTACGACTACGACGCCCACCATGCGTTAGCCGCGAAAGCGGCGGAGCAAGGGGCGGTGCTGCTGAAAAATGAGGGGAATATTCTGCCGCTGAAAGAGGGGCAGACCGTGGCCCTCATCGGTCACATGGCGAAGGAGCTGCGCTTCCAGGGGGCTGGCTCCAGCCACATCAACCCCACGAAGATCACCAACCCCGTGGACGCCATGCCCAGCCTACCCTATGCCCCTGGCTGCGATGGGCGAGGAGACACCACGGACGACCTCATCGCGGAAGCGGTGGAACTGGCGAAACGGGTGGAGATCCCCGTGGTGTTCGCCGGTCTGCCGGGGCGGTATGAGTCCGAGGGCTTTGACCGCGCCGATATGAAAATGCCCGCGGGACACCTGCGGCTCATCGACGCGGTGGCGAATGCCAACCCCAACACAGTGGTGGTGCTGCTGTGCGGGGCCTCCGTGGAGTGCCCCTGGGCGGACAAGGTTCGCGCCATCCTCTACATGGGGCTCCCTGGTCAGGCCGGGGGCGAGGCCATCGCTGGTCTGCTCTACGGCAGGGCCAACCCATCCGGCAAGCTGGCCGAGAGCTGGCCCGTGCGCTATGAGGACTGTATATCTGCGCCCTATTATGGCAAAACAAAGGACGCCCTGTATCTGGAGGGCATCTACGTGGGTTACCGCTATTACGACAAGGCGGGCAAGGCCGTCCGCTGGCCCTTCGGGTACGGCTTGAGCTACACCAGTTTCTGCTACTCAGATTTGAGGGTGGAGGGCCGTACCGTATCCGTCACTGTGGCGAACACCGGGGATATGGCCGGGGCAGAGGTGGTGCAGCTCTACGTCCGTCCACCCCGGAATGGTGTCCATCGCCCGGTGCGGGAGCTAAAGGGCTTCCAGAAGGTGTTCCTCCAGCCGGGGGAGGCCAAGACCGTTGATTTTGAACTGGACGACCGGGCCTTTGCCCTCTGGCAGGGTGGCTGGAAAATTCCCGCCGGAACCTACGGTGTGGAGATTGGCGGGCTGATTGCCCAGATCCAGGTGGACGGCGTCACCCTGCCCATCCCGGACTGGCAGAAGGGGAGCTGGTATGAGAGCTGCGCGGGCGCGCCCACCAAAGCGGGCTGGGAGGCCATGCTGGGCCGGAAGTACACGCTCACGATCCCTGAGAAGGGCCGCTTCACCATGGACAACACGGTGGAGGAGATGAAGGACCACTCCCTCATCATGAAGATCATGTACAAGGCGGTGGAGGGTACTATTGCCAAGGGCTTCGGGGGTAAAAAAGACTACGAAAACCCGGAGTTCCGGATGCTGATGGCGTCCAGCGCGGGTTCACCCCTGCGGGCCATGCAGATATCCGGCGGGATGAAGGGCGGCGTTTTGCCTGGTATGCTGGAAATGGCGAACGGACACTATTTGCGGGGAATCAAAAGAATGATTACGGGATAGCGGCAAACATCATAGCAGTTTGCGTGCAGGAGATGTCTCATGGAATTGCGGGACAGAGATCAAATAAACGCATACCCCCATGTTCTGTTCCGAGTGGAGATAAGCCGTAAAGCATGAGCAGGGCCATGACGGTTTTGTGCCGTCACGGCCCTGCTGTTTGCAAGTATTCCGTTTCAAATTAACGCGATGGGAACAATCAGGTTATCCTGGTCAAAGGCTCCCAGTTTGTCGGCCATACACAGCACCGCGCCAGTTCCGCGCTGTAAGGGCGACTTTTCGATGAGCTCAAATACTTTTGTCAGTTTCTTCGGCGGCGCGGCCATCTTTTTGATTTCGATGGGAAACAGCTTGCCGTCCTGCTCCAGTAGCAGGTCGATCTCCCGGGCATCCTTGTCCCGATAGTAATACAGGAACGGCTCCTGTCCGGCATTCTGATAGGTTTTCATGATCTCCGCTACCGCGTAATTTTCCAGAAGCGCGCCGCTCATGGCCCCGTTCATGGCCGTCTCCGGGCTGCTCCAGCGGGTGAGGTAGCACACCAAGCCGGTGTCGTAGAAATACAGCTTGGGGGTGGACACCGTCCGTTTCAGCACATTGTTGGAGTAGGGGCGGAGCAGGAACACAATGCCCAGCGCCTCCAGGATGTGGAGCCAGCTTTTGGCCGTGGCCTGGTCGATTTCGGCGTCGTCCGAGATACCCTTGTAGTTGACCTGCTGGCCGGTACGGGCGGCGGCGGCCCGCAGGAAGCCCAAAAACTTCAAATCGTCAATGCCGGCGGAGAGCCGCCGAACGTCCCGGTCCAGGTAGGTGCTGATATAACTGGAGTAGAAGATGTTTGGGTTGGCATATTGTCCGCTGGCCAAGGCGGGCATCCCGCCGGTGAAAATGCGCTGGAAGATAGCGGGGGTGTCCAGGGCCGGACGGGCGGCCTGCCGCTGGGTTAGGGCGGACAGATCCACCCGGAAGGGAGTTGTGCCGCTGTCCGCGATAAGCTCACCGTAGGACAGCGGGGAGAGCTGCAGTAGCGCCACCCGGCCCGCGAGCGATTCCTGGACACCCTCCATCATGGAAAAAAGCTGGGAGCCGGTCAGCCAAAAATCTCCGGGATGGCGGCGCTCGTCTACCATCATTTTGATGTAGGGGAACAGCTCCGGGGCATATTGCACCTCGTCGATGAGCAGGGGAGGGCGGTGGAGCTGGAAGAACATCTTCGGGTCGGTTTTTGCCAGCTCCCGCACGGTTAGATCGTCCAGTGTAATGGTCTCCCGGCCCCGGCCCTCCTTTTGGGCCAGATGTTCCAGCATGGTGGTTTTGCCCACCTGACGGGGGCCGGTCACCAGAAGAATGGGGTACTGCGTGTTGATCTGCTCTAATATGTGTTCCATATGGCGGGCAATATACATCATCATCACCTCGGCTATTACCTTAGTATAATCATATTATAGCCGAATTATAAGCGGGATGCAAGCGGAATCTGAAAAACCCATTTTTAATTATTTTAGTAAACTGTGTACCGCTATTATATCATACATACCAATGCATCTGCTTTATCAAAAGTAAGATATCAAGAAGATTTCAAGAAATGGGCAATATTATGACAATGGTATTGAGATGGAAGAAAAGACGAGCATTGGTCTATGCATCATAACAGAGCCTACGTCTAAAACACAATCTTCAAGGCAAGTGACAAATTGACGTAATGTGCGCTTAATGGTGGTATTCAGAAGTCATATTAGATCAGACAACGGTCTGCGAAAAGTAGCCCGTGGAGTTATCTTAATGCGGATTAAGGCGCGTGGATCAAGCGGCGCATCAATGAACAAGGATAAGCTGAATGGAGCATTCTAAGCATAAAACGCATTTTTAAAAATTTTGTATTGACATGGAGATTCAGCGGGTGTATATTGAAGAAGTAGAGAATCGTAAACACATGATGGGAGTGCTGCACAATGAGTGAACTAAGTGGGTTTTCGATAGTGTCCTTTGGCGGAACAGGCCCCCTTGCATCTGTTACACGGAATGGAGTTACTTTTAACAAGGCTGCAGTGGATAGGATGAGTGGAACACAGTATGTTTTGTTGCTTTTAGATGAGAGCACAAAGCGGTTTGCTATCCAAAAGTGCACACAGAACACACCACAAGCTATGCCTTTTGTAGCTGCAATCAAGAAAGGTGCTCCCAGTGTCAGGTGGGGTTCCAAGGAGTTCCTAAAGATTATTAAACGTCTCACGGGATGGCCCTTGGAGGATAAGGACTGTAAAGGTTTCAAAGTTCCAGGCGAATACCAGAGATCGGACAACGCCATGATTTTTGACCTAACCAAAGCAATTCCCATCGTCTAAATTGCGGTATTCTCTACAATTAAGAAAGGAGATGGGGCTATTGATTGAAGTAAGAATAAGAACACGCAATCCACTGCGGGCACAGTAGATAGCGTGTTCTTGCGGGAGTGGAGCGGTGTCACAGGCGACACATTTCCATTACTATTGTAACACCGCCACTCCTATTTTGCAAGTCTCAATACATCTGTAAATTCTACAAAATTGAAAGTTTTTAGGAGTGGTATTTCTGAAAGAAAAAAACTATTCTGCGCGTCAACGACCTACTGATTGTTGGAATGCGCGGTTATTGGAATGTGCAACCTATACTGACAGATGGGAGTTCCCAGTTTTTCCATGTGCAAATGCAATACCAACCGAGCTGCACTCATTTCGATATATTGATTCAAACGTGAGTAATTCATCATGGATCCATTTTTATGGATTTGATGAGTACCTGGAAGATGTGTGGGATAACCCAGAAATCTGGGCAACCCGGCTCAAGAGATTTGCTGGCGTTATCTCTCCAGACTTAAGCATTTATCGCGATATGCCCCTTGCTCAACAGATTTACAATGTCTACCGCAATCGTGTCCTTGCACATTGGTTCGCACAAAAAGGAATTTCGGTTATCCACAATGTCCGTTGTGCAGACCAAAGGTCATTTGACTTTGCCTTTGAAGGTATTGAACGAAACGGTACAATATGCGTTAGTACATCTGGAATTCTGTTTGATAGAGAGGATCGCACTGTTTTTATCCATGGATTTGATGCTATGATGAAAGTATTGTCTCCGCAGACGGTTCTTGTTTATGGTTCGATGCCTTCTGATATCTTCGGAAAGCACGTGGCTGGAAATGCTCGCTTCGTCCAATACGATATTGATACACAGAAAGCGCATCAGAGAGGTGATTGCTGATGGGCGGCGGTACATCTGGATTGTTTCCCGCTACAAAAGGAGCTAAACCTCATCAGATGAGTTTAACGCCTGATCCCGTTTCTGTTTATCATCGCAGGCCTACTTATGCCATAGGCAGAGACGGGGACGGTGGGACAGAAATTGGTGGAGTTGCTGGGGAAAGCGTTGGGATTGCAATAAGGACTCGTACTCTTTTATTGACACCTTCTGATGTATTAAGGAAGTGTCTGCATTGGCGTATAGGCGCTGTCAGCGAAGGAGCTTTGGTACGCTGGATTCAAGGCAAGCTTAATAACGGTCGGTGCCATATGGTGCCACCGCAACTCCGATTTGCACTAAGAGAGTATGTGTCCAAACTAAAAGCGGCAAGGCCTGTTGGGAAAGGCTACGATATAGCAACATTTCACACACTTATTGTTCAATTAGAGAAAGAGTTAGAGTCCATGAAATGATAACGTTTGCTCCCCTGCTGTCCACTTTGCCCGAAGTGACAGCAGGGTGTTATCATGCACTATATCACTTTAGCTCCATTTTTTGAAACAATCGTTGTGGAACCTTGCCGCCAGGCTTATCCATTGCTTTTAGGCAAGGGGCAGTTGTCAGGCATTTGGATTGGCAGTATAATGTAGAAGCAATATGTAATTGATTTTAGCTGCAATGAGCAGACACGGCACGGTCTTTGTAGAAAACATGGCAATGTGCTAGTTTATTTATGAGCGAGGAGAAGGTAACACCGTGGAAAATTTACAAATGGTTTTGGCAATTATAAATATTGCTGCGATTATTATAATTCCTATTGCGGCAGTATTTACAGGGCAGTTATTACAAAATAGAAGTCAAAGACGCGATGATAAGCTAAATATTTTTAAGATATTGATGGTTAATCGGTATGGTTGGTCTGATGAGAGCGTTCGTGCTATGAATATCATTGAGATTGTTTTTGCGGATGATGAGTGTGTTCTTAAGGCATGGCGGGAATTTTATGATAAGAGTTGTATCAATAATCCGGATGAAATGCAGATAAAGAAGATGCAAACAGCCAAAGATAAATTGCTGGAGGCGATGGCACAATCTTTGGGCTACAGGGAGAAAATAACATGGGAAACAATTCAGAATCCCTACATACCAAAGGGCATGGCCGATGCTATGCAACAACAGCAAGTGATTCAAACCGGACAAGTTGAGTTAGCCAAAGCCGCAGGTATATTTGCACAAATGATTGATGCCAACGTAGCAGGTCAACAGTCCGAACGTAGGCAAGTAAAAAATGGTGAAAAGGGATGAGGTCAGCCTGGCTATGTTCCAAAAGAAACCGACACAAAACCGACACAGGCATCAAAAAACATACTTTTTTAAGCAGCGGTAAGAGGCAGCGGAAAACATGAAAAAACCCTTCAACCAATTGCGGTGTAATGGGTTGAAGGCAACAAGGCAGAATAGACAACAACAAGCTATAACAGCTTTTTTGTAGTTGGTAAGGATGAGGTCTCCAGTTCAAATCTGGATAGCAGCTCCAGTGAAACCCGTTGTCCCGCAAGGGATAGCGGGTTTTTTCTATGGTTTTTTCCCTTATGTTTTCCCTTATTGGCCCAAAACGTCCTTGATGTAACTCTCCATGCGGCGGGCGCTCTCCTGTTTCATTTGGTCAGTGACGTGCCCGTACACGTCCAGGGTAAAGGCGGCGGTGGCGTGGCCGAGATTGCCTTGCACCGTCTTGATATCGTCCCCGGAACGGATGGAGGCCACGGCGTAGGAGTGCCCTTATGTCATAATAAAGACAAATTGGAAAGCCCTTGTGCCGCAACGGGTTTCGGGTTTGTCTTTATTCTTTTTCCACTCAAAAGGTCCTTAAAAAGGAGGACTGCGAAGGGGGGTGATAATTGCTTATGTCACGTTAGCGACAAATTTTTTGAATTAGGAGGAGGTCAAAAATGGGAGCCTGGGGCATCACTATGAGACAAAGTGACTATGGCCTGGACCTGTTGAGGGCCATTGTAGAGGCACAACTGAAGAAGGTGGACTTTGCCGCTTTCAACGTGACAGACGCCATTGAACTGCTGCGGAAGGATATTCTGGAAGAAATCAAACGGACCAACCAAAGCTGTCCCCCGGAGAAGCTGGACTTCTACATCAGCGAAAATTTTCCGCGAGACTTCGCTCAGGCGGCGCTCCTGATTGGGGAGTGTCTGGCCGACTACTACCGCACCGGGGAGTTGACCGTCACCGAGTATGCTGGCGAGAACTGCACCCCGGTAGACCATCACGTTAGAGAGATTGTTGTGACAAAAGATGATCTGGCGCTTCTTCTGGATGAACTTCAGAAAGTGCAGGATCCTGGGCATGAGCTATATCAATCATGGATTCGAGACAGTGACCGCGAAAAATGGCTGGCCCACATTCAAGCCCTCCAGCAGACCTTACAGAAGGGCAGTCAAAGAAAACCGTCCATAGCCAACCAGCTCAAAAGTGCTGTCGAGCTGGTAAAGGAGCAGCCGGTCCAACCGAAAGCCCCCTTAAACCGAGGCAGCAGATAGGTTGCATTTCAGCCCGCCCTCAACTGACTAATCATCAGTTGAGGGCGGGTCTTTTGCGTTTTTCAGATATTTCCTGCCCCGGCGACTAACACAGTCACCGGGGCTTTTTTCATGTTTGGAGGAATTGGTCATGTCATTGAATCTGGACTACTACTATGGCGCGGAGGCGGAACAGTACAGCTTCTACCGCGTCCCCAAGACCTTGCTCACCGATCCCCGCTTCAAGGGCGTTTCCATTGAGGCCAAGGTTCTGTACGGCCTCCTGCTGGACCGCATGGGCCTGTCCGTCAAGAACGGCTGGATGGACCAGGAGCGGCGGGTCTACATCTATTTCACCCAGGAGGACGCCATGAACCTGATGTCCTGCGGCAAGGACAAGGCCACCCGGCTGTTCCGGGAGCTGGACCAGGGCGGCATCGGCCTGATCGAGCGGAAAAAGCAGGGCCAGGGCCGTCCCGCCCGGATCTACGTCAAGAACTTCACCCCGCCCCCGGAGCCGGGACAGGCCCCGAATGACCCGCCGCCCCAGCCGGTGCCGCCCGCTTCGCCCCAGACTGCGGAAAAAACGCTGTCCAGACCGCTGGACAGTACCGTCCCCAAGACCGCGCATTTTGAGCAGTTTGCACCGCTGGAAATGAGCGGTCAAGACAGCGGATTTTCCGCCCCTAATAAGACTGAGAGAAACCAGACTGATTTGAACCAGCCTGATTCATCCATCCCTCCCCCTGCCCCCTCGCGGCCCTCGCCATCCGCTGGTGCTCACCGCCCCATGAGGGTGGATGAGATGGATGGATACCGGGAACAGGTCAGAGAAAATATCGACTATGACTTGCTGTGCCGGGAGCGGCCCTACGACGCGGAGGAGATCGACGGCTACGTGGAGCTGATGGCGGAGACCTGCGCCAGCCATCGGGCGTACATCCGGGTCAACGGGGAGGAGATGCCCGCCGAACTGGTGAAGAAGCGGCTTCTGAAGCTGGACGGGGAGCACATCCGCTACGTCATGGACAGTCTGCGGCAGAACACCGCCCAGGTGGTCAACATTCGGGCGTACACCCTGGCGGCACTCTATAACGCCCCCACCACCATCAGCCAGTATTACACCGCGCAGGTCAGCCACGACATGGCCCAGGGCTTTCGGGGCGTGTAGCTGCCCCTTAGTCATAATCATCACAGGAAACGGAGGAAATTCAGCATGGACCAGAAAATCAACGTCCTGATCGTGGAACCGGGGAAGGAACCCCGCCCCGCCGCCGTGGAGGACACCCTGGAGGCGTTTCAGCAGATCGTGGGCGGACCCATTGAGGCGGGGTGCTATCTGCCCCAGCGGGTGATGCTCGTCTGCAACGGCGAGGGAAAGCACATGGGTTTGCCCTCCAACCGTCCCAACCCCAACAACGGCGATGACACCATCTGCGGCCCCTTCCTGCTGTGCAGCTTTGAGGGGGAGCACTTCGCCTCCCTCACCCCTGCCCAGCAGACGCAGTTTCAGGCGTACTTCGCCCTGCCCGGTTCGGAGGGAGGCAGCGGCCAGTGACAGTTCGCCACCTGCTCCGCTGCTTGACGGTGCCGCCTTAGAGCCCAACAGCACAGATCATCTCATCACACCAGCCCCGGAAGGACTTCATTCCTTCCGAGGCTTATTTTTTGCTTTCAGGAGGGAATTGCCTATCAAAACAAACGAAAACAGCAACAATTTCTGCTCCATCTCGGTATCTGGCGGCAAGGATTCGACAGCCTTACTTCTGCTGATGCTGGAGAAGGATATGCCCATCGACTGCGTCCTCTACGCCGACACAGGCATGGAGTTCCCCGAGATGGAGGCCCACATTGCCAAGCTGGACGATCTTCTGTTCCGGGAGCGAGGCATCCACATCACCACCCTGCGCCATCCCAACGGTTTCGAGTGGCTGATGCTCGACGCCCCCATGCGGCAGAAGCGGGCCATAGACAGACGGATTGCCAAAGGCCAGCCCTTGACCGGCTACGGCTGGCCTGCCATGCGGATACGCTGGTGTACCGGCCAGCTCAAGCTCCACCTGATGTCCAAGGAAGTCAACCGGCTCAAGAAGGAGAAGAACGCGCTCCACCATATCGGGATTGCCGCCGACGAAGCCCATCGGTGCAAGGATGACCCGCACAACCGCTATCCCCTGGTGGAGTGGGGAATCACCGAGGCCCAGGCCCTGCAAATCTGCTATAACCGGGGGTTTGACTGGGGCGGGCTGTATGAGATCTATCACCGCGCCTCCTGCTGGTGCTGCCCCCTCCAGCGGATCGACGAGCTGCGCAAGCTGCGCCGCCATCACCCGGAGCTGTGGGCGCGCCTGCGGGCTATGGATGACCGGGCGCGGGCCATGTTCGGCCCCGGCCCTCTGGGGCAGTTTAAAAAGGACTGGAGCGTGGCGCGGCTGGAGGAACGCTTTGCCAGGGAGGAGGCGGAGAGTGCGTGAGGCTCATTCTACGCCACTTGACTGTGCCGCCTTAGAATCTGCGGTCCGCCCAAATTAAAATTTGTTTAGGAAGGAGTGACCCCTCGTAGAAATCTTCGCGGCACAGGAAGGTCAAAAAAGGCTTCTGGAAAAGCTGGATGAAAGCCTTTTGAACCACGCCAAGAATCTGAGCGCCGGGGACGGCCCACGTATCGTGGATGTGTACGGACTGCAAGAGCTGGCCGAAGTGCATTGCTACTTGAAAACGGTCCATCAGTTTTCCCCTGCGGAAGTGGAAGCCCTGCTGCAATTTGCCGATCCACTGGAGGCCGCTGATCTCTGCTGGCAGGAAAATTCCCACGAATACAGTTTTCCCATCTGCGAACTGCTTCGAGAAACGGACGCGCGGAAGCGGCTTCCCCTCGCGGAACCTGAACCACCCGGAAAACCCTCGGTAAAGGAACAACTTCGCGCTGCCATGCAGGAAACACATCAGCGTCCGCCCCAGGAGGGCAGATCCCAGCGTCAACCCGATACCCCAAATCTGTGAAAGGAGAACAATTTCTCATGAAAAAACATATGGCTCTGCTGCTGTGCGCTTTGATGATCCTGGCGTCCTGCGCCACCCTCCCGGCGATGGCGGCGGAGCAGCACTACCCCGTGTCGGTGGAGGAGTACACCTACGGCCCCCTGGATGAGCTGCGGATCAACAAAATCTATCAGCTCTCCCTCTCCGACGACCCCAGCGGCATCCCCACCGGGGATTTTGACCGCAGCGGGCGGCATTACTACCTGCTGGACATGGTACGCAAGGATGAGGTGGGGGTTGACACCCAGCCTCACACCGAGACCGTCACCATGGACAGCGACACCGGCGATCTGGCCGAGGTGCTGAAACGGCTGGACGCCCAGATGGAGGTTGCCACCGAGGACGGACACACCGGCACCCTGGTGCTGGATCACACTTCTGTGAAGGTGGAGGTCAAGGGCTATAAGACCAGCTCCCGGAGCCTGTCCGCCACCCGCACCTATCCCAGCCTATCCGACGCCGACCTGGATTTGATCCCCAAGACCATTTCGGACGGCGGCAGGACCCTCACCCTGGCCGACGTGCAATGGGCCAGCGACGGCACCTACTACACCGCCACCGCCAAATACACCGGCTCGTCCAGCAGCCGACACGCCACCGGCTACACGGTAACAGCCAGCTACACCGGGGAGGTTGCCAAGACTAACTGCGAGGTCGTTACCTATACCGCCATTTTTGGCAGCACCAAGATGGAGGAACCGGAGCCGACCTCTGTGCCCGAGCCCGCGCCGGAAGCGGAAGCCCCGGCCAGCCAGGAACTGGGCACCAACTATCTTCCTGTGCTGGGAGTGGTCGGCGGCGTGATCGCCCTGTTGGTCGTGGCTTGCTGGGGATGGCAGAAAATGAAAGAAAGGAAGATGCACACTTGAAAAAGAGCTTGAAATCCCTGCTTCTGGCGGTGATGCTCACCACCCTGTGCGTGGCCCCTGCCCACGCTTTGGAATACACCATCGACGGCGCGGACGATTACCTGTTCGGACGGCCCACCAGCGATGACACCACTTATGAATGGGAGAACCCCAATGTGGATCGCTCCAAGAACACCGCCCTGATCCCGCCCGGTTTCGGGACGCCCACCAGCTACCTGCCAAACTCCGGGGAGTACCTCACGCCCAACTTTGTCCCCGGTGCGCTTAACGGCGGGCTGGTGAACCAGGTGGGGAGCGTGGGCAATCCCAACGGCGGGACATCCACCAATACCATGGGGGGAGGCTACCCCGTCCCTGATACCAGCCTGGACAGTTCTGGCTTTCCTACGGTAGACAGCGGCAGCTCCACGGGCGGACAGGCCACCGCGTTCACCGAGGTCACGTCCGGCCTCTACTACGCCAACGGGAGCCTGGGTACGCTAAAAATCCCCTCCATCGGCCTGACGGTGGGGGTGTATGAGGGCACCGGGTCCGCTCCCCTGCTGAAAGGCGCGGGCCACTTCGAGGGCACCAGTATTTGGAATGGCAACGTCGCAATCGCGGGGCACAACCGTGGCGTCCGCAACGACTTTGGCAAAATCCACATGCTGAAAACGGGTGATACGATCACCCTCACCACCGCGCTGGGCACCCGGACCTATGCCGTCACCAGCGTGTCCAAGGTGTCCGTCAACGATACCTCCGGCCTGTCCGCCTCCACGGACAACCAGATCACCCTCTATACCTGCGTGGAGAACCAGCCCGCCTTCCGCTGGTGTGTCCGGGCCCTGGAAAGCTGACGCTGGACTGAAAAAAGAGAAAGAAATCTGTCAAAAGCTGTTGACAATACTGGAAATATATGGTAATATATAATTGCGAAGGAACACGCAAATGATGAAGGGGGACATTACCATGAAGCGTTTTCGGTTTTTGACAGGCTTTCTCTGCGGCGCGCTGATGTTCGCCGGGTTCACGTCCATAGCGTCCGCCGCGTCCGGAATTATGGCGGCGATATCCAACCAGCCCGTCTATGTAGACGGACAGCGGGTATATCTGACGGCCTACCAGATCGGCGGCAACAATTACGTCAAGCTCCGGGACATCGGCGAGGCGGTGGGTTTCAACGTGTACTGGGACGGCGCTTCGGTGCAGGTGGAGAGCGATAAGCTCTATACGGGTGTGGGCCCGGAAAGTCAACCCTCCCAGCAGGTCCCCGCCGCCCCCACCGAACTGACGGAAGAAAATGTCCGCGCCACCATTCGGGCTTTGAAAAATACTTACCCTTCTGGCACAGTTTATCCCGCGCCTTACGTTCCGAACAATCCCTTTGACCGGCCCTATAGCAATTGCGATAAATGCGCTGGCTGGGCAATGCTCTGCTCCGATGCCGCCTTTGGCGACCTGCCCTGGCGGAGAGTGGACCGCCCCAGTTGGGATGAAATTCGGGCGGGAGATCTGGTTCAGTATGACGGCCATGTGGTCGTCGTCTTGAACAAAACAGACGAATATATCAGCGTCACTGAGAGCGGCAGCAACAATAAAGCCCGCTGGGGCGGGCAGTATTTCAAGTGGTGGCTGGAGGAACAGTCCGGCTACGCACTCCGCACCCGATATCCACAGTAAACAATCAAATCAACCAACCCGGCAGGGCCAGACTATAAAATAGTTTGGCCCTGCCAAGCTGTTTCAAGGTTTGGCCCTGCCCTGCTTTAAAAGGAGGAAAACCTTGAAACATAAGTTTATCAACCGCGTTATCTCCCTGCTGGTGGCGTTGGTCTGCGTCATGGGGGTCCTGCCCTTGTCCGCTTTTGCTACCACTGGCCTGTCCTCGGCCCCCGCCAGTATCACGCAAAAGTCCTCGGACTATATGAAGATCGGCGGACGGTCTGTCCGTTACAAAGCGGCCAGCAGCGTCATTAACAACGTGGGCCTGCCCTATGTGTTCGACGAGCAGGTGGACGTGCCCGGTTTCGGCTCCACCCGCGCCCTGTGCGCCTATCAGAAGGGCACCCTGGGACCGGGGGCCAACGGGCAGAAGTGGGACTTCAAGGAGGAAGTGAGAAACGCCTCCCTGCGGGTACTGCTTACCTACGTCTACGCCCATACCTACGGCAGCTTCACCGACGCGGGCAACGCCCGAGGGCTGGAGCATTGGAATGAGTATTGGTCCAACATCTGGTTCATGGTGGCCCAGGCCATGTCGTGGTACTATGAGCACGGCATCATCAAGGATGTGAATTCGGACCGGGAGGGCTTCAAGGAGCAGTGTGCTGAGGAGTTTGTCGCGGCCATGCGTCTGTACCACGATACCTATGGCCAGTCCTCTTTCATCAAGGACTGGAGTAAAATCGGGACGCACAGCATCATTGACAGCGCGGACGGCGGGGCCACCGGCAACTCCGCCTATGATTACATCTCCACCGGCGTCGAGCTGGTGTTGAATCACCCCGAGTATTACCACAACTACCACCTGTGGATCTATGAATGGGACAAATCCCAGCCCTGGAAGCTGGCGGGCCAGTCCGGGGTGCCCATGCAGCGGCTCTTGATTGCCGTACCCGACGAGCAGCAGGAGGATACCAGCGTTCAGCTCACCGTGAAGAAGCTGGAGGCGGGCACCAACAAGCCCATCCCTAATGTGACCTTCAAAGTGGAGGGTATGGACGGGGACAGTGCATTTTCTGTGACCCGTAAGACAGGCGTAGACGGTACTTTCACCTTAACTGCCGAAGCAGATGATCTCATCGCTGGTCAGTACAAAATCACCGAGGACGCCGTGCCCGAGGGCTATGTGGCCCAGACCGCTTCTCAGATCGTTACCGTGATGCCCAACGGCTCCGCCAACAGTGTATTCACCTTCTACAACGAGCCGACTACGACAACCACTACCCCCGGCACCGGCTCCATCAGAAAAGTTGACGCGGACAACCCCACCGTGGGCATCCCCGGCGCGGTGATCCGCATCACCAGCGTGAAGCTGGACGATGGCGGGAGCTATTTTGGGGAGTTTGTCACCAAGGATGGCGGCTACATTTTGAAAGAGGATCTGGACTTTGCCAACCTCCCCACCGGGGCGTACCTCGCGGAGGAGATCACCCCGCCCCAGGGCTTCATCCTCAGCTCCGATGTGTCCAAAGTGAAGCAGCCCTTTGTGTGGGATGGGGAGCATGACGTGTCCCTGGTGTTCGAAAATTCCAGCAAGGTAAAAATCCAACTGAAGAAAGTGGACGAGAGCGGCAGCCCCCTGGCTGGCGCTATTTTTCTTGTCCTCCGGGATGGGCAGATCATCTCCACCGAGGAGACCCAGCCCGATGGCACCATCACGGTGTCCAATGTGGTGGAGGGCCACTATGAGTTCGTGGAGGTGTCGGCCCCCGCTGGCTTCGACTGCGACCGCTCCCCGGTGGGCGTCCATGTGAACGCCGAGGATTTGCAAGGAGAGCAGACCATCGTGGTCACCAAGGTCAACCACCACAAGCGGACTTTGACGATTTCCAAGCGGGACGCGGAGAGCGGGGAGCCCATCCCCAACACCTCCTTCCACATCCGGGGTGTGAACCTGGGTTATGAAAATGATGTGGTTACCGGGGCGGACGGCAAAGTGGTGCTGGAATCCATGCCCAGCGGGTGTTTTGAGATCGAGGAAACCGCCGTCCCCTCCCCCTGGCTCCTGGACGCCAACAACCGCAAGACCGTCTGGATCGACGCCAAGCAGGACAAGGACGTGACGGCGGATTTTGTCAACAGCACCCGGCCCGGTATCCGGCTGTTGAAACTGGACGGGCAGACTGGCAAGCCTGTCGCCGGGGCCACCTTCCTGATCGAGGAGGTCAACGGGGGCTTCTCCGACCGCCGCCAGACCGACAAGGACGGCCTGATCGTGCTGGAGGGCAAGGACGGCGTCCGGCCCGGCGCATATAAAATCTCCGAGGTGGAGGCGGCCCCCAATTATGTGCTGGACGATACCGTCCACATCGTGCAGTTGGAGGAGAACCGCACCACCACCATTGAGCTGACCAACCTGATGAAGCCTACCCTCAAAATTTTGAAGGTGGATTCCATTACGAAGAACCCCGTGGCCCACGCCAAATTCCAGATCTGGCGGGCCTCCGGCGAGACCAAAACCGGGGACTATCATGATCTGGGCACGTTCTATTCGGATGAAAACGGCGAGATCGTGCTGGAGCACACCGACCCCGGCTGGTTCAAAATTTCCGAATTGGAAGCCCCCTCCGGCTACTCCATCAAGCAGGCGGATTACGAGTTTTATCTGGCGGCTGGCGAGACCAAGACCGTCCAGGTGGAGAACGTCCCCCTATCTGCATTGGTGGTGTATAAATATGACCGGATCACCGGGGAGCCGGTTGAGGGGGCCATTTTCCAGGTGAAGTACCTGTCCGGCACCAGCGGCACGGGCGGCACCGTCATCGGCACCTATCGGACGCTGAAAAACGGCTCCTTCACCGTGACTGGGTTGGCCGCTGGCGCTTATGTGGTGGAGGAACTGGCCAGCGATTCCTCCCACATCGTGGACGCCGCGCCCCAGACGGCCTACATTTCCGGCAAGCAGCAGGACGTGGTGCAGCTCTACTTCGGCAACAGCCCCAAGTCCTCCCTCCTGATCTCCAAGGTGGACGCCCGGGACGGCACCCCGCTGAGTGACGTGGAATTTTTGGTGGCCACCAGCGACGGCACCCTGCTGGGCAACGCCAACGGGAAGTATGTGACGGACCGCGCGGGCACCATCCTGATCGAGAACCTGGACCCCAACCTGACGCTGGTGGTAAAGGAGACCCGGAGCAGGCCGAATTACCTGCTGGACGACGTACCCCAGGCCATCAAAACAAAGCCTGGGGAAACGGTAAAGCTGGAATTCAGGAACAAAAAGCTGGGAAATTTGGAGATCCACAAGCTGTCCAGCGCCGACAAGAGCCCCATCGAGGGGGCCCAGTTCAAGATCACCTACGCGGACGGGAAGGTGGTGGACGCGGCCAGCGGCCAGCTCTCCTCCAACGGCCTGTATACCTCCAATAAGGAGGGCCAGATCATCCTCTCCAACGTCACCGGCACACTGATCTGCACGGAGGTGTCCAGCGCACCCGGATTCGCCATCGACCCCAACACCCGCAGCCAGACGGTGGTAGTAAACCCCGATGATACTCAGGAGCTCTATTTTTATAACACGCCCCTGTGCCATTTGACGCTCTCGAAGGTGGATTCGGTCACGGGGAAGCCGATCCCCAACACCACCTTCACCGTGAAGTACGCCAGCGGGGAGCTGATCGGGCGGTACACCACCGGGAAGGATGGGACGGTCACGGTCAGTGGCCTCCTGCCCGGTTCCACGGTGGTTGTGTCTGAATACAAGGTGCCGGACACCCACGTCCTCAACACCACCCCCCAGACGATCACGCTGAAAAGCGGGGCCAACACCGTGACCAGTGGCGGCACGGGCACCGTCACCACCCCTGGCGGCAACACCGGGGGCAACGGGAATAATCTGGATTTTGAAAACGACCCCAAGATGACCCTCACGATCCGGAAGTACATCAAAGGCACCAACCGGGAACCCCTGGCCGGGGTGTGCTTCAAGGTGACGGAGGGCAGCGGCACCCCCGTGGGCCCCGGCGATGGCACTTATTACACCAATTCGGCGGGTGAGATTGTCATTGAGGGTCTGGAACCCGGCACCACCGTCACCGCCCGCGAGGTTTCTGTACCGGAGGGGTTTGTCCTGGACGGCGAACCCAAGACCATCAAGATCAAGGCGGGAAAAGAGGCCCCGGAGCTGATTTTCTGGAACGAAAGGGCCGGAACCCTCGTCATCAGGAAATTGGATAAAATTACAAAGAAACCTTTGAGTAATGTTCAGTTTGAATTGACGTATGCCGATGGCCGCTATGTGGACGCGGACAACGGCCATCTGTCCTCCAAGGGGCTGTTCCAAACGGATCAGAACGGAGAAATCCGGGTGCAGGTGACGGGCACTGTGGTAGCAAAGGAGGTGCGGAGCATCCCTGGGTACTCCATCGACCCGGCCACCCAGATCCAGACGGTCACGGTCAATCCTAACGACACGCAGTATCTTGTTTTTTACAACGCCCCTGCCGGGAATTTCGAGCTCATCAAGGTGGTGGCGGGCGATAAGACAAAGCGCATCCCCGATGTGACCTTTGAGATCCGCCGCGCCGGTGACGATGCCCTGGTGGACACCATCACCACGGACAGCGAGGGCCGCGCCACCCTCCAGTTGGAGGCGGGAAATTACTATGCCGTTGAGAAGGAGTGCCCGAAGGAATTCAAGTTGGATCCCAGCCGTCACACGTTTACCGTGCGGGACGGGGAAAACACCACTTTGACGGTGGAAAATAAGGCTTTTTCCGGCATCCAGATCCGCAAGACCGACAGTGTGACGGACAGGGGAATTTATGGTGTGAATTTCATTCTTTATGATAGCACCAACACTCCCATCGGTCAATACACCTCGGACGACCGGGGGTACGTCTACATTGAGGGTTTGACGGACGGCGGCCGCTACTATCTGCGGGAGCTGGAAAATCCGGGGTATGTCCCGGACACCCAGATGAAGACCGTCTACGTCAAGGCGGGCGAAGTGACCCTCGTCGAGTGGCAGAACACCCCTATCACCGCACAAATCCAGATCACCAAGAAATCCGCCGACTACAATTCCACCAACGGCCTGCCCGCTGGCACACTGCTGGAGGGCGCTGTGTTCGAAATCAGGGACAAGGCGGGCAATCTGGTGGACACTATCCGCTCGGACAGCAGGGGCGTGGCCACCTCCAAGCCCCTGCCCCTCTCCCGCTATACCATCAAAGAGGTGAAAGCCCCGGCCAACTACGGGGTGAGCGACCAGGAGCTGACCGCCTACCTGGAGCACGCCGGGGAGATCGTTCGCTTTGAAGTGACCAATAAGGCCCTGTCCACCGGCGTGTCCATCACCAAGACCGGCCCCAAGCAGATCATGGCGGGCCAGCCCGTGCGCTATGTGTTCAGCGACATCGCCAACCGCTCCAATGTCCGGCTGGACAGCTTCTATTGGAGGGATGCCCTCCCCGCCGAGGTGCGGCTGGACACGGTGGTGACGGGCACCTACAACTTCCCCGGCACCTACAAGATCACCTACCGGGTGAACGGCGGCGAACCCCGGACGCTGGCGGATAACCTGTCCACACAGAAGAATTACACCCTGGCGGCGTCCGCCACCGCCCTGGGGCTGGCCTCCAATGAGCGCGTCACCGAGATCATGTTCGTGTTCGGGCAGGCCCCCGGCGGGTTCGCCCAGGTGGAGAAGCCCATGCTGTACTGCACCGCCGTCAGGAGCATCGCGGCCACCTCCTTCGTGAACGTGGCCGACGTGGGCGGCGTGTATGGCGGCGTTTGGGTACAGGCTGTCTCCCGGTGGGTCACTACCGTGTACGGAAAGCCCATCGTGCCCACCCTGCCCAAGACGGGCTATTGACATCAACTCTTTGCGCCGCGCCGTCCGCACTCCGGGCGGCGCGGCCCGTGAGAGGAGGGCGGCACAAAAATGTACCCATCCCACAGCAGCTATTGGGATATCCGGCAAAACAGGTCCGTGTGCATTGCCTCCCCGGTGGGTCAGGCGCAGTTTATGCTCACCGGCTACACCCACATGATCGAACCGCGTCCAAACGAATGGCTGCTCCTTTGCCGGTTCGCGGATACCATTGGGATCGAGCATGGCAGCAGGGAACTCCGGGAACTGCGACAGCTTGCGGAGTATCTGGACAAATCCTGTTTTGAGGGTTTGAACGGCTATGTCAATCCCGTAGTGGCCACTGAGATAGAAAAGGAGATTATCCTGCGCTCCGCTCCTTACTATGCCCATGGCCTGGGACACGACATCACCCCCGCCGCGAGGCTTTTGAAGGACTATGAACAGAACGGCCCCGTTTTTACCCAGGCGGAGCGGAATTTGATCTTGACCTACGCATATTTCATGGGCAGCATCCGGGACACAGAACAGATCGCCGGAAGGATGGCCGCTCATGATTTTTCCAGCCGGGATATCGCCGCCGCCTGCATTGCTATTGAGGCGGTCAATTTGGAGTGGAGCGGTTTGGGGCAGATGGAGGGGCTTGAGATGGGCGCCGCAAAATGCCCCACGCTCCAATTCAGCTTTGAAAACTGCGAGGACCCCATGAAGGTCTATCCGCGCTTTGCCTTTTATCCGACCCTATTCCCCCACGGGGGCGAGCTCCTTCAGAACGGGGTGGTGATACGGCCCTGCCCCGATGCTCCGGGCCGTTGGCAGTCCGACCTGTGGAAGATCGACCAGACCTATACAGCGCCGCGTTATTATACGGAGATTGGCTGCGGCGTCTTTCATTTAGCGGAGTATGTGGATATTGACAATCCGCAAGACCTGGAGGCGTCGGTGAACAAGGGCTGTATCATCCCGCGACAGCCGGAAAATTTGTCCGTTGCACACCGAAAATCTGTCCGGGGGCAGTTGCGGGAGGCGGCGCGGGAGGTCAGCCAGCGTCCGCCCTCGGAAGAACGGCCCAAAGGCGGCGGGGCCCGTTAATGCCGCCCATCCCAATTTTGAAAGGAGGCGACCATCATGCAGGACGAAGTGCGGGACAAATCCGTGGCATTCGTCATCAGCGTAGGCAAGACAGGCGGCAGGCTCACCGCCGACCTGCTGAGAACGGCCATGCGCCGCTATCTGGAGCAGTCCCGGCACCCCCAGGCCCACCATGGAAAGCAGACGGTGAAGCAGCTTGTGGAGCAGGGCGCAGGGGTGCAGAACATTGAGATCACCGATAAAAATATCAAGTCCTTTGAGCGCGTGGCCCGGAAGTATGGCGTGGATTTCGCGCTGAAAAAGGACCCCGCCGAGGGGAAATACCTGGTTTTCTTCAAGTCCAGGGATGCGGACGCCCTCAACGCCGCCTTTGCGGAGTACACCGCCAAGACCATGGGGCGCACCACCCCTAAGAAGCCCTCCCTGCTGGCCCGTCTCAGCCACTTCAAGGAGGTGGCAAAGCAGATGGCCCAGAACCGGGCGAGAAACCGGGAGAAGGGGGAGATGGAGAGGTGAAGCTGGATGTGAAGAAATTCCTGCTCCAAAATTTCCCCTATGTGTTTCTGTTCTGGTTCTTTGACCGGGTGGGCGAAGGCTGGCGGCTGGCGGGAGGTGCCGACGTGGTGGAGCAGGCCATGGGCATGGTGTCCGGGCTGGGCCAGCTCATCGCTCGGAATCCTCTGCCCAGCTTCCACCCCCAGGACCTGCTTGTGGGGCTGATCGGGGCTGTGGCCGTCCGGCTGGCGGTGTACTTCAAGGCGCAGAACGCCAAGAAATACCGCCGGGGTGTAGAGTATGGGTCGGCGCGTTGGGGCGAGCCCAAAGACATTGCCCCTTTCATTGACCCCAAGTTTGACCAGAACATTTTGCTCACCCAGACCGAGCGCATCATGGTGGGCAGGAATAAAAACCCTAAATACAATATCAATAAAAATGTGCTGATTATCGGTGGTTCCGGATCTGGTAAGACACGATTTCACATTAAGCCGAGTGCGTCCGTAAGGGCAGAGTGACGCCTGCCCGCGGAGCTGTTGAAATCCCACCTTGAGCAAGTGGTGGACAAGGTATCACGCGGTGGTCAATCCAAAGGGACAGGAGGCCCGCGCAGACCACACAAACGCAACCCATCATCCCCCGACTAACCCTGAAAGGGAAACCGGAGGGCGACCATAGCAAGGGCTTTCACGACCCTTATCGCTGGTCAAGTACGGCGGTAGGGTACATCCTGGAGAAGCAGGAGTACATGGGGCATACCGTGTTAGGTAAGACCATTTGCGAGAACTACAAAACCAAGAAGCGGCGCAAGGCCAAACCGGACGAATTGATGATTTTCCATAATACCCATGAAGCCATTGTAGACGAGGAAACATGGCAACTTGCCCACCGTCTGAAGCGGACTATCCGCAAGCCCAGCTATCCAGACCGCCCCGCTAATCCGCTGACCGGTCTTCTCTACTGTGCTGACTGCGGGCACAAGCTGACCCACCACCAGCCGTCCCCGAATAAGAAGAAAGTTTATGACGCTGACGATTACTACCTGTGCGGCGGCTACCGCCAGTTGACCCATGACTGTACCATCCACTACATCAAGACCTCCACCGTTGAGAAGCTGGTGCTGGCGGCGATTCGTGAAGTGAGCGCATACGTCATGGAGGACGAGAAAGAGTTTGTCCGCATGGTGCGGGATGCCGCCAATGCGGGACAGGAGCAGAACGCCAGGGAGCAGAAGAAGCGGCTCCGTCAGGTAGAGAAGCGGATTGCCGAATTGGACGGCCTGATAAAGAAACTGTACGAGGGAAACGCCACGGGCAAGATTCCCGATAAGCATTTCAATCGGCTGTTGTCCGAATATGACGCAGAACAGAGCGCATTGGAGCAGGAGGCCGCAGGGCTGAACGATGGCATTACCACCCAGGCTGAGGACAGCATGAGGGCGCAAAAGTTTGTTTCCCTTGTGCGCCGCTACACCAGCTTTGACGAACTGACCGCCCCCATGCTGAATGAGTTTATAGAGAAAGTTGTTGTCCATGAAGCAGACAAATCCACTGGTGATCGTAGGCAGAAGGTTGATATATATTTTAACTTTATCGGCTGTTTTGTTCCTCCACGGCAGGAGGTTTCCCTGACCGCCGAGGAAGAAGCGAAAGCGCAAAAGGCATTGGCGGCGAGGAACCGGGAACGGGAACAGAACAAACTGCGGATGCGCCGGGTGAGGGCGGCAAAGAAAGCGGCGGAACAAGCCAGCGTCACCGCCTAACCCCCTGCTGGTAAAAGACCCTCTCTGCTGTGATCGTCAGATAGAAGAAAATCAGCATTACGCCTTAATTGGTGCAATGCTGATTTTTCGTTTTTGATTGAACGGCGGGTTCAGTTGAATGTCAGAAGTTGATACGGTTCCACATCAAGCGCCTTTGCAATGCGGTACAGAGAAAGCATTGACAAGGGATAGCTGCTTGTCGATTCAATATGGCTGATGGTCGAGTAACTCAAGCCGCTATGCTCTGCCAATTCCTCCTGGCTCAAGCCGGCTTTCTTCCTGAAGAACTGGATACGAAATCCGATGTTTTTCAGAAATTGAGATTCGTCCGCTGTGTAACATTTTTTCGTGTTTATGACGGACACTCCTTTGCCAAAACATCATGACTATATGTTACACTCTATGCAATCACATTTGAACGCTTTATAATGGGCTTATCTTGCAGTATATTCGCAAACATGCTATAATAAACCGAACTAATCCAAGAAACATCACTTTGGGAGGTATTCGCATGAAAGATAAACTTGACGCTAATAGGTGCTGTGCCTTTACGGGGCACCGCCCCGCCAAATTCCCCTGGAAGTATGACGAGAAAGACCCCCGGTGTGTTGAATTGAAAGCTGTGCTTGCCCGTCAGATCGACAAGCTGGCGGCGGCTGGTGTGACGGACTTCTTTACCGGGATGGCCCTCGGTGTGGATACCTGGGCGGCTATGGCCGTTCTTGACCTGCGGGAGAGAAACCCGGCTATCAAACTCCACTGTGTTCTGCCCTGTGAAGGGCAGGAAGCCACATGGAAACTTACCGCCCAGGTGCGCTATAAATACATTCTCAGTGAAGCGGATTCCGTTGAATATGTGAAGCGGCTTTATGATGGGAAATGTATGCTGGAGCGCAATCAACGGCTGGTTGACTATGCTGGGATTCTGCTGGCGGTTTACAACGGAGAGAAGCGGGGCGGGACGGCTGCTACCGTCCGCTACGCTCAAAAGGCGGGCCGGGAGATTATCGTGATTGACCCGATTGCCCGGCGCATAACTCATGAACACCCGGCCCCGGACAAGAAGCCGTAATGGAGGATGGATATGAAACGATTGGTTCTTGCCCTGCTGGTAATACTGCCTCTTATCCTAACCGGGTGTGGAGCAGAACAAAACGCCGCCCTGGACGGTGAGGTCGTGTATTCCTCCGAAACATCAGCAGAGGATTGTTACCTGTGCGGGGATGGCTTTGATAACCTGATTTCGTCATATTGGGGGCAGGACAATGTGGCGCTCATCAGCCTGAACAGCTTTGAGATTAAGCCGATTGAAATTAACCGCTACGACAGGTTGAGCAGACAGTTGATTGAAGAATATGCTGGCGTTGTGTCTTTCGGCGGCGGCAGCAGCAAAGACGGCGGATTCTCCGCCAGTTTGATGATTGACTATGACAGAGGGTACGCCACTGGTTCCGTGGACTTCCTCGCTGACGAAACCCTGGACGTAGACAAGGCAGCTTCTTTCTTGTGCGCCGACTGTCTGAATGAGATTTTGCCGCAGAACGTCAGCCGGTGTTTTGGTGTCGGCGCTGTCAATTTTGCCACGAAGGAAATTCAATTATTTGAGGAAAACCTTGGCGGGTTTGGCCTTGAGGATTTTTACTTTGACTGCAATCTGGAAGAAAACAAAAACAGCGATTCTCGCAAGATGGATATTTTGATTTTTTACTGTCCCATACGATATGAGGAAACGCCCTGAAAGGGCGTTTCCCTTCCTGCGCGGATGTGCAGGAAGGAGCGACCAACGGGAGCGACAAAAGCCACGCCGTCAGGCGTGTTCGACTGGACGCAAAGCGGACAGTCCGGGGCTTGGGGGAACCCCAACAAGACGCATCGGAATAGCCAAAAGGATATTCCGATGCATTGCTTGCCCTTTCCATTAGCGATTGCCATTTTTGCCCTGGTGTAGTATACTGATTGCAACACCCCTTTTGCGGAGGTAACACGATGACAGATATGGAAAAGCGCACCGCCGCCGCCCGGTTTGCGGCGGATTGGAAGGGCCGGGGCGATGAAAAGCAGGAGACAAGCCTTTTCTGGATTGCTCTGCTGCAAAAGGTATACGGCATAGAGGAACCGGATAAGTACATTTCCTTTGAGGTTCCGGTGAAGCTAGACCACACCAGCTTCATTGACGGCTACATCGAATCCACCCGTGTCCTGATTGAGCAGAAGGGCCGGGACATTGACCTGCGGAAAGGGTACAAGCAGTCTGACGGCAGTATGCTGACCCCTTACCAGCAGGCTAGAAGATATGCCGGGTATCTGCCCCATGACCAGAATCCCCGCTGGATTATCGTCTGCAATTTCCAGGAGTTCCAGATTCACGATATGAACCGTCCCAACGACGAGCCGGAAGTTCTCAAGCTGGCGGACTTGGAAAAGGAATTTCACCGCCTGCAATTTCTGGTGGACACTGGCAGCGAGCATATCAAAAAGGAAATGGAGATCTCCCTTCAGGCTGGCGAATTGGTGGGCGTACTCTATGACGCACTCTTGAAGCAGTACAAAGACCCCAGCGACCCGGAAACGCTGAAAAGTCTGAACAAGCTGTGTGTCCGTCTGGTGTTCTGCCTATATGCCGAGGACGCTGGGATTTTTGGAAACCGGAGTATGTTCCATGATTACTTGCAGGCCCATGAGCGGGAGGCCCGCCGTGCCTTGATTGATCTGTTCAAAGTCTTGGACACAAGGCCGGAAGGACGCGACCCGTATATGGACGAGGACTTAGCGGCGTTCCCCTATGTCAACGGCGGATTGTTCGCAGATGAAAACATCGTAATTCCCCGGCTGGATGAAACCATCGTTGACCTGATTCTTCGGAAAGCCAGCGAGGACTTTGACTGGTCCGCCATCAGCCCCACCATCTTTGGGGCTGTCTTTGAAAGCACGTTGAACCCGGAAACCCGGCGCTCCGGCGGGATGCACTACACCAGCATTGAGAACATTCACAAGCTGATTGACCCGCTGTTTCTGGACGGGTTGAAAGCGGAGTTTGCGGAGATTGAGGCCGTCACGGTGGAGCGGACCCGCAAGGCCAAACTGGAAGCCTTTCAGCGCAAGCTGGCGGGGCTGAAATTTCTTGACCCGGCCTGTGGCTCCGGCAACTTCCTGACGGAGACTTACATCTCCCTTCGGCGGCTGGAAAATGAAACCCTGTCCCTTCTCCACAAGGGACAAATCATGCTGGACATCGGCAATCCGATTCAAGTCTCTATCAGCCAGTTTTACGGTATCGAAATCAACGACTTTGCCGTGACCGTGGCAAAGACGGCGCTGTGGATCGCTGAAAGCCAGATGATGAAGGAAACCGAGGACGTGGTGCACATGACCTTGGATTTCCTGCCACTGAAATCCTATGCCAATATCGTAGAGGGGAACGCCCTGCGGACGGAGTGGACGGACGTGATCCCCAAGTACGAGTTAGACTACATCATGGGCAACCCGCCCTTTGTCGGCGCACGGATGATGGGCGCAGAGCAGAAGGATGATGTAAACGCCATTTTCCCCGGATGGAAGAACGCCGGAAATCTGGACTATGTTTCCTGCTGGTATAAGAAAGCTGCGGACTTGATGGTGGGAACGTCTATCCGGGCCGCTCTGGTGTCCACCAACTCCGTGACCCAGGGTGAAGCTGTGGCGAATCTGTGGAAGCCGCTGTTTGAATCAGGCGTTCATATTGACTTCGCTCACAGGACATTCCGCTGGGACAGTGAGGCCAAGATCAAGGCCCACGTTCATTGTGTGATTGTCGGATTCAGCACGGCCCCCAGCACCACGCCTAAGACGCTGTTCACATCAGAGCGGGCGCAGGTGGTTCAGAACATCAACGGGTATTTGCTGGACGCTGACAATGTGTTTGTGGAGAGCCGCAGTAAGCCTCTTTGTGATGTACCAGAAATCGGGATTGGCAACAAACCGATTGACGGCGGCAACTATCTTTTCACCAAAGAGGAAATGGACGAATTTCTGAAAATTGAACCAGCGGCGGCAAAGTGGTTCAAGCCCTGGTACGGCTCCCAGGAGTTTATCAACCGTTGCCCTCGCTACTGTCTGTGGCTGGGGGACTGTCCGCCGAATGAGCTGCGTAAAATGCCGGAGTGCATGAAGCGGGTGGAAGCGGTGCGCCAGCTTCGCCTTGCCAGCAAGAGCGCCGGAACGGTAAAGCTGGCCGACACGCCGACCCGGTTCCATGTTGAGAATATGCCGGAAGGACATTTTATTGTTGTTCCCGAGGTATCGTCCGAGCGGCGGCGTTATGTTCCAATGGGCTTTATGGATGATTCTGTGCTGTGTAGCAATAAGGTTCGGCTGATGCCGAACGCAACACTTTACCATCTTGGCATTTTGACCTCAAATGTTCATATGGCTTGGATGCGGGCTGTCTGCGGACGGCTCAAGAGTGACTACGATTATTCCATCAAAATTGTTTATAACAACTTCCCATGGCCTGCCCCTACGGATCAACAGAGGGCTAAGATCGAACAGACCGCCCAAGCCATTCTGGATGCCCGCGCCCTCTACCCGGACGCCAGCCTTGCCGATCTCTATGACGAGACAACCATGCCCCCGGAGTTGCGGAAGGCCCACCAGCAGAATGACAAGGCTGTGATGATTGCCTACGGCTTTTGGGGCAAGCTGAACTCCGAGCCAGCTTGCGTGTCGGAGTTGATGAAGATGTACCAGAGATTAACCGAAAACTGATAACCGGAGCCATACCAAAGCGGCGTGAACAGGAGACTTGTTCACGCCGCTTTTTTGCGCTCTCGTTTGTCCCAGCCGGGGCCGTTTCTTTCCCCTGCTGGTAAACCCATAACAATACCCAAGGCCGTCCATTCCCCCCGCTGCTCCCCGCCCGTGCGGGTGGCTCTGTGAGGTCTGGACGGTCTTTCGTGTGAAAGGAGATTTATGCCCGATAAGACAACTGCCAGCACCGCCCCGGAGGCGGACAACGATACCAGCAGGGAGATTGAACCTATCCCCCTGCCTGTGGCGGAGGGTGGCAACGCTCCACCCGCCCCGGACGCTCCGCCGCCCTCTATGGTGCGGAAGATAGGCGGCACTATCTTTGAAGTGTCGTTTCATTTCAGCACCACCAGCCAGGAAACCATGACCGACAAAATCAACCGTCTTATCCGCCGGGAACTTGACCCTGCCTAAAATTTTTTTGAATTTCCGCACAACCTCCTTGACAAATTGAGCGAAAAGGCACCGTCTTGGAAGAATGTGGCAATATGTTGCAGCGCGGCGGATATGAGATCAAGATACTCAACACCATCGACTTCAAGCAGTCCATGCGCTACAACCCCTTCAAATATATCCGCTGTGAAAACGACATTTTGAAGCTGGTGAACTGCATCATGGAGAACACCAAAGGCGAGGACAGCAAAGGTTCCGAAGATTTCTGGGCGAAGGCCGAGGCCCTGTACTATCAGGCGCTGATCGCCTATATCTGGTATGAGGCCCCGGAGGAGGAGATGAACATGACCACCCTGCTGGATATGCTCAACGCCTCCGAGGTGCGGGAGGAGGATGAGAATTATAAAAACGCCGTGGACCTCATGTTTGACCGTCTGGAGCAGAAGAACGCGGACCACTTTGCCGTCCGTCAGTACCGAAAATATAAGATGGCAGCGGGAAAAACCGCAAAATCCATCCTGATAAGTTGCGGAGCACGTATGGCCCCTTTCGACATCAAAGAGGTTCGGGAGCTGATGGAGGGGGATGAATTGGAGCTGGACAAGATCGGGGACCGCAAGACGGCCCTGTTCTGCGTCGTGTCCGACACGGACATGACCTTCAATTTCGTCTCGGCCATGGTCTATACGCAAATGTTCAATGTGCTGTGCGACAAGGCCCTGGAGAACGGCGGGGCGCTGAAAACCCACGTCACCTGCCTGCTGGATGAGTTCGCCAACCAGAAGATCCCCAACTTCCAGCACCTCATCAGCGTGATCCGCTCCCGCGAGATATCCGCCCACATCGTGGTGCAGACCCAGAGCCAGTTGAAGGCAGTTTATAAGGACCACGCGGAAACCATCATCGGCAACTGCTCCTGCGTCCTGTTCCTGGGCGGGAAGGAGCGCAGCACCCTCAAAGAGCTGTCCGAAACCCTGGGCCGGGAGACCATCGACACCTTCAACACCGGCGAGAGCCGGGGCCGGGAGCTGTCCCACTCGCTGAACTATCAGAAGCTGGGCAAGGCCCTCATGGATGTGGATGAGCTGGCCGTCATGGACGGCGGCAAGTGCATTTTGCAGGTGCAGGGCGTCCGGCCCTTTTTCAGCAACAAGTTCGATATCACCAAACACCCGCAGTACAAATACCTGTCCGACTACAACGAGAAAAACAGGTTCGATGTGAAGAAGTTTCTCAGCCGGAGGCTCACCGTCAGGCCCCAGGACGCCTTTGAACCCTACGAATTCGACGCCTCATCCCCCACCGGGGAGGAGTCCGGCTGAACTGCCAGCTTTTCGGCCCTCTCCGCTTTGAGCTGGGCGGTGCGCTTCACATCCACGAAATGGGTGGCGTACCAGCGCTCGATCTCCGCATCGCCGCTCTTGCTGAACCGCAGGGGGATCACCGGCTTCCGGCCCTGGCCGTTCTTCTTTTTCGTCCCCCACCGCTTGTAGTAGCAGAAGGAGGGCTTCAACCCCGTTTTTGAGGCATAGGACCGCATTTCCCGCATGACCAGGGACAGCTTGGACAGGTTGGCCTTGCAGACGCGCTCCAGGTAGTCCACGCGCCCATAGCGCCAATTCTCATAGTCCTGTTTGGATAGATAGCCCACCTCCATCAGCACATCCACCGGGGCGGCAAAGCCCCGGTTCCGGCATTGGAGGTACACGGCGGAGCGCACCTTCGCCGTCAATTCCCCGTTGTTCATGCGCATCACTCTCACAGTCAGTTTGGCCCATTATACGGCAAAATGCCCAGGGCCGCAACTGTTTTCGCGCCCGGACTGTCCGGGCCATACATTTGGCCGTCTGGCGGACAACGCTTCGGACCGCTGTGAACTCCGAAACATCGTCCAGCCCGGTATTGCCGCCGTCTGAACTGTTCAGACGGTGGTTTTTATATGTCCTACAACAAAAAATCATACAATTCTGGAGGTAATCAATGGAATTTTTCACTTCCGCAATCGACACTGCGAAGGTCATCGTGTGCGCCCTGGGCGCTGGTCTGGGCGTATGGGGCCTCATCAATCTGCTGGAGGGCTACGGCAACGACAACCCCGGCGCGAAGTCACAGGGCATGAAACACTTGACACCTAAATTGATGTAAAGACAAATGCGTTGTGTATGCCGCAGTTTTTGGAGAAGAATTGCAACAGTGCATTGTGTTTTCTCAACGGAGGCGGTATAATAGTCGAAAGGCCATAGGGCCGGGGCTGTTCCTGCTGGCCCCAGCCCGGAAAGGTGGAACAGGCTATGAAAATCAGCTATAAACCGCTCTGGAAAACACTGATCGACAAGAACATGAGCAAGAAAGATTTGCGGCTCCAGGCGCATTTGACAACGAACCATATCGCCAACATGGGCAAGGGGGAGCATATCTCCATACCCACCCTTATCAAGATTTGCGAAACGCTGAACTGTGATATTTCCGATGTGATTGCGCTGGTGCCGGACGATGACCCATAAGGGAGAAAGGGCAGCACAATGAAAATCGAACTGGACTATGTGAAAGTGGGAGATTACTACCTCCCCGACCTGACGATAGAGCCGCTTCCTGACCGCAGTTTGGGCAAGTACGGCCTGTTGAGGTTGCGGTATCTGAAAGAGCATCGCCCCATCATTTGGGCCGAGTTGGTGATGGAGGGCAAACTGTACGTCCATCTGCTGGAAGTTGAGGATGCCGCCCATGACCTGCTGGACAGCATGATGCCGGGAATGGCAAAAGAGGCCGGGGCTACCGAGGATTTGAAAGCCCGTGACCCTATGCGCTGGGTGGGACTGATGAATTGCTGTAAAGCCCAGGTGGAAGAAATCATTTTTGCGGATTTGATTTATTGCTAAATCTTAACCGGTCAGAAAGTTGTCCTTTCTGACCGGTTTTTGCGGTAGCATAACAAACTTATTCGGTTGCGGTTTTATCCTTTTCGTGCTTAAACCCCCATCTCATAATTTCATAGAAAACCGGCATCAAATCCCGTCCCCGTTCTGTGAAGGAATATTCCACATGGGGCGGGATTTCATTGAACTGCTCCCGATGGATAAAGCCGTCTGCCTCTAACTCCCGCAAGGCGTTGGTCAGCATAGTGTTGGTGATTCCAGGTAAGTCCTTTTTCAGAACACCGAAGCGGACGGTGTCGTAAATGCACAGCTCATACAAAATCTGCGTTTTCCATTTGCCTTGCAGCATCAGCAGCAGGGGCGTTACCGGGCAATTTCCCAAATCGGTCACGATGCCCTTTTTCACATTTACAAGGTACTCCTCATAGGTCATATATTCATTCATGTTCAAAGCCTCCTGCGTTTTGGGAGATAGTACGAAACACGATACCATGTATCAAATTTCTGCGTACTTGATTTCCCTGCTGGATATAGTATAATTTCTATATCAAGAAAAGTCAATGGGGGGGGAAACACCAAATGGAGAACTCCAGTATCAATAAACACCGATTTCATATTTCCGGCAAAGAGATAGAAGTCTACCCAAGTATTGCGCCTGACCGTCCTATTATCTATCTGAATACCTTTCAGAAAGAGGGGGGCAGGGTATATCAAGCCCTGCGGGACAGCCATTGCCCAGACTTCACGCTGGTAGCCATCAGCGGACTGGAATGGAATCATGATATGGCTCCGTGGGACATTCCGCCGATTTCCAAGAACGACACCCCATGCACAGGGGGAGCGGATGATTACCTGCGGCTCCTTTCCAGTGAGATTATTCCTAAAGTGGAGAGCAAGATTTGTGTTTCCTGGAGAGGGATTGCCGGATATTCCCTGGCGGGCTTGTTCGCGGTGTACTCGCTCTATCAAACGGAGCTGTTCGAGAGAGCCGCCGCCATGTCCGGTTCCATTTGGTTCCCTGATTTCAAAGAGTATGTCTTTTCACACGAGATGAAACGGAAACCGGAGTGCATCTATTTCTCCCTGGGGGATAAGGAGAGCAGGACGAAAAATCCCTATTTGAAAACGGTACAGGAACATACCGAGGCAATCCATACCTTTTATCAGCAGAACGGAATCGACACAATTTATCAGCTTAATCCGGGAAATCATTTTCAAAACGGAATCCAGCGCACAGTATCAGGCATTTCGTGGATTTTATCAAGATAAGCAAAACACAGGAGGAACCCATCATGACCGAAACGATTTACACACTTTTTGAGGCCATTGCCGCAAGTCACCGGGACGAAACCGCAATTATTGAAAACAATCGGACAATGACTTTTGGGGAACTGTCCAATCTGGTGGATGTGATTGCCAGCAGCTTCCCAGCGGAAGTCTACAGCGTTGGCATCGTGATGAACCACCGGGCCGAGATGATCGCCTCCATGCTGGCGGCGTTGAAACGGGGAGCGCGGTATGTCCCGGCGGAACCCAACTTCCCCACTGGCAGAATCCGCTTTATGATGGAGGAAGCAGAGGCCGATTTCATTCTGACCGAGAAAGAGCATGAGAACAAGTTGGACGGCTTTCCAACCCGACTGCTGGACTGCGAGATCTGCGGCATGGAACAGCCCGCCCCGTCCAGCGGAGACAGTCAGACCCCGGAACGGCCTGCCTATGTTCTCTATACCTCTGGCACCACGGGACGGCCCAAAGGGGTCTGCGTAACCAACAGGAACATCTGTCACTATGTTCGGGCCTTTGGCGCGGAATTTCACCCCGGCCCCGGCGACATCATGCTGCAATACTCCGTCTGTTCCTTTGACATCTTCGTGGAGGAAGTTTTTTGCAGCCTGTTGAACGGTGCAGCTCTGGCTATCCCGTCAGATGAGGACAAGCAGGATGTACGATCCCTTATGGCGTTTGTGGCGAAGCATCATGTGACCATGCTCAGCGGCTTCCCCTATCTCCTGGCAGAGATGAACCATCTGCCGGAAATTCCGTCCTCCCTCCGGCTCTTGATTAGTGGAGGTGATGTGCTGCGGGGCGTGTATGTAGACCGTCTGCTGGACAAGGCAGAAGTTTACAACACTTACGGGCCGTCTGAAACGACCGTGTGCGCCTCCTACTATCGCTGCAACGGCGGGACTGTCCTGGAGGACGGAACCTATCCCATCGGCCACCCGGTCAAGGGGGCGGAAATTCGCGTTTTAGACCAGAATGGACGGGAACTCCCCGCCGGAGAAACAGGAGAAATCTGCATCTATGGCGGCGGCGTGTCCCTGGGCTATATCGGAGATCGGGAGGAAGAAAACAAGGCGTTTGAGCGTCTGGCGGAGGGCGTCACGATGTACCGGAGCGGCGACCTGGGATATATCCTCCCTGACGGTAATATCGCGTTCCTCCACCGCAAGGACACGCAGATCATGATTTTGGGCCGCCGTGTAGAGGTGTCCGAGGTAGAATCCAGGCTCTATCAGTGCAGGAATGTTCAGCAGGCCGTTGTCCGCGCTTTTACGGATGAAGATGGTCTTTCCTACATGACGGCCTATGTGGTTCCTACCGGTCAGGAGATGAAAGTCTCCGCAGTAAAGCAGGAGCTTGCGGAAAACTTGACGGCCTTTATGATCCCGGAATTTATTGTGAAGATGCCGCAAATCCCTTTGAATACCAACGGTAAGCCGGATGTATCCAAGCTGCCCGTGGTGATGAAAGCGGGGAATTTCTGATGGATATTGAGATACGCAGGGCAGAACTGTCCGATTTGGAGCTGCTGATAGAGTGGCGAATGACGGTTCTGCGTGAAGTGTTCTCTGCTCCAACTGACGATCCCATGACGGAGTTGGAGCAGGAAAACCGGCGTTACTACCAGCGCGCCTTACCGGCTTGGGATCATATCGCTTGCTTTGTCTACACCGGACAGGAAGTCATTGGCTGCGGGGGTATCTGCTTTTATCAGGAGATGCCATCGCCGGACAATCCCCAAGGCGGTTGTGCCTACTTGATGAACATTTACACCGCGCCCCTGTTTCGCGGGCAGGGCGTAGGTCAAAAAACCGTCCGCTGGCTCATAGAGCGGGCAAAGGAGCGGGGCATTACAAAGATTTATCTGGAAGCATCAGCGGCAGGAAAAAGTTTATACAAAGATATGGGCTTTTCCGAAATGGAAGATTACATGAAATTGGAGGCGGAGACATGGAACCTGTTGTAAAACTCATTGATGTAAAGGGCATTTTGACAAAATCAAACCTCCCTGTCAGCGATTATTCTGTCAATCCTTATACCGGCTGCACCCACGCCTGCAAATACTGCTATCGACAGGAACAATCTCCACGATTTTGAGACCTTCGCCATCTTCAAGTGGATCGTCAAGACCTTTGTGGCCGTCTATCTGGTGTCCCACACATTTGACATCACCATGGCTATCTTTGAGATGGGTCAGTCGGTGGTCCAGCGCAGCGCGGGCATCATCACCGGCAGCACCAGCGTGGACTTTGCCGCCGCCCTGGGGGATGTGTCCGCTCAGTTGGACGCCATGGGCATCGGGGAGCTGTTTGGGCTGCTGGTGGAGACCATGCTGCTGAAGATCACCATGCCCATCCTGTCCCTGTGCGTCATGCTGGTGCTCATTGGCCGCATGATCGAAATCTACATCTACTGCTCCGTGGGGGCCATCCCCTTCGCCACCATGACCAACCGGGAATGGGGGCAGATGGGCCAAAACTATCTGCGCGGTCTTGTGGCCCTGGGGCTGCAAGGCTTTTTTATTATGATCTGCGTGGCGATTTACGCCGTGCTGGTGGGGCAGATCGGGAGCGGGGGCAACCTTCACGCCTCCATCTGGCAGTGCGCCGGGTATACGGTTCTGCTGTGCTTCTCCCTGTTCAAAACCGGCGCGGTGAGCAAATCTATCCTAAACGCCCACTAAAATAACGATTGGAGGAAGAACATGAACGAAACTATGACCCAGAACACCCAGGAACAGGTCCCCCTTCTGCCCAACATGAGCGCCAGGGTCTACCCTGTGCAGGACCCCAAACAGGAGAAGGGCAGCATCCTGGCAAATGCCAGCGTTGACCTGGGCGGCTGTTTTGCCGTCACCGGCATCAAGATCGTGGAGGGCAAGGACGGCCCGTTCGTCGCCATGCCCCAGCGGATGGGCCGGGACAAGAAATACCGGGATGTCTGCTTTCCCACCACGGCGGCAATGCGCGAGGCGATCAATTCCGTCGTCATGGACGCCTACCGGGGTGAGCTGGAGCAGCAGGCCGTCCGCGCGGCCCAGGCGGTGGAGCGGCTTTCCGGGCGGAACGCGGAAAAGCCCTCTTTGCGTCGAGAGCTACAGAACGCGGCCAGGGAAGTGGCGGCGCGGCCCGCCCCGGCTGTGACCAGGGATATGGACCGGGGCGCGCGGTGATATGCTGTCCCTGGTCCCTGTTTCCCTAAAGACCGCAAACACCTTTGTCGCCGCCCACTACCGCCGCGTCGGGGCGAAATCCGCCCCATTCCGTTTCCCGTTAACGCGGAAAACTCCATTCTGCTCCTTTGCCCCTCCTTTTCCAACCGCAAACGCTGCGCTGGTTTGCGGTTGGATTCCTATTTCGTGGGGCAATCGGGTTGGGATGGCGCGTGCGGAACCTGTTGGCGGTTGGGGCCCCCACGCAAGCCCAGCAAAGCGGGTTGCGTGGGGAGAGGAGGCGCAGCGAAATGAGCTCGCTTTGGCCGCAGGCCGAAGCGAGAGATATGAAGCTTGCGACGACGAGGACCGGCAAACGCTGTCCCGCTGTGGACCTCTGCCCGCCCCAAATGAAGCTGCGCTATGAAAAACAACTATGAGAAAGGGGTATGCAATGGATTATGAGCAGTTGAACCAGGCGCTGTACGACAAGATGACAGCGGAGCAGGAGCGATATAAGCACGGGCTGTTAGGCATGACCTCTGAGGAAGTGCTGACCCACGCCTATGAGTACGCCATGCGGGAGGACATTTTGGCGGAGATGGAGGCGCTGGACCTTCCCGCAGACCAGACGGCGGCGCTGCTGGCTTCAGATTCCCCACTGGCGGATGTATATCGGGAGTGGGGCAAGGTAGAGACCCACCACATGGAGGACATTCGGGATGTGATTGAGAACTGGGCGGACAGTGTGCTGGAAAGCCAGCGGGCGGACACCCGTGCCATCCCGCTCTATCAGGAAAATGCCGGATACGCGCGGGAGCACGGTGAGCTTGACACATTCCGGGCCTCCCACAAGGCCAACATCGCCTGCCGGGACGCCATTGAAGCGGCTATCCGGGAGGGCTTTGACGGGATGCAGCTTTCCCGCGATGTCGCAACGGGTGTGCTGGCGCAGTTCGGCCCAGAACGTGTGGCCCATGTACTGGCCGCTACTCTTTTGGATAAGACCTGGGATAAACGGTTTTCCGATAAAAATATATCCTGGGCCGTTTCAGTCCCCATGTTCGACACCGGGAACCGCCGCTATGACTACGCGATCAACAGCCATTCCGCCGTTCTGGATGGATTCGTTGGGCTGGCCCGGAAGGAAATGGACGCGGCGCGGGAGCAGCCGGAGCAGTCTGTGAAAAAGCCCTCCATCAAGGGGCAGTTGGCGGCGAAGCCCGTCCCCGGCGAACGGCCCGCCAAACCCAAGGACAAGGATGTGCGTTGATGGATATGGAAAAAAGCCGTCAGCAGTTGATAGACCGCCTGACGGAGAATTATGCCGACTACCGCGCGGAGCTGCTGCTGAAGGACCGCCAGGAGCTGATCGACGGCGCTGACCGGATCGCCAAAACAGCGGAGGTATTTCAGTATTTCACACAGCACCACCCCACGGAGCCGGAGGTGGCCTATTTTCTCCAGTTCCAAAACCCACTGGAGGTTGCCGCAGACCACTGGGCAAGCTGCGAGTTTGAGCTGGACGCCCTGGGCGCGGTGATGGCCGATACAGCGGATAAGGCGGAGGACCTGACCCTCTATCCGCTGGCGGCGGACGCCCCGGAGCGCAAGCCGGACGGCCTGCAAAAATTTGTGGATGTAGACCTGGAAACCATTCTCCCGCAGATCATGGCACAGAAAACGGCGTTTCATCAAAAGGATCTGAGCTACGCGCTGGACGCGATGCGCCAAGGCATTGCCACAGATGACCCCGCCAAGCGGAATTTCGTGGTGATTTTCCGGGAGAACGGCGTGGATTCTTTGAATGAGCGGGATATGTTTATCGCCGGGACGCGCGGCTATAACCTTTGCCAATACTACCACCGTCACACCAGGGAGCCGGTTCTGGCCTATTCGGTGGAGCTGACCGGGGACGGGTCAAACGGCTTGCGCGGCAATCTCTATCAGCAGGATCAACACCAGATGGCTGTGTTCGCGGAGCGTACCGCCTCCCCCTATACCCATGTGGCGGTCACATTTTACAGCGGGAAAACGGTTCGTGTGCCGGAAAAAGAGTACAATTACGAAACAATTCCCAACTTAAAATATCACTACGGCGATATTCTGGATACCCGGAACGAGGCGGACGATGAGAGCGTGGTGCAGGGTGCGCTCCATCGGGAGCATGAGCGGAGGGAGCGGATACCCAGGGGCCATATCGCCGTCCATGTGCAGGAGCTGGAAGAAGCCCGCATCCAGACGGAGGCGGACCGTCTCGCCGCCGCTTTGCAAAGTATGACCGAGCCGAACACGCCGGACAAGACCCATTTCATGGCCGAGGTGTCCCCCTATTTTCTGCCCCTGGCCTCTCAGGACGATATGTACCGGCTCTTTGAAAAGGTGCGGGAACAGGTGAAGCAACCCATGTATATCGCCCAGGCGGAGGGCAAACAGGGCCAGTATTTTTTCATGCGGCGGGAGGAACGCGCCCAGGAGCAGACGTCCAAGCCCTCCATTAAGGGGCAGTTGGCGGCTAAACCTGTCCTTGGCGACCAGCCCGCTGCGAAAACGAAAAGTCGGGAGGTGAGATGATGAGCGGTCAGCCAAAAAACAAATTGTATCTGGTCAACGGCAGGGTGTATCTCCATCTCATGGACAATGCTGAAGATTTCGGTTATACGCTCTATGATAAAGAGACCATGCGCCTGATCCATTATGGGCAGGTGGATATAAGCGCCGTCCGTAAACAGCCCGCGCAAGGCATCTTTGACGCCGCCCGATGTGCCGTATTTGAGGACTATGGTATTAACGCGGTCACTGTAGAGACGGTTCCTATGGATATGTTCCAAAAGCTGCTGAATGCCCAGCTTGACCCGCCCCTGGACGAGTACCCCATGCCGGACCGCAACTGTACCATGGCCGACGTTGCGTGTACGGGCTACTTGAAGGACGGTCTGCTCCCGGTGTCGGATGATATCGCCAAGGACCTGTCCCGCCGGGGGTTTGCAATCTATGAGGTGGATGACCATGGGGACGTAAAGGGTCCCGTGGATGTCAATTCGTCCCACCACAGTTTATTTGCCGTGTCCAAAGCAGGCTGGCAGAACAGCCATGCGTTTCAGGAGGCTGTGGCGGACCGGATGAACCATCAGAAGGAGCGGGAATTGGCATTCCGCTGTCAGACACAGGACTGCTATGCCATTTATCAGCTCAACCACCATGACCCCGACCTGAGATTCATTCGGTACGAACCGCTGGAAAACCTGCAACAGCAGGGACAGCGGCCACAGCGGGATAACTATGAGCTGGTCTACACCGCCCAGCTTCCGGAGGGGACCGGGCTGAATGCCCTTTGGACCAAATTCAACACGGACCATCCGGCAGACTACCGGCACCCGAGTATGTCCGTCAGTGATGTAATCGCGGTGAAAAGGAACGGTGTCGTAACGTGTTACTATGTGGATCAATTCAGTTTCGCTGTGCTGGATGACTTTCTCGCCCAACGCCCGCGCCAGACCAATTTGAACAAGCCCTCTATCAAAGAACAGTTGGCGGCGAAGCCTGTCCCCGGCGACCAGCCCGCCGCGAAAACAAAAAATCGGGAGGTGAGATAATTGCCCTTTGTCCCTGTCCCCAAAGACCTGACCCGCGTAAAGTCCAAGGTGGCGTTCAACCTGACGAAGCGCCAGCTTATCTGTTTCGGCGGCGGCGCTCTGGTGGGCATCCCCACCTACGTCCTCACCCGGGGCCTCCTCGGCAACGACACGGCGGTGGTGCTGATGATCGGCCTCATGCTGCCCTTCTTCCTGTTCGGTATCTATGAAAAGGACGGGCAGCCCCTGGAAAGGGTGCTGGGCCACTTCATCCGGGCCCGGTTCCTGGTTCCCCGGACCCGGCCCTACCGCACCGAAAATATGTACGCCGCCCTGGAGCGGCAGAATAAAAATGAAATGGAGGCAAAAGCGGTTGCAAACAAAGCAGCAAAAAACACAGGCAAAAACCCTGCAAACGGCAAAAAACCGGCACGAGGCAGATAAGGCCGATCTGCGGGACGCCATCCGGCTCACCCCGGAGGCCAAGCTGTCCGGCCCGGACAAGCGGCGGCTGGTGTCCGCTGTGAAGAAGGCCAAGCAGGACGGTAGGCTCCCCCAGACCGCCCAGCAGACCATCCCCTACCGGGAAATGTGCCGGGACGGGATCTGCGTGGTGACAGACCGCTACTACACCAAGCAGGTCCGTTTCTACGATATCAACTATCAGTTGGCCCAGAACGAGGATAAAAACCGCATTTTTGAGGACTACTGCGACTTCCTGAACTACTTCGACAGCTCCATTCACGTTCAGCTCTCCTTCCTCAACCAGCGGGCCGACCTGGAGGAGTGCCTGCGGTCCATCCAGATCCCGGAGCAGATGGACGCCTACAACGGCATCCGGGAGGAATACTCGGATATGTTGAAAGGCCAGCTCGCCAAAGGCAACAACGGCCTGACCAAGACCAAGTACATCACCTTCGGGGTGGAGGCGGACAGCTTGAAAGCGGCCAAGCCCCGGCTGGAGCGCATTGAGGCGGATATTCTCGCCAATTTCAAGGTGCTGGGCGTCCGCGCCCACTCGCTGGACGGCTATGAGCGGCTGGCGGTGCTCCACCAGATGTTCCACCCCATGGGCCAGCAGAAATTCCGCTTCGCCTGGGACGCCATCTGGAAAACGGGCCTCTCCAGCAAGGACTTCATCGCCCCGGACAGCTTCACCTTCCAGGATGGCCGGGTGTTTCAGCTCGGCAGGACCTACGGCGCGGCGTCCTTTCTGCAAATCCTGGCCCCGGAGCTGACGGACAAGATGCTGAAAGAGTTCCTGGACCTGGAGAACAGCCAGGTGGTGACGCTGCACATCCAGTCCATTGACCAGAACGCCGCCATCAAAAACATCAAGCGGAAGCTCACCGACCTGGACCGCATGAAGATCGAGGAGCAGAAGAAGGCCGTCCGCGCGGGCTACGACATGGATATCATCCCGTCCGACCTCGCCACCTACGGCACCGAGGCCAGGACGCTGCTGGAGGACCTGCAAAGCCGGAACGAGCGGATGTTCCTGGTGACGGTGCTGGTGCTCAATCTGGCGGACCGGCGGCAGCGGCTGAAAACCGACGTGTTCCAGGCGGCAGGAGTGGCCCAGAAATACAACTGCGCCCTGCGGCGGCTGGACTGGCAGCAGGAGCAGGGCCTCATGTCCTCCCTCCCCCTGGGCTTGAACCAGATCGACATACAGCGGGGCTTGACCACCTCAAGCACCGCTATTTTTGTGCCCTTCACCACCCAGGAGCTGTTCATGGGCGGCGAGGCGCTGTACTACGGCCTCAACGCCCTGTCCAACAATCTCATCATGGCGGACCGCAAGCAGCTCAAGGCCCCCAGCGGCCTGATTTTGGGCACTCCCGGCGGCGGCAAGTCCTTCTCCGCCAAGCGGGAGATCGCCAACATCTTCCTGGTCACGCGGGACGATATCGCCGTCATCGACCCGGAGGATGAGTATTCGCCCCTGGTGCGGCGGCTGGGCGGTCAGGTGATCGACATCTCCCCCACCTCCAATCAGTACGTCAACCCCATGGACCTCAATCTGAACTACAGCGAGGACGACAACCCCCTGACGCTGAAAAGCGATTTTGTTCTCTCCCTCATGGAGCTGATCGTGGGGGGCAGGGCTGGGCTGGAGCCCATTGAGAAAACGGTGATCGACCGCTGCGTTCACATGGTCTACCGGGATTATTTGCAGGACCCCCGGCCCGAGAAAATGCCCGTGCTGGGGGATCTTCACCAGCTTTTGTGCCAGCAGCCCGAGCCGGAGGCCCAGCGGCTGGCCACGGCGCTGGAGATCTACGTCACCGGCTCCCTCAACGTGTTCAACCACCGTACCAACGTGAAGATCAACAGCCGGATCGTGTGCTACGTCATCAAAAACCTGGGCAAGCAGCTCAAAAAGTTTGGGATGCAGGTGGTCCAGGACCAGGTGTGGGGCCGGGTCAGCGAGAACCGGGACGCCCACAAGTCCACCCGGCTCTATATTGATGAAATGCACCTGCTGCTCCGGGACGAACAGACGGCGGCGTACACGGTGGAGATTTGGAAGCGGTTCCGCAAATGGGGCGGCATCCCCACCGGGATCACGCAAAACGTCAAGGATTTGCTGTCCTCCGCCGAAATCGAGAACATTTTCGAGAACAGCGACTTCATTTATATGCTCAATCAGGCCGCCGGGGACCGCCAAATTCTGGCGAAGCAGCTCAACATCTCCCCCCACCAGCTCTCTTATGTGACCAACAGCGGGCCGGGTGAGGGGCTTTTGTTTTTCGGGAATGTCATCATCCCCTTCGTGGACCACTTTCCCAAGGACACCGAGCTGTATCGACTGCTCACCACCCGCCCGGAAGATCTGACGAAGGAGGGGTGATAAATGATAGACCCCTTACAGGGACAGGAGGCGGTCCAGCAGTTCATGAAGCTGCTGGAGGAGAACAACAGGCAGGGGCAGGCATCGGACCTGTCACAGCTCATGTGGTACATGGACGGCATGAACCGGCAGTTTGAAGCGGTTTTGGCGGAGTTGCAAGAGGTCAGGGAGCAGCTTGCCCGGGAAAAGAGACCGTCCGTCCGGGAACACATGGAAAACGCGGTGTCCGCGCTGGAGGAGAAGGCCCTGGCCGTGCGGGACAAGCTGACCGGCCTGTGGGAGAAGATCACCCAATGCGCCGCCGACGCCGTGCGTAATTTCAAGGAGATGGGCGTGTCCGCGTTGGACGGGGCGGTGTCGGCGCTGGGCGTGAAAAAGGCGTTGGAGGCTGTCCAGGACGGCATCAGCGGTTTGGCGGCGGACACCCGGAAAAGCATTGAGAAAGTGGAAGATATGGGCCACGATCTGCGCAGCGCGGGGGCCCATCTGAAAAATGTCGGGAGGGCTTTGCTGGGTAAGGAGGCCCAGGTGGTGAACGGCGGGCAGGAGGGGCGGTTCCAGTCTGTGGTGCTGGCCCCCATGCGCGCCACCCAACGGCTGTTATCCGGCATGAACAACGCCACCCTCGCCGCTATTGGCAGCACGGAGCACCTGGAGCAGCGGGCGGCGGAGGTTCGCGCCGCCAAAGCGGAGCGGACGGCGGAGAGGCCGGGGAAGCGTCTGACGAAAAAGCCCTCCGTCCGCCAAGACCTGGAGGCCAAAAAGCTGGAAGCTGCCGCCCGTGCCGCCGCTGTGCCGGATCGGGAGCATAAGCCCCCGGAGGCGGCGCTGTGAGCCGGGAGCTGTACCGGGCCAAGTCCAAGCGGGTCCAGAAGCTGGGCCGGGACGGTCTGGTAGAACAGGATAAGGCCAGCGGTGAGGAGCGCCGGGTCAGCCAGCGCACGGCGGATGTGTCCTTTGGCCCGGACCGCACCCCGGACCAGGGGTTGGCACGGCCCGCCCCGGCCAAGGGGAAAAAGCGCCGCCAGCCCCCGCCGCCCCCGGTGGACGATTCCGGCAATGAGATTGAGCCGTCCCCTGCCATGCGGGGGGCGGACGATGTTCCGGCGCAGGGCCCGCCCCCGGTGGAGGGCAGCGGCCAGTCTCGGAAACAGCGTCAGCGGCGGCAGGGGCAAAAACTCCGGCAGGATATGGCCGCTTCCGCTGTTCGGGATGAGCCAGAGGACGGGCGGCTGCGATTTGAGACCGAGGGCACACCCGCCACCCAGGAGCATGATACCGGGCAGGAGCGTTCCCGTCTACGGTTTGAGGAAGATAGCGTCAGCACCCCGGACGCGGGCGGCGAGCCTGCCGCGCCGCCTCCTTCCCACCGCCAGCAGCGGCGGTATGAGCGGGCGGAGCGGCGGATGGAGCAGTCCGGGCGGCGGCTGGAGCGGGCCCAGGCCCAACTCCCCACGAAACGCCGCGCCCGTCTGGAGCAGGAGTATGACGCCAACAGCGGGAAGGTCCGCCGCCGTCTGCGGTTCGAGGAGGAGGTTCAGCCCGAGCAGGCGTCCCCGTCACTCCCCACCCAGGCGGGCCGCACGTTGAAAACGGCGGCGGTGATGAAAATTCACGGCAAGTTCCGGGAGGTAGAGCACCAGAACGTGGCGGTGGAGGCGGTGCATAAGAGCGAGTTCGCCGCCGAACGTGGCGCGGGCCGCTTTCTGCGCTGGAACAAGCGCCGCCTGCGCTCCAAGCCCTTCCGGGCGGCGCGTCGGGCGGAACGCCGACTGGCCCAGGAACGGGCGGGGCTGGCGTGGCAGACCGCTCTCCGGGACCACCCAGAGCTGCGTCGGCAAAACACCCTGTCCCGGTGGATGCAGAAACAGAAGCTGAAACGCCGCTATGCCAAGGCTGCGCGGGAGGCCCAGCAGACCGCCCAGCACACCCGGCAAGCGGCAACGGTTGTGGGGAAGATCGCCCGGGCGGTACAGCAGTACGCGGCGGCGCACAAGAGCG
>CATABD010000007.1 GCA_949494735.1 uncultured Oscillospiraceae bacterium
GACGGCCTTCTGCCCGTCCCCGCCGCCCCCGTTTTCCCCCATCCGCGAGAAAGGAGAGACCGCTATGTCCACCAAGCCCGCCGTCAAGACGGCGCAGAACCCCGGAGCCCAAAAGCGCGGCCTCAGCCGCGACGCCCGCAACAACCTCACCGCGTATTCCTTTATCGCACCCAATTTTATCGGCTTTTGCATTTTCACCCTGATCCCTATGGTGTTTGCCATCGGCCTGTCCTTCTGCAATTGGGACGGACAGCATGCCATCGAGTTCGTGGGACTGAAAAACTTCCTGGATCTGGCGGGGGACAAGACATTCAAGACCGCCTTTGTCAACACCATCGTCTACTGCGTGGGCACCGTGCCGCTGACCCTGGTGTGTTCCCTGGGGCTGGCCCTGCTGCTCAACCAGAACGTCAAGCTGCGCAATTTTTTCCGCACCGTGTCCTTCTTCCCCTATGTGGCGTCCCTGGTGGCGGTGGCGGCGGTGTGGAACATGATCTTCAGCCCCAGCATGGGCCCGGTGAACATGCTGCTGTCCTCCCTGGGGGTGGAGAACCTGCCCCGCTGGGCAGCGGGAAAGGACACGGCCATGATTACCGTCATCCTGTTCAGCGTGTGGAAGAACATGGGCTATTACATGGTCATCTATCTGGCCGGGCTCCAGGGGACCAACCCCGTGCTGGTGGAGGCCGCCGAGCTGGACGGGGCCAGCAAGTGGCATGTATTCTGGCACGTCACCCTGCCCCAGCTGCGCCCTACCACGTTCTTTGTCACCATCACGCTGACCATCGCCTCCTTCAAGGTGTATGACCAGATGTACATGATTACCCAGGGCGGCCCCGGCGACGCCACCATCACCCTGGTGTACGACATCTACAACATCGCCTTTGTGAACACGCCCAAGTACGGCTACGCCAGCGCGGTGGCCATGGTGCTGTTCGCCCTGGTGCTGGCCATCACGCTGTTCCAGTTCCGCAATTCGTCCAATAACGACTGAGGGGAGGGGAGAGATATGAAAATCGGTTCTCAAAAGAGGAGCAACGCCGTCAGCCGGGTGGTTATCTACGCCGTGCTGATCCTCATCACCGCGCTGATGCTCATTCCCTTTATCTGGATGCTGTCCGCCTCGCTGAAGATGAACAAGGACGTGTTCTCCTTCCCCATCAAATGGATCCCGGAGAACCCCCGCTGGAAGAACTACATTGATATCTGGACCAAAATTCCCCTGCTCACCTTTGTGAAGAACAGCACCAAGCTGACCATCATTGTCACCCTGCTCCAGCTGTTCACCTCCAGCTTCGCGGCCTACGCCTTCGCCAAGATGAACTTCAAGGGGAAGAACCTGCTCTTCCTGGGCTACATCGCCACCATCGCCGTGCCCTGGCAGGCGTACATGGTGCCCCAGTTCATGATGATGCGGGCCTGGCACCTGAACAACACCCATCTGGCCATCATCTGCCTCCAGGCGTTCTCCGCCTTCGGCGTGTTTTTAATGAAGCAGTTCTATGAGGGGGTGCCCTCCGAGCTGTGCGAGGCCGCCCGGATCGACGGGCTGACGGAGTACGGCATCTGGTTCCGGGTGATGCTGCCCCTGTCCAAGCCGGCGCTGTCCACCCTGACCATCTTCACGTTTGTGAGCACCTGGAACGATTTTTTGGGCCCGCTGATCTACCTGACCCGAGACGAGGTCAAGACCATCCAGATCGGCCTGCGCATGTTCATCAGGCAATACTCCGCTGAGTACGGCCTTATCATGGCCGCGTCGGTGATTGCCCTGATCCCTGTACTCATCATTTTCCTGGCGCTGCAAAAATATTTTGTGCAGGGGGTTGCGGCCACCGGCATCAAGGGTTAAACTCATATTTGCCAGAGGGGCAGGGCAGGGGCCCTGCCCCTTTATTTGGGCCCGCTGCCTTGAAGGGCCGTTCTTGCCGGTTTGACCTGAGGGCAAAAAAAACATAAACGGAGCGGATATTTATGGAACGGTATCATTATTCAGCCCAGGATTTTTCCACCAAGGAGGGGGCGCGGGCCGCCCTGCTGCGGCTGCTGGAGCCCCTCAAGCCCTTTTACAGCCCGGGGGGCGCGCGGGTGGAGCTGGGGGCCACCAGCACCCATTACGAAAACGGCTCCATCCCCATGGAGGCGTTCGCACGGCCCCTGTGGGGGCTGGTCCCCTTTTGGGCGGGGGGAGGCAGCGAGCCGGATTTTGAGGATTTATACCGCCGGGGCTTCGCCCACGGCCCCGACCCGAGCCACCCGGAATATTGGCATACCTGCCGGGATTACGATCAGAAGTTCTGCGAGATGGCGGCGGTGTCCTACGCCATTCTGCTCACCCCGGACAAGGTGTGGGAGCCGCTGGACGGGCGGAAAAGAGATAACCTTGCGGAATGGCTGTGGGAGATCAACCGCCATGAGTGCGTGGCCAGCAACTGGCAGTGGTTCTGCATACTCACAAACCTGGCCCTGAAAGCGGTGGGCCGGCCCTACAGCCGGGAGCGGTTGGAGTTCGGCCTGGGCCGCATGGAGGAATATTACGACGCCGGGGGCTGGTATCACGACGGGGCTGGAGGGGAGAAGGATTACTATAATCCCTTCGTCATGGTCAGCTATGGCCTGCTCTACGCCATGTTCATGGAACGGGAGCGGGGGGAGGAGGCGCGGTGCGCCCGGTTCCGGGAGCGGGCCCGGGCCTTTGCCAGGGACTACCTGTACTGGTTTGCCCCGGACGGCGCGTCCATCGCCTATGGCCGGTCCCTCACCTACCGCTTTGCCCAGGGGGCCTTCTGGTCCATCGCCCTGCTGGCCGGGGAGGAGGTGCTCCCCCTGCCGGTGATGAAGGGCCTGATCGCCCGGCACCTGGCCTGGTGGCTCAACCAGCCTATCTGTGACAACGCCGGAGTGCTTGCCATCGGCTACGCCTACCCCAACTTGCAGATGTCGGAGACCTACAACGCACCCGGTTCCCCCTATTGGGCGCTGAAAGCCTTCGCCTTCCTGGCCCTGCCCGACAACCACCCCTTCTGGGCGGCGGAGTGCGCCCCCCTGCCCCCCCTGGAGCGGTGCCAATACCTGCCCCACGCCAATATGCTGGTTCAGCACGACGTGGAACAGGCGGTGGCCCTGGCGCCGGGGCGGCTGGAGATGGAGCCCTATGCCCACACCGCGGAGAAGTACAGCAAATTCGCCTATTCCAGCCGGTTCGCCTTCAGCATTGCCCGGGGAAATTACGAGCTGGGCCAGATGGCCCCGGACAGCTCGCTGTGCTTCCGGGTGGGGCGGTACTACTATCAGCGGGACGTGGCCCAGCCGGGCTATTCCATTGGCCGGGGGGGTATTGAGACCCGCTGGTCCCCCCTGGACGGCATCCAGGTAACCACCACCATTCAGCCCACCCCCACGGGGCATATCCGCACCCACATGATCGACAGCGGCTACGACTGCGAGGCGTATGACGGCGGCTTTGCCGTCAATGCCGACGACCGGCTGCCGTGCAGCCGCCGGGCGAAGGGGGCCCAGGCCGAGGCCCGCTGCGGGGCGGACTTCTGTGCCGTGGCCTCGCTGGAGGGGGACGGCCGGGGCGAGGTGCTTATCCCCGACCCCAATACCAACCTCATATTTCCCAAAACCGCCATCCCCATGGCGGTATACCGCGTCCACAAAGGGGTGCAGACCATCCGCACCCAGGTGGACTATCTGGCGTAAGGAGTGGGTTCCATGTCCGCGTTTGAAATCCGGGACTGTTTTTACCTGGACGGCGCGCCGTTCCAGATCATCTCCGGCTGTATCCACTACTTCCGGGTTCCCCCGGCATACTGGGATGACCGGCTGAAAAAGCTGAAGGCCACGGGCTGCAATACGGTGGAGACCTATATCCCCTGGAACCTCCACGAGCCCAGGCGGGGGGAGTTCCGCTTTGACGGCGGGCTGGACGTGGGGGCCTTCCTGCGCCTGGCCCAGGCCAACGGGCTGTACGCCATCGTCCGGCCCTCCCCCTACGTCTGCGCCGAGTGGGAGTTCGGCGGCCTGCCCGCCTGGCTGCTGGAGGGGGAGAATATCCCCCTGCGTACCCACGAGGGGCCGTTTCTGGGGCTGGTGGACAGGTATTACCGCGCCCTGTTCCCCCATCTGGTCCCCCTGCAAATCGACCGGGGCGGGCCGGTGCTGCTCATGCAGGTGGAAAACGAGTTCGGCGCCTGGGGGGCGGAGGATCCGGAGTACCTCGCCGCGCTGGCGGGGCTGATGCGGGACAACGGGGCCACGGTACCCTTTATCACCTCGGACAACCTGGAAAACGAGAGCCTGAGCAGGGGGACCTGCCCGGGGGCGCTGGCTACCGTCAATTTCGGCTCCGGCGCGGCGGAAAAGCTGGAAGTGCTGCGCCCCTACGCCAAGGGCGGGCCGCTGATGGTGACGGAATTCTGGGTGGGCTGGTTTGACGCCTGGGGGGATAACGTCCACCACCGCACCGCGCCGGAGGGCGTTGTGGGCGACCTGGAGCAGATTTTGGATCGGGGCAGCGTCAATTTCTACATGTTCCACGGCGGAACCAGCTTTGGCTGGATGAACGGGGCCAACGACTACGGGCGGCTTACCCCCGACGTGACCTCCTACGACTACGACGCCCCCCTGCCGGAGGACGGGCGGCCCGCCGGGAAGTATTTCGCCATCCGGCAGGCGCTGGAGCGGCGCAATCCCGGCAGCACGGGGGAGCTCCCCCCGCCCCTGCCCCGGCGGGCCTGGGGGGAGCTGCGCTGCCAGGGCAGGGCCGGCCTGTTCCCGTCGCTGGGGAAGCTGGGCCGGGCTGCGGGTCGGAAGGCCCCCTGCTCCATGGAGCGGCTGGGGCAGGGCTATGGCTATATCCTCTACCGCACCCGGCTTCCCGCGGGGCGCATGGGCGGGGCGCTGTCCTTTGCCCACGCGGCCGACCGGATGCAGGGATTCTGGAACGGACGGCCTGTGTTCACCCGGTTTGACCGGGAGCTGGCCGCTCCCATCCCGCTGGAGCTGGACGGCCAGGGGGGGACGCTGGACCTGCTGGTGGAAAACCTGGGCCGGGTAAACTACGGGCGGAGGATGGAGAACCAGCGCAAGGGGATCGACGGCCCCGTATTGCTGGACGGCGCCGAGATCACGGATTGGGAGTGCCTGCCCCTGCCGCTGGACGATCTGGGCGGGCTGGACTTTTCCCAACGGGGGCCCGCCGACGCTCCGGCCTTTTACCGGTTTGCGCTGGACGTGGACAGCCCCGCCGACACCTTCCTGGACCTCACCGGCTGGGGGAAGGGGACGGCCTTTGTCAACGGGCGGGCGCTGGGGCGCTTCTGGGACAAGGGGCCCCAGCGGCGGCTCTACCTCCCCGCGCCCTGGCTGCGGGAAGGGGAGAATGAGCTTATCCTCTTCGAGACGGAGGGGCGGGCCCGGGAGACCGTCGCCCTGCTGGACGAGCCGGGGCTGGGGCGGGAGGAATGAGCGCCCCGGTGTGGCTGACCCTCCCCTCGTGGGCGGGGCGCGCCCCCCGCGACCTGATCCGGGAGGAGGGGGAACCCGGCCCGCGCCCTGTCGCGCCCCAAAACGTCCACGTGCTGGCGCGCAGCCGGGCGCAGCTGCCGCCGGGGACATATGCCCTGCGGCTCAGCGCCGACGACTACTGCCACGCCTGGCTGGACGGGGAGTGGCTGGGCCAGGGGCCCGCGCCCGCGGGCAGGGGCCGCTGCTATTACCAGGAGTACCCCGTGGAGGGGGGGCGGACGGTGACGGTGGCCGTCCACCTTTACTACCAGGGGCTGGTCAACCGGGTTTGGAACAGCGGGGACGGGCGGCTGGCCCTCTGGGCGGAGCTGGCCGGGGAGAACGGGACCCCTGTTTTGTGGGACGGGGGCTGGCGGTACCAGGTCTGCGCCGCCTATTCCGGCGAAGCCACCGGCTATGACACCCAGTTTTTAGAGGATTTTGACAGCCGCCTGTGGCCCGAGGGCTGGGAGCGGCCCGGCTTCGATGACAGCGGCTGGGGCCTCCTCGTCCCGGCCCCATGGGCGGACTATGCGCTGTCCCCCCAGCCCACCGCCAATTTGTGGCGGGGCAGGGTGGAGGCCGCGGGCCGTTGCACCGTCCCCGGCGGGGTGCTGCTGGACTTTGGGCGCGAGCGGGTGGGGACGCTCCACGCCGCCGCCCGGGGCAGGGCGGGGGACTGCCTCGCCCTGCGCTTTGGCGAGGAGCTGGACGCCGCCGGCCGGGTGCGGTTCGACATGCGCTGCAACTGCCGCTATGAGGAGAGCTGGACGCTGGCGGACGGGCAAAGCGTGCTGCACCAGTTTGACTACAAGGCGTTCCGCTACGTGGAAATTCTGGGGCTGGACGCGCCGGGCGTGGAGCTGGCGGAGTGCTGGGTGTGGGAGCGGCACTACCCCATGCCCGATGGCCTGTGCGCCCTCTCCTGCAAAGCGGATCAGCTGGAGGACATTTTCCGAATCTGCAAAAACGCCGTGCGCTGCGGGAGCCAGGAGGCGTATCTGGACTGCCCCAGCCGGGAAAAGGGGCAGTACCTGGGGGACGCGGTGGTCACCGCCCGATCCCAGGTGTGGCTGACGGGCAAAACGGAGCTTTTGCGCAAGTGCGCCGCCGATTTCATGGCGTCGGCCCAGGCGTCGCCCGCCCTGCTGGCGGTGGCGCCGGGGGCGCTGCGGCAGGAGATCGCCGACTTCTCCCTGCTCTTCCCCGCCCTGCCCCTGACGGACTATGACTTCACCGGGGACCGGGGCTTCCTCCGGGCGTGCTATCCCGCCGTGGAGGGGATCGCCCGGTATTTTGCAAGATATCAGAGGAAGGACGGCCTGCTGGAAAACGTATCCCACGGCTGGAACCTGGTGGACTGGCCGGAAAACCTGCGGGACGGCTACGATTTCCCCCTCACCCGCCCGGTGGTGGGGGCGGGGTGCCACAACGTTATCAACGCCCTGTGGTACGGCTTTCTGCGGATGAAGGAGCGGATGGAGGGGGCGCTGGGCCTGCCCCAAACGGGGGACTCCCGCCGGGCGGGGGAGGCGTTTGTACGCGCCTTCTGGCGGCGGGGGCAGGGGCTCTTTGCCGACAGCGAGACAAGCGCCCACTGCTCCCTCCACGCCAACCTCTATCCCGCCTGCTTCGGGCTGACCCCGGAGGGCGGCGGGGACGCCTATGAGGCGCTGCTGCTCACCCCCGGGCGGGTGTGCGGCGTGTTGCCCATGTATTTCGCCCTGCGGGGGCTGGGGCGGCTGGGGAGGTACGGCGCGCTGTACCGGCTGCTCACCCGGACGGACGCCTGCGGCTGGCGGAACATGCTCCGGGAGGGGGCCACGGCCTGCTTCGAGGCGTGGGGAAAGGATCAGAAGTGGAACACCAGCCTGTGCCACCCCTGGGCCAGCGGGGCCATCCCCCTCCTCATCGAGGAGCTGGCGGGGCTGAGGCCCGACCCGGAGGCGGCGGACGGGTTCCGCTTCCAGCCCAATCTCCCGGAACGCCTCCATGGGTTTGCCCTGCAAGCGCCCTTCCGGGGGCGGCTGCTGCGGGTGGAACAAAAAAACGGGCGGACGGCGCTGGCCGTCCTGCCCTGGAACGAGAAAGGGGATTAAACCATGCTGTATCCAAAGATGAACCGCTCCCGGATGGTCTTTGACCTGGGGGGCGTGTGGGACTTCCAGACCGCCGGGGCGGACAGCTGGCCCCATGAGTGGGCCCAGGGCCCCCTGCCCGCGCCCATGACCATGGCGGTGCCCGCCTCCTACAACGACCAGAAGGACGACGTGAATCTGCGCGCCCACTACGGCTGGGCGGTATACCAGCGCACGTTCAGCATCCCGGAGCAGGTAACCGGCCAGCGGCTGTGGCTGCGCTTCGGCGCGGTGACCCACGCCGCCCAGGTGTGGATCGACGACCATTACCTGGGGGAGCACAAGGGGGGCTTCCTGCCCTTTGAATTTGAATTAACGGACTACACGATGTCGGGAGAGCACCGGCTCACCGTGGCGGTGGACAACCGGGTGGACTTCTCCACCCTGCCTGTGGGCAACGAGGGGGGCGTGGCATTTTTCGGCTCGGACAACCCCGGAATCCCCTCCATCGAGCTGGCCAAGACCCGGTGCAGGCCCCAGAACCGGCCCAATTTCGACTTTTTCAACTACGCGGGCATCACCCGGCCCGTGGTGCTGTACACCACCCCATGGGACTATATCAAGGATATCACCGTCATCCCCGGCGTGGACGGGGACAACGGGATTGTGGACTACGCCGTGGAGACCCGGGGCAGGGGCGAGGTGCGGGTGACCATCCTGGACCAGGGGGGCCGGGCGGTGGGCTTTGCCACCGGGGCCAAGGGGCGTATCACCATACTCAATGCCAAGCGGTGGAATCCCGGCGCGCCCTACCTCTACCGGGCGGAGGTGGCCTTCCAGGATGACGATCTGTACGAGGTGTCCTTCGGCATCCGCACCGTGAAGGTGGAGGGGGATAAATTCCTCATCAACGGCAGGCCTTTCTATTTCAAGGGCTTCGGCAAGCACGAGGACAGCTTTTTCCATGGGCGCGGGCTGGACCAGTGCCTCAATGTGAAGGACGTCTCCCTCATGCGCTGGCTGGGGGCCAACTCCTTCCGCACCAGCCACTACCCCTATGCCGAGGAGATGTACGACCTGTGCGACCGGGAGGGCATCGTGGTCATCGACGAGGTTCCCGCCGTGGGCATCAACGCGGGCGGGGCCCAGAACCCCTACGAGGTCATGCGCATCAAGGGGCACCACGGGGACGTGATCCGGGACATGATTGCCAGGGACAAGAACCACCCCTGCGTGGTGATGTGGTCCATCGCCAACGAGCCGGACACCGAGCACTTCCCCCAGGCGGCCTACGACTATTTTAAGCCCCTCTACGACCTTGCCCACGCCTGCGACCCCCAGGGCCGCCCGGTCACCCTGGTGTGCTGCCAGAACGATTACACAAAGGACATCATCACCAGGGCCATGGACGTGTGCTGCGTCAACCGCTACTACGGCTGGTATAATCTCAGCGGCGATCTGGACGCGGCCTGCGACGCGTGGAATACCGAGCTGGACTTCTGGGCGGGCACCGGCAAGCCGGTGATGGTCACCGAGTACGGCGCGGACACCTATCCCGGCGTCCACAACGCCAACGGGGAGATGTTCAGCGAGGAATACCAGGCGGACTACTATTCCCGCATCAACGCCGAGCTGGACAAGCGGCCCTTCTTCGTCGGGGAACAGGTGTGGAACTTCGCCGACTTTGCCACCATCCAGGGCCCCATGCGGGTGGACGGCAATAAGAAAGGCCTGCTCACCCGGGACCGCCGGCCCAAGCTGGCCGCCCACTACTTCCGGAAGCGCTGGCACGGCATCCCGGATTTTGGATATAAAGCATAGAAAATAAAAGCCTGTCCTTGGAGCCTGTTTAAAATCCTTTAAAACGCCATCTGCCGGATCTTTTCCCGCCGCGCTTCGTTGGAATTTTTGAAATGAACACAGTTATTCCCGCGATTTTTGCCCTGCGGGCGAGAAATCCCGCTCCGCAGGGCGCAGTGATAGCTTCCAAACGGCGCTTACTTTTCCTGCTGGAAAAAGTTCTGAAACTCCTTCTGCACCAGCCCGCTCTTTTTGGACACGATGAGGGTCACATACCGCCCCTCACGGGTGACTACGGCGTCCTCGGTCAGGGGGAGCTGTTCCGGGTCGTACTCCTCAAAGGTGCCCTGGCGGGCCTTGATGTGGTCGTGGAGGGACTCCATCAGGGCGGCGGCGTCCCCCTTGTCCTTGAGCTTGACCACCGCGATCTCCTCCGCCGTCCCGGCGTCGGCGCAGGCGTAGAAGTAGGCCTCCACCTTGCCATAGTCCAGGTCGGAAAGGTAGGTGAAGCTGTCCGCCCCGTCGGCGTCCCGGCTGGAGCGCTCCACCATCTCGGGGAGGGTGGTGTCCACGTCCATCATGGCCCGGGCCATATCCGCCGGGTCCAGGTCGGGCCCGGCATCCTCCCCCCCGGCGCAGGCGCACATGGCCAGCAGCGCCAACGCCGCCAGGGTGAGGCCGAGTGTCTGTCTGATTCGTTCCATCTGATTACCTCCCGGCGGTCAGGGGACAATGGCGTCCCATTGGGTGGCGGGACCGTCGCTGGTGATGATTTTACCGCCGGCGGCGATGCCCCCAACGGGGAAATACTCCAGCGGCTCATCCGGCCCAACGCCCAGCGCCGCCGGGTCGATATCAAAGGCGGCGGCAATGGCCTGGATGATTTTCCGGCCCTCGGGGGAGGCGGCGTCAATGCCTTCGGGCTCCTCCTCCACGCTGCGGCTCTCCATCAGCAGGCCCAGGATGTAGCTGTCCCCCTCGCCGGGGTACCAGGCCGCCCGGAAGTAGTAGCTTTCCTCCAACATGCCGCCCAGCACCTGCTCCAGGCTGCCGGCCAGAAAATCTGCCATGGCCATATCCTGCTCGGAGAGGGCATTTTGGAACTTGAAGAACAAAGCGCCGTTCCTGCCGTCCATGGCCTCTTTCAAGGCGGCGGGAACCTCCAGAATGCCCTCCACCTCGATGCCGTTGCGGACGGCGGGGGTGTGCTTCACGCTCTTGGCCTCGGGCAGCGCGGACTCATCCCAGTTGTGGCCGTTCTTTGCCACCTCGTCGGTCATGTTGAAATTGCCGTACAGCACGCCGTGGGAGTCGCTGTAGACGTCCACATGGTACCAATCGCCGTCCAGCTGCACCAGATCCCAGGAGTGGTACTCGTTGTGGACGATGTGGCAGTCCATGCCCAGCATGTTCATGAACAGGCGGAAGGTGGTGGCGTAGCCCACGCACACCGCCGTGCGGCTGGACAGCACGTCGTGGGGGGTGAAAGCGGAGCGGCTCATGCCCGGGCGGCTGATGACGCTGCGGGAGCCGCGGCCGATGTTTTCCACCAGCCATCTGTAGACGGCTTCCTCTTTCTCATAGCCGTCCATACCGTCCTCAATGACCTGCTCCAGCACCTCCTCCGCCATGCGCAGGGTGTCCTTGTCCTCCTGGCTGAGGCGGCTGTGGTCGCCGCTTATGTAGGCATCGGAGATGTGGGCGGTGGAGCGGATCTCGTACTCGCCGCCCACCTTATAGCCGTCCTCCAGATACTGGTTTTCCTGTTTGGCCGCTTCGGCCTGGCGCTCCAGCTCATGGTCGATGTACTCGCTCATCTTCCGGTTCTGGACGGCGGCCTGGTAGACGTTGAGCCCCAGGCTGGCGATGAGGCAGCAGGAGAGCAGAAGGGCGGCGGCAATTTTGACCGCCTTTCCGCCCTTGCCGGGGTTCTTGACCGCGGCGCCGGCTGCGTTGGCTTCTGTGTTCATGGTGCAGGGTCCCTCCATTCCGTCAAAGGATAACAATGGTATCATAGCACAGAATTGCGGACGGCGCCACCGGGAAATTTTGATGTGCGTCAATGGGGATGAAAGACGGGGCAAAACAAAACAGGGCGGCGGGGAAATCCCCGCCGCCCTGTTTTTTGGGCGCCGTTTGAAAATTGGCAATATGCCCGGCGGAAAAAGGCCCGCCGCTTGGGCGTGTTGATAATTTTTAGACAAGCCCTAGTCGGTGACAATATTCAGCGTCTCGCCGTCGGCGGACAGCTCCACCCGCGTGACAGGGTCGGCATACCGCTGGATGAGCTTGGCGGCGATGGGGTCCTCCAGGTCCTTCTGGATCTGGCGGCGCAGGTTCCGGGCCCCGTAGGCGGCGGAGTAGGACTTTTTCACCAGGTAATCCAGCACGCTTTCGTCATAGGTGAAGGCGATGCCCTTGCCCTTCATCACCCCGTCCAGCTCGGACAGCATGATGCGGGCGATGGCCTTGAAATTATCCTCGGTGAGCTGGTTGAAGTAGACGATCTCGTCCACCCGGTTGATAAACTCGGGCCGCAGGAAGGCCTCCAGCCCCTTCATGGCCTTCTCCCGGCCCAGCTGGTTGGCGGAGCGGTCAAAGCCCAGGGAGCCGCCCTTGATATCGCTGCCGGCGTTGGAGGTCATGACGATGACGGTGTTCTCAAAGTTGACCACCTTGCCGTGGGCGTCGGAAATATGGCCGTCGTCCAGGATTTGCAGCAGCACGTTGAGCACGTCGGGGTGGGCCTTTTCAATCTCGTCGAAGAGTACCACCGTGTATGGCTTGCGGCGGATCTTCTCGGTGAGCTGCCCCGCGTCGTCATAGCCCACGTACCCCGGGGGGGAGCCGATGATGCGGGAGACGGAGTGCTTCTCCATAAATTCGCTCATGTCCAGCCGGATAAGGGACTCAGGGGAGGCAAACAGGTCGGCGGCCAGCTGCTTGACAAGCTCCGTCTTGCCCACGCCGGTGGAGCCCACGAAGATGAAGGAGACGGGCTTGTGCTTGGCGGCAATGCCCACCCGGCCCCGGCGGATGGCGTTGGACACGGCGTTCACCGCCTCGTCCTGGCCCACGATGTGTTCCTTGAGGCGCTCGTCCAGCTTGGCCAGCCGCTCAAACTCCTGCTCCTGGATGGAGGAGGCGGGGATCTTGGTCCACAGTTCGATGACCCTGGCCAGATGGGCGGCGGTCAGCGGGGGATTGCCCTTGGCGGCCAGAATGTCCCGCTCCCCGGTGAGCTGGGCCTGCCTGCTCTTCAGCTCGGCCAGGCGCTGGTAGGCTTTGTCGTTGGCGGCGGCCTGTATGTCCTGCTTCTCACAGCTGACGGCAGCCAGTTTTTTGGCAAGCTCGCCAATCTGTTCCCGGCGGCCCGCCTGGCGCTCCTGGAAGGCGGGGTCGTCCCGGTTGGGGGCCTCGGCGTCGTCCCGGCTCACCGCCATCTCCAGGGTGTCCCGCTGGCGCTGGAGCTTCTGTTCCTGCTTTTGCAGCTCCTGGAGCTTGGGGTCGTTCTGGGCCCCGGTGGAGGCCAGGACCACCTCCATCTCCTTGGCGTAGTCGGCCAGCTCCTTGTCGATTTCGGCCAGCCTGGCCAGGTCCTTGTTGTGGAGGTTCACGTCGGACGACGCCTCGTCGATCAGGTCGATGGCCTTGTCGGGCAGGTAACGGTCGGTGATGTACCGCTCGCTCATCACCACCGCCTGGCGGCAGATGTCCGGGCTGATGGCCACGTGGTGGAAGGATTCATAGTAGGGGGCGATGCCCTTCAAAATTTCCACCGAGTCGTCGATGGAGGGCTCCTCCACGATGACGGGCTGGAAGCGGCGCTCCAGGGCGGAGTCCTTTTCGATGTACTTGCGGTACTCGGTGAGGGTGGTGGCGCCGATCACCTGGATCTCGCCCCGGCTCAGGGCGGGCTTGAGGATGTTGGCGGCGTTCATGGAGCCCTCCGCGTCCCCCGCGCCCACAATGGAGTGCACCTCGTCGATGACCAGGATGATGTTGCCCAGCTTCTTCACCTCGTCGATGAGGCCCTTCATGCGGCTCTCAAACTGGCCGCGGAACTGGGTGCCCGCCACCAGGGCGGTGAGGTCCAGCAGGTAGACCTCCTTGTCCAGCAGCTTGTAGGGCACGTCCCGGTCATAGATGCGCTGGGCCAGCCCCTCGGCAATGGCGGTCTTGCCCACGCCGGGGTCGCCGATGAGGCAGGGGTTGTTCTTCTGCCGCCGGTTGAGGATCTGGATGGTGCGCTCAATCTCGTTGGCGCGGCCCACAATGCGGTCCAGCTTGCCCTCGTGGGCCTTGCGGGTGAGGGAGATGCAGTAGTTTTCCAGGAATTTGCGCTTGGGGGCCTGGGACCGTTCCGTTTTGGCGGCGGTCTTGTCCTCCTTGGCGGCGCCCCCGCGCTGCATGGGGTCCCGGTCGGGCGCGCTGTCCGACTGGCCGCCGAACAGCTTGCTCAGGAAGGGGAAGGTGGCGGTGCGCCCCTCGTCCTCCTCGCCGTCGCCGTCCTGGCCGTCGTCCTGGCCCTCGGCGGCCAGCCCGTCCGGCTCCTCCGCCCCGCCGAAGGCGGACATCATCTCGGTGGAAATGGACTCCAGATCCTCGTCGGATATGCCCATTTTCTTCATCATATCGTCCACCGGCTTGATGCCCAGCTCCCGGGCGCACTTCAGGCACAAACCCTCGTTTTTAGCCTCGTTATTCTCAATTTTGGTGATAAAGATCACCGCCACGTTTTTTTTGCAGCGGGTACACAGAGTGGGATGCATGATGCCGCTCCTTTCAGGGAGAACAAGTTCTCGCGTTCTTAATCGCAGTTTGGCAGTACCATATCAGATAAATATGAACACGTCATGAATTTTAGAGTGGTAATTTTCCCGCGCCAAGGGAAATGGGCCGCATTTTTGGGAAAGGCCGGAAGGTCAGGCGGGCAGCCCGCTGAGCAGTTCCCAAAGCCTGTCCACGGTGAACAGGGACAGCACGGGGGTTTCCGGCGGGACGGGGATCAGGCCGGCCAGCTGGCCCAGCCACACCAGCACCACAGCCAGCAGCCCGCCCTTTACCAGTCCGGCAATGAGCCCTCCCGCCGTGTTCACCTGGGACAGGATGGGCAGCTGGAAGGCCAGATCCAGGGCGTGGCTGGCCAAAAACCAGATGAGCAGGATGGCAAGGAAGCTGCCGCCGAACAGCAGGGCCCGGGCGATGGCCTGGGACAGGTAGCCCGCCAGGGCGTCCAGCGGGGACAGGGGGCCGTGGCCCACCTCATCATTGGCCACCCCCTGCTCCAGAAAGTCGGAAAAGCCCTCGAACAGCCCCTTTTCCTGGATGGAGGCCACCAGCTCGTCCACCGTATAACCCTCCTCCGGGTTGGACGGGACGGGCTCCGCGTCCGCCCCCCGGATGGTCTGGGTGACGATGGGCCGGAGTATGCCGCCCACAGGGACATAAAACTGGTCGGACAGAAACTGGGCGCAGAAGAAGGCCACGAATACCGCCGCCAGCCCGCACAGGGACAGCACCAGCCCCTTGGCCGCCCCCCGCCAGGCGAACAGCGCCAGCAGGGCGATGATCGCCAGGTCGAATATGTATGCTTCCATTTCCACAGCACGCTCCTTTTCCCAGGCCCCCGGCGGGAAGCGGTGTCAAGGGATATAGAATCCGGCGCTGTCCGCCGAGATGAGGATAGCCGAGCCGTCCGGCATGAGCAGTACCGTCCGGGCGCCCTGGGTGCCCTCCAGGGTGTCGTACAGCTCCAGCTGGTCGGTGTAGATGTCCAGCCGGTCGCCGGTGAGCACGGCCAGATACCGTCCGGCGGCGGATATGGACATCACCTGCTCGTTGAGCTCCAGAATGCGGCGCTGGCCCTGGCTGTCCACCACCCACAGCTCCGCCTGGCTGCCCGCCCGGAACTTGCCCAGCAGGGCGGCGGCAAAGCCGTCCCCGCTGAGGGTGTACCGGCGCAGGTGCTTGTCCGCCCAGCTGACGCCGGAGGAACGGCCGTCGTGGCCGGTGACGGTGAGCCCCCGGTCGGCCAGGGACCACACGGCCCCGGCCGTGTGCCGGGTTTCCAGCACCACGCCGCCCCCCAGGCGGCAGGTGAAGTCGGGCTTGTATTCGCCGCTGGCGTAGGTCATGTCGTACAGCTCAAGGCTGGTGGTGAAGGCGCCGTCGGACTGGCCCACGGTGAGTATGCCCAGGGTGTGCCCGTCGTCGGACAGGGCCGCGTCCATGACAAAGGCGGAGGACAGGTCAATGCGCATGACGGGGGAATAGGAGGCGTCGTACACCGTCACCGTCCCCCGGTAGCCGCTGGCCTGGGTGACCACGGTGAGCTGGCCGTTTTTGTTCAGCCGGGCGGACAGGATGGATTCCAGCCCCTCCGCCGCCCACACCAGGGAGCGCTGGCCCAGCACATAGAGCTCGGAGCCCCCCGCGTCGTACACCACGGCCAGGGAGCCGTTGGTGTTCACCACCGGGTTTTCCATGCCGGCGGACTGGTTGATGTACTGGGCGCCGCTGCCGGAGTAGAGGGAGATGGCGTTGCGGGAGCACACCAGCAGGTCCCCGTCCAGCACGGCAAAGGTGTCGGTGAGTTCGCCGCCATAGGGGAAGGACTCCGCCCTGCCGCTGTCGCTGCGGATGAGGGAGCGGTAGTGGAACCAGCGCTTTACGCTGTCCACGTTCAGTCTGTCCCGGAAGGCCACCGCCCCCACCAGCCCCACGGCCACCGCCAGCACCACCAGCGTGGCCGCCAGCCGCACCAGGAACCGGGGCAGCTTGCGCCTGGGCTTGGGGGAGGGGTCCGCCTCCGGCTGCCTGGCGCTGGGGTTCAGGGGCTGGATTTTCGGTTTTTGCCGGTTTTGCTCGTTCATAAAAACTCCCTTGCCACAGGATGCGTTCGAGATGTGAAACAGGCGCTTAGAGCACGTCTTCCTCATACCACAGGTTGGTCATATACAGCCCGTCCGGCGGGATTCAAGCAGCCGGGCGGAAATGGATTCCGCCTCGGCTGCGCCGCTTCGCGGCGGGCCTGCTTGCGCAGGCTTACCGCGCCGCCGAAAAACACAGGCCGATTGCTTAGAGCACGTCTTCCTCATACCACAGGTTGGTCATATACAGCCCGTCCGGCGGGATTCAAGCAGCCGGGCGGAAATGGATTCCGCCTCGGCTGCGCCGCTTCGCGGCGGGCCTGCTTGCGCAGGCTTACCGCGCCGCCGAAAAACACAGGCCGATTGCTTAGAGCACGTCTTCCTCATACCACAGGTTGGTCATATACAGCCCGTCCGGCGGCGCGGTGGGGCCCGCCAGCGTGCGGTTGCGGGATTCCAGAATCGCGGGGATCTCCGCCGGGTCCAGCTTGCCCTCGGCGGCATAGATGCAGGTGCCTACCATGGCCCGCACCATGTTGTAGAGGAAGCCGTCGGCGCACACCCGGCACTCGATGACGGTCCCGCGCCGCCGTATGTCAAAGTAGTGGACGGTGCGCACGGTGGTGCGGGTCGCGGTGCCCACGCTGCGCACCGCGGCGAAGTCATGGGTGCCCACAAACTGCCGCGCCGCATCCGCCATGATCCCCTCGTCCAGCGGCCTGGAGTAGAACCACACCCGGTTGACGAAAAAGGGATCCCGGATGCGGGAGTTGTAGATTTTATAGGTGTATTCCTTCTTCAAACAGGAGCCGATGGCGTTGAACCCGTCCGGCACCACCGTGGCCCTGCGCACCGAGATATCGTCGGGCAGGCGGGTGTTCACCGCCAGGGGGAGCCGCTCCACGGGGATGCCGGAGGTGGTGCGGAAATTGGCCACGTACACCTGGGCGTGGACCCCCGCGTCGGTGCGGCCCGCGCCGGTAACCTTCACCGGGTGGCACACCACCGAGGCCAGGGCTTTCTCCAAGGTCTCCGCCACGGACACGGCGTTTTTCTGCACCTGCCAGCCGTGGTAGGCGGTGCCGGTGTAGCTCAGGGCCAGGGCGATATTGCGTTTCTCCATCGTCACAGCCCCCAATGGCCCATCACGCCGATGAGCACCGCCAGCGCCAGGGCGCCCAGGATGAAGAGCACATCGCCGGGCCGGTAGTGGAGCTGCTTCATCCGGGTCCGGCCCTCGCCGCCGTGGTAGCAGCGGCACTCCATGGCGGTGGCCAGCTCGTCCGCCCGCCGGAAGGCGGAGATGAACAGCGGCACCAGCAGCGGGATGAGCGCCTTGGCCCGCTGGATCAGGTTCCCGGAGTCAAAGTCCGCGCCCCGGGCCCGCTGGGCGGACATGATCTTATCCGTCTCCTCAATAAGGGTGGGGATGAAGCGCAGGGCGATGGACATCATCATAGCCAGCTCATGGACGGGGACGCGGAGCTTTTTCAGCGGCCCCAGCAGGGACTCCAGCCCGTCGGTGAGGGCCAGGGGGGAGGTGGTGTAGGTGAGCAGGAAGGTGCAGGTGATGAGCATGATGATGCGGACCACCATAAAAAAGGCGTGGACAATGCCTTCGCGGGTGATGGTGAAGATCCAGAAGGACGCCAGGGCCTCGCCGGGGGTGTAGAAGATGTTGAGCACGGCGGTGAACACCAGGATAAACACCACCGGCTTGAGCCCCCGCAGCAGGGCCTTCGGCTTGACGGTGGACACCTTCACCACAGCCGCCAGGGCCAGGAACAAAACGGCGTAGGTGACAAACCACTGGCCCAAAAACAGGGCTACGATGTAGCAGATCATGGCGATCAGCTTGGCCCGTGGGTCCAGGCGGTGGATGGGGGAGTCCCCTGGGAAGTACTGGCCCAGGGTGATGTCGCGCAGGGCCATCACCGCACCCCCTTTTCGTCAGAAGAAGCCTGCTCCATTCCAAATTCAGCCGGGGGCGCTGAAACGTCCATATCCGCAGGCTCCTTCTTCCTCTCCCCATAAAGCCCAAGGGCGGCTTTGCGGGGGCCCCTATGGAGGGCGGCTAAAATGGCCTCCCTGGCCTGGGGGATGGTGTAGACAGAGGGGGGCACGTCCACCCCCATGGAGCGCAGCCGGGCGAACACCCTTGTCATGGCGGGCACGCCCAGGCCCATGGCCTCCAGCTCGTCCCCGTGGGCAAAGACCTCCTCCGGGGGCCCCGAGAAGGGGACGGCCCCCTTGTGGATGACCACCAGCCGTTCTGCCTCCCGGGCCACCTCCTCCATGGAGTGGGACACCAGGATGATGCAGGCGTTTTTCTCCTGGTGGTAGGTGCGGATGTTGTCCAGGATGCGGGCGGAGCCGGAGGGGTCCAGCCCGGCGGTGGGCTCGTCCAGCACCAGCACCCGGGGCTCCATGGCGATGACGCCGGCGATGGCCACCCGGCGCTTCTGCCCGCCGGACAGGTCGAAGGGGGACTTCTCCAGCACCCCGGGCTCCAGCCCCACAAACCGGGCGGACTGCTTGACGCGGCGGTCCACCTCGTCCCCGTCCAACCCCATGTTTTTGGGGCCGAAGGCGATGTCCTGGTACACCGTCTCCTCAAAGAGCTGGTACTCCGGGTACTGGAACACCAGCCCCACCTGGCACCGCACCTGCCGGGTGCGCGACTTGTCCTCCCAGATGTCGGCGCCGTCGAACAGCACCTGGCCGGAGGTGGGCTTCAAAAGGCCGTTGAGGTGCTGGATCAGGGTGGATTTCCCCGACCCGGTGCGGCCGATGACGGCCAGGTATTCCCCGGCCTGGGCGGAGAAATCCACGCGGTCCAGGGCGGTGTGCTCAAAGGGGGTGCCCTGGCTGTAGGTGTGGGTGAGTTGTCTGGTTTCGATGATAGCTTGCATGTATGAACTCCTTGGAATGGAGATTGATAAATGCGGGTGAAGCAAAGCTGGAAGTTGTCAAGCTCTCTTCATATATAGTAACGGATACGGATTGCCCTGCTCGTCGAATTCGGCCCTTTTATAGACTTCAAACCCCATATGCTCATAAAAGCCTTTTGCAATAGGATTCTGCTCATTTACGGTGAGCTCATTTATGGAATAGGTTTCGATCCCATACCGCAGCAATCGTTTTCCGATTCCCCGCCCTCTGCTCTCGCTTGAGATAAATAGCATTTCAAGCGTTTGATTTGCGACGCCCATAAATCCTGCCGGATGTCCTTTTTCATTTTCGGCAACTATTAATTGAGGAACCTTTTGCAGCGCCTGGGGAACATACTGCTTGATCGTATTGATTTCATCATTTGACAGAAATAGATGCGTAGCTTTCACAGAACTTTCCCATACCGCTAATAGGTGCTGCATCAATTCCAGGTTTCGGTCTGCTATTTCGACTATTCTCATGGTTATCCCTCCTCATTGAAGGTTGGGCCTGCGCTGTTACGCCAGCAGCTCCTTCAACACCTGGGCGCACTCATCCACCGTCAGCGCCGTCAGGGGCACGTCCACCCCCGCCTGCCGCAGCTCGTAGAGCAGCGCCACCGGCTCGGGCACCTCCAGCCCCAGGGAGCGCAGGCCATCCACGTTCTGGAACACCAGCGCGGGCTTGTCGTCCGCCACGATGTGGCCGTCGTGCATGACCACGAGCCGGTCCGCCTGGGCGGCCTCGTCCATGTGGTGGGTGATGAGCACCACCGTGATGCCGGCTTCCGTGTTGAGACGCCGGATGGTGTCCAGCACCTCGCGCCGCCCCACCGGGTCCAGCATGGCGGTGGGCTCATCCAGCACGATGCACCGGGGCCGCATGGCCAGCACCCCGGCGATGGCCACCCGCTGCTTCTGCCCGCCGGACAGCAGGTGGGGGGCGTGGCGGGCGTAGTCCGCCATGCCCACGGTTTCCAGGGCGGCGTCCACCCGCTCCCGGATCTCCGCGGAGGGCACGCCCAGGTTTTCCGGGCCGAAGGCCACGTCCTCCTCCACCACGCTGGCCACGATCTGGTTGTCCGGGTTCTGGAACACCATGCCCACCCGGCGGCGGATGTCCAGCAGGTGTTCCTCGCCGCAGGTGTCCAGGCCGTCCACGTAAACCTTGCCCCCGGAGGGCAGGAGGATGGCGTTGAAGTGCTTGGCCAGGGTGGATTTGCCCGAGCCGTTGTGGCCCAGCACCGCCACAAACTCCCCCGGCCTGACGGACAGGGTGAGGTTATCCAGCACCGTGGGGGCGACCCCCTCCCCGGTGGTGTAGCGGAAGGTGAGGTTTTCGGTTTGGAGGATGGGCTGGGCCATAAGCAGTTACCTCGTCTGGGAAGGATCGAAGGGATGTACCGGGAATTGTTGTGAAAAGCGGGGCAGCAGCAGCCGGATGGCCGCCCCCAGCAGAAAGCCGCCAAACACGCCCAGGGCGTTGAAAATCATATCGTCCACATCAAAGCACCGCCCCACAAACAGCTGCCAGCACTCGATGAAGGCGGTGACGGCGAAGCTGAGAAGGACGGCCCGCCTCCAGCCGAAGCCCCTCCACAGCAGGGCGGCGAAAAAGCCGAAGGGGAGGAACATGACGATGTTCCCCAAGATGTTGAACAGGCTGTCCAGCTGGGAGAAGGGGATCAGGCTCACCCGCCGGGACAGGCCGCTCACATCGAAATAGGGGGCGGTATGCCCCATGAGGGCGGCGGTCACATAGCCGGGCTGGGGGACCAGGGTGAGGACGGCCATGCCGCCGCAGTAGGCCCAGAACAGGGCCATGGCCCCCTCCCGGATGATGCCGCTGGACAGCCCCCGGGCGTCCAGGCGCCTGCGCCGGGGCCGGAGCAGCAGCAGGTACGCCAGCGCCCCCGCCCCCAAGCCGGGGAGCATATAGGAGATGTAGCGGGCGATGCGCGCCATTACCGGGCACCTTCCGCCGTCCACCGCCCCGTGGCCCCGCAGGGCAGGGCCAGCCCGGTGGCGGCGACGGGCAGGCCCAGCTCGTCGGACACGGTATGCCCGCCGAACCTGCCGCCCACCACGGTCTGCAAGATATAGGTGAGCACCGACGGGGACAGCCCCGTGGTGTAGGAGTTCAAAATGACGAACAGCGGGTCGCGGGACAGCACCCCGGCCACCAGCTCCACAAAGGGGTACAAATTCTCCTCCAGCTTCCACACCTCGCCGGAGGGGCCCCGGCCATAGGAGGGCGGGTCCATGATGACGGCGTCGTATGTCCGCCCCCGGCGTATCTCCCGCTCCACGAATTTGGCGCAGTCGTCCACAATCCAGCGGATGGGCCTGTCCTCCAGCCCGGAGGAGCGGGCGTTGTCCTTTGCCCACTGGACCATGCCCTTGGCCGCGTCCACGTGGCACACCGCCGCCCCCGCCGCCGCGCAGGCGATGGTGGCCCCGCCGGTGTAGGCGAACAGGTTGAGCACGCTCACCGGCCGCCCGGCGCTTTGGATCATCTCCCGGGCAAAGTCCCAGTTGGCCCCCTGCTCGGGGAACACCCCGGTGTGCTTGAAGTTCATCAGCCCCACGTTGAAGGTGAGGTCTTGATAGCGCACCTGCCAGCGCTGGGGGACGCTCCTGTCCGCCCACTGGCCGCCGCCGGAGCTGGAGCGGGCATAGCGGGCGTCGGGGCGCTTCCAGCCCCTGTGGGCGCGGGGGGTGTTCCAGATGGCCTGGGGGTCGGGCCGCACCAGCAGCTTGTCCCCCCAGCGCTCCAGCTTCTCGCCCCGGCCGCAGTCCAGCAGCTCATAGTCCGTCCATCGGTCGGCCAGCCACATGGCTCCACCCCCAGAAATAAACAATCAAGGTATTATACAACAGCGGAGGCGATTAGTCAAACCCTGCGGGGGATAAAAAAGCGCCGGGGCGGCATAAACGCCCCGGCGCTTTTTACAGGTCAGGTCCCCAGCTGGACCCACAGCTCGTTATACAGGGCCCGGGTGGCGGGGGGGAGGACCAGGTACATCTCGCACCGCTCCAGCACCTCGGCGGGGGCGGCCATGATCTCGTAGAGCCCGGGGTCAAGCTCCTCGCCGTACAGCTCTTCGTAGTAGGCGGGGTACTGCTCCAATGCCTCGGTGTTGGGGGAGGCGTACCAGATATAGTCCATGTTGGCCAGGTTGGCCTCGGTGGAGGCGATGAAGTTGATCCACGCCATAGCCTCGTCGTAGTGGGGGGCGTCCTTGAGCACGCACATGGCGTCCACAAACCAGTTGGCCCCCTCCACGGGGATCACGTAGCGCAGATCCACGCCGTCCGCCTGGTTGTCCAGCATGGACAGGTAGTCCCCGGCGTAGTAGGTGGCGATGGCGGCGTTGCCCCCCTCCATCTTCTGGAACACCTGATCCATTACCTTGCCCTGGAACACCCCCCGGCGGCTGGCCCCGGCAATCAGCCCGAACGCCTCCCGGATCTGGCCGGCGTCGGTGGTGTTCACCGAATAGCCCAGGTGGAGCAGGGCCGCGCCCAAGGCGTCCCGGGAGTTGTTGATGAGCAGCACGCCCCCGGCGTACTGGTCGTCATACAAAGCGCCCCAGCTGTCCGGCTCCTCATCCACCATATTGGCGTTGTAGATCAGCCCCAGGGTGCCCCAGGAGTAGGGGACGGTGTACCTGTTCTCCGGGTCGTAGGGCAGGTTGCGGAAGCGCCGGTCGATTTTTTCAAAGTTGGGAATCTGGCTGTAGTCCAGCTCCTCCAGCATCCCCTCCTCCATGAGTTGGGAGATCATGTAGTCGGAGGGGACGATGACGTCGTAGTCCGCGCCGCCGCTTTTCAGCAGGGAGTAGAGGGCTTCGTTGCTCTCGGCGGTCTGGTAGTTCACCCGGATGCCGGTGGCGTCCTCAAACTGGCCGATGAGATCCTCGTCGATATACTCCCCCCAGGAGCAGACGTTGACAACAGGCTGGGAGGAGGTGGCCCCGGTGAGAAACACCACCGCCGCCAGAAAGGCGCAGGCCATGGCCCCGGCCAGCCCCCGGCGGGCCCACCGATAGGCGGGCTGGTTGAATTTCATGGACAGCTTTTCGAGGAAGGAGGGCTCCCGGACCTCCTGCCGGGCCTCCCGCCGCTCCTGGCGGATCTCCCGCACGTTGTTGAGCACCAGCAGGGCCAGCACCGACAAAAACAGCAGGGTGGACACGGCGTTGACCTCCGGGGTGATGCGCTTTTTGGTCATGGAGTAGATGCGCATGGCCAGGGTGGAGGTGGACGAGCCTGCGGTGAAGTAGGAGATGACAAAGTCATCAATGGACATGGTGAAGGCGATGAGCGCCCCGGAGACGATGCCCGGCTTGATCTCCGGCAGGATCACCTTCCAGAAGGCCTGCATCCAGGTGCAGCCCAGGTCCTGGGCCGCGTCTACCAGGTTTTTGTCCATCTGGCGCAGCTTGGGGGCCACGTTGAGGATGACATAGGGAATGTTGAAGGCCACATGGGCCAGCAGCATGGTGCCGAAGCCCAGGGTGAGGCGGACGGGCAGCTCCACCGCCCCCTGCACGCTGTTGAACCACTGGGCGAAGGCCCCCCAGCCCTGGAAGAAGGCCACGAAGAACAGGCACAGGGACACGCCGGTGACGATGTCCGCGTTCATCATGGGGATGTCGTTGACCACCAGCAGGGCGTCCCGCCGGCGCTTGGATAGGGAATAAAGGCCGATGGCGGCGAATGTGCCCGCAGCGGTGGCGATGGCGGTGGCCAACAGGGAGACCAGCAGGGTGGTGTACAGGCTCTCCATGATGAGCCGGTTTTGGAACAGGGCGGAGTACCACTCCAGGGAGAAGCCCTTCCATACGGCGCTGGAGTCCCCGGCGTTGAAGGAGAACACGATGAGCAGGAAAATGGGCAGATACAAAAACAGGAAGGTCAGGCCGATAAAGAGGCGGCCGCCGATACGGTTTTTCTGCTTCACAGGAACGCGCCCCCCTTCGTGGCCGTGGGGCCGCTTTGGATAAAGTAAGCAAAACGAAGCGGATCAAAGTTCTTTTTGCTTACTTTTTCTTTCAAGAAAAAGTAAGTCATCAGAGCATCACCGCCTGTTCCTCGCCCTCGCCGAAGTGGTTCATGACCACCATGCACACCACCACGATGACCATCATCACCATGGAGATGGCGGCGCCCAGGTGGGGGTTGTAGGCCCCGCCCAGAAATTGCAGCTCAATCAAATCGCCCAGCATCATCTGGTTGCCGCCCCCCAGGAGGTTGGAGATGGCAAACGTGGACACGGACGGCACAAACACCATAGTCACCCCGGACAGGATGCCGGGCAGGGACAGGGGGAAGATGACCTTGCGGAATACCCGCACCCCGTCCGCCCCCAGGTCCCGGGCAGCCTCGACAAGGGAGCCGTCCAGCTTGACGATGACGGAATAGATGGGCAGGATCATGAAGGGCAGGTAGTTATACACCATGCCCAGCACCACCGCGCCGGGGGTGCCGATCATCTGGAGGTGATCCACCCCCAGCAGATCCAGCAGGCCGGCGGCCCGGAACAGCTGGTTGAGCAGGCCGTTGTTTTCCAGGATGGACATCCAGGAGTAGGTACGCAGCAGGAAGTTCATCCACATGGGCAGCATGATGAGGGCCATGGCCAGACGCTGGAACCGGGGGCCCTCCTTGGCCATCCAGTAGGACACGGGGTAGCCGATAAGCAGGCACACCAGGGTGGCCAGCACCGCCAGCCAGAAGGAGCGCAGGAACACGCTCAGGTACAGCCCCATGCCGGTGAAATTACCCAGGGTTGCCTGGGCGGCGCCGGTGGCGGGGTCGGCGGCGGTGAAGGCGTATACCGCCATGATGATAATGGGGACAACCACAAACAGGGCCATCCAGATCACGTAGGGGAAGGCAAACCAGCCGCGCTTACTCCTCATGGCCGCCCTCCCGGGAGCCGCTCTCCTCCCCGTCGCCGGACTCGTCCTCCACCACGTCCAGCTCCTCGTACTCCTCGGAGTAGGAGGAGTAGTCGCCGAACATACCGGAGTACGGGCTCTTTTTCATCACGTGGATGCCGTCCGGGTCGATCTTGATGCCGATGCGGCTGTCCACCGGGCAGTAGTCGGTGGTCTGGATGAGCCACTTGAAGCCGTAGAAGTCCACGATGGTGTCGTAGTGGACGCCCTTGAAGGTGACGGAGGTGACGGTGCCCTTGAGCTGGCCCGCCGCCTCGTCCACAATGTCCACGTCCTCGGGGCGGATGACCACGTCCACCGGCTCATCCTTGGCGAAGCCCTTGTCCAGGCACTGGAACTTGCGGTTGAAGATCTCCACCACACCGTCGGAGCGCATGATGCCGTCGATGATGTTGGACTCGCCGATGAAGTCGGCCACGAAGGCGTTTTGGGGCTCGTTATAAATGTCCTCGGGGGTGCCGATCTGCTGGATGCGCCCGCCGTCCATCACCACCACGGTGTCGGACATGGCCAGCGCCTCCTCCTGGTCGTGGGTCACATAGATGAAGGTGATCTCCATCTCCTGCTGAATCCGCTTCAGCTCGTTCTGCATATCCTTGCGCAGGCGCATGTCAAGCGCCCCCAGCGGCTCGTCCAGCAGCAGCACCCGGGGGCGGTTCACCAGGGCCCGGGCGATGGCCACCCGCTGCTGCTGCCCGCCGGACAGGGCGGACACCGGGCGCTTCTCAAAGCCCTTGAGGTTCACCGTCTCCAGCATCTCCATCACCCGGTCGTGGATCACCCGTTCGGGGAGCTTCGCCTTGCGTCCGCTGCTGTCCGCTTTGGGGATGCGCAGGCCGAAGGCCACATTCTCAAACACGTTGAGGTGCGGAAACAGGGCGTACCGCTGGAATACGGTGTTCACCGTCCGCTGGTGGGGCGGGACGTCATTGATCCTCACGCCGTCAAACAAAACGTCCCCGGCGGTCGGCAACAGAAACCCGCCTATAATCCTAAGCGTGGTTGTCTTGCCGCACCCGCTGGGGCCCAGCAGCGTGAGGAACTCCTTATCGTTGATATACAGATTGATGTGGTCGAGCACGACCTCGTCGCCGTAGGACATCACGCAGTCCCGCAGGCGGATCAGCTCCTTGGACATGTATCCTCCCCCATTTCTAAATGATGAGTGTTTTGTCAGCTCCCTTTTTTTATTCCCTGATGGACGCTTTCGCTGTCACGCTCGGCTTGGGCGCATGGCTGGGCCGCTTTCCCTACGACTCGGCCTGGCCGCAGGCCCGCTCGCGGGCCTGCGCTCGGCTTCGCTTCAGTCCAAGCTGCCCTATGCGCCTATCCTCGCGCTTCTCAGGTTTTCACGGATAGCGAGATACATAATAGCGGCTTGACCACCATTTGTCAATCATTTTCAGGGGATTTTCCTGGTATTTTGTCGCGAGTTTTTTGGAGGGGCCGGCGGGCGCTTTCCAGCCCGGAACGGGGTGGAACCTTTGGGAATAGGGTTTGACAACATCCGGCCCGGCTGATATAATGAGATTTGGCAAAAGAGCGCCGAAAAGGTGCCTTTTCCACCCCATATAAAGGAGAGGAGGGGATGGCTACGGTGAAATTGAGAACTTCCTTCTAACCGATAGAAGGAAATAAAATTTGATCCTTCTATCGCGTATTGCAATAGGAGGTCCAAATGAAAAAATATGAACGGCAGAACCGCCCCTGGCTGATAGGGGCATTGGGTAGTGTACTCGCCGCCAGTCTCTTCGGGGTGGCGCTGCAATTCTTCAAGGGCGAGGTGCTGGACAGCGCCATCGCGGGCCAGGGGGCGCGGACGCTGAGGTACGGCCTGGCCCTGGCGGGCTTTATTTTGGGCGAGATACTGTTTTTCCACCTCTACAGGCGGCTGGGGGATCGGTTCGCTGCGGGCTGCGTCACGGCCCTGAAGCAGGATGTGTTCGAGAGTGTCCTGCGGCGGGACTACGTGGTCTTCAAGGGGCGCACGCAGGGGGAGTACGCGGCGAAGTACACCGGCGAGGCAGACGCCATCCGTGCCCGGCGGTTCTGTATGCTACCGCTGTTCTGGGAGATCGCCTTTAAGATTGTGCTGGTCAGCGGGGCGCTGTTTTTGCTGGACTGGCGGGTGGCGCTGCTTACCATCGCGCTGCTGACCACGCCGCTGTATATCCCCAAGCTCATCGAAAAGCGCTCCCAGCGGGCGCAGACGGCCTTCCTCCAGGCGGCGGAAGAGGCGCTGTCCGGGGTGACAGACTGGCTCCACGGCTTCGAACTCATCAAAAATTTCGCCGTGGAGGACAAAATTCTGGCCCGCTTCCGGCGGCTCAACCAGAACGCCGGGGAAAAGCTGCTGGACGATTTGAAGCTGGGGGCGGCGGCGCAGCTCATCACCACGCTGATGTCCTACCTGTCCTATTTCATTGTGCTGGCCTGCTCGGCATGGCTGGTACTCCGGGGGGATTTTTCCGCCGGGGACTTTTTTGTGGCCATCGGCATGATTGACCAGCTGTCCTATCCCATTATCTCGCTGGCGGGGATTGTCCGGCAGCTGTCGGCCATCCGGCCCGCCTGCCGGGAGATGGAGCGGTTTATTGATGAGCCGCCCGGGGGCGGCCAGCGGGACGCGGCCCCCAGGCTGTGCCGGGAGATCCGCTTTCATGAGGTGCACTTTGGCTACGAGGGCCGGGGGACGGTGCTGGACGGATTCGACCTTACCGTCCGAAAGGGCGGACGTTACCTCTTGAAAGGGCCCAGCGGCTGCGGCAAAACCACGGCGGTAAACCTGCTGCTGCGCTACTATGAGCCGGACGGGGGGGAGATTACCGTGGACGGCTTGCCGCTGGGCGAGTCGGGCGACCCCTACACCAGGGCGACGGTGGTGCGTCAGGAGGCGGTGCTGTTTCGCGGCACCCTGCGGGATAACCTGAGCATGTACCGGGACATCCCGGAGGAGCGGCTTCTGGAGGCGCTGGCCGGCGTGGGGCTGGGGCGCTTTGCCCGGCCCGATGCCCTGGAGGCCATGGTGGAGGAGGGCGGAGCCAACCTCTCCGGCGGGGAGAAAAAGCGGGTCTGCCTGGCCCGCGCCCTGCTGCGGGACACGGAACTGCTGATTTTGGACGAGCCGCTGGCCAACCTGGACAAGGGGACGGCGGGGCGCATTGAGGATTTGCTGCTGTCCATCCGGGACAGGACGCTGCTGGTGGTGTCCCACCAGTTCAGCCCCGAAAAGCTGACGGGGTTTGACCGGGTGGTGGACATGGCGGCGGACGGCTGACGGAGACAGGGGGGAGAAGCGTGAAAACCGCCTACCTGGGCATCGACCTGCTAAAGCCTGTGCTGGACGCCCTGCTGGGGGAGGGGTGCCGGGTTTTGAAGCTGTTCACCTGCCCGGTGGACAACGTGACGGAGACCAACACCGCCGTCATCGGAACCGCCCGGGAACGGGGCATCCCCTGTACCCAGGCGCGGATTACCGCCGCCGACCTGGATTGGCTGGCCTCCCAGGGCTGCGGGCTGCTGGTGTGCGCGGGATACTATTACCGCGTCCCGGTGACGGACGCCTTCCCTATGGTAAATTTCCACCCCACCCCCCTGCCTGTGGGCCGGGGGTCGTGGCCTATGCCCCGGCTGATCCTGGAGGGGGCGGGACTTGGCGGCGTCACCGCCCACAAAATGGCGGCGGAATTCGACACGGGGGATATTCTGCTTCAGGAGCGTTTTCCCCTGGACGGGCGGGAGGACCACCAGACCTATATGAAAAAGGTATACGCCAAAATCCCCGCCATGGTTCATGCGCTGGTGGGCGGACTGCCCCAGGTGCTGGCGGGGGCGTCTCCCCAGGGGGCGGGGGAGTACTGGCCCCTGCCCACGGAACAGGACTGGACCGTTACGCCGGACATGGACGCTGGCCAGGCGGACCGCATCCTGCGGGCCTTTTATGGCTACGAGTGCGTCTACCGGGACGGGACGGGCAGGACGGAGCTGACCGGGGGCCGGGTAGTCCCGGGCGCGGGGCCCTTTCCCGTGAGGGGCGGGCACATCCGGGCGGACAGGGCCAGACGGCTGAGCTGAGCAAAAACAAAAAAGGACCCCGGGCGCAATCAGCGCCCGGGGTCCTTTTTATCAGGGCCGCCGTTTGGGCATGTTGGTAATTTTCAAACAAGCCCTAGTATGTGGGGTTGTCCACGTTCACCTTGTCCGTCTCCTGATAGGGCGCCAGGGTGGACACCATTTTCACCGGCTCACCGTAGGCGTTTTTCACGTAATGCACCTCGCCGGGTTCGATGTGGATCAGGTCGCCCACGCCCAGCACGTGCTTCACGCCGTCCACGACGATATCCACCTTGCCCTCCAGGATGAAGAAGTCCTCCTCCATAATGTTGTGGTAGTGGGCCTGGAAGTCCTCGCCGGGGCGGAAGCGGACCAGGGCAAAGTTCATCCGGGGGCCCTTCATGAGATATTTGGGGCCGCTCTCGCCGAAGCGGTATTCCCGCTCATTTTCGTTGATGATAAACATACTATTTCTCCTCCAATCCAAAAGTTGGCCAAGGGCTCACAGGCCGGGGGCGATCCACATGTTCCGGGTTATGCCCTGACCGCATAGCGCCAGCTGGGCGGGGTAGAGCTTCTGCCAATTGCCGTACAGCTCATCGTACACCGGCATGACGGATGGGTCGGGCTGGAACTGCCGGTCCCACTTGACGGTGCGCGCCACGGCGTCCTCCACACCGTCGTACAGCCCCACGCCCACGCCCGCCAGGATGGCGGCCCCCAGGGCGGTGGCTTCCTTCACCACGGGCACCTTTACCGGCTTGCCGGTAACATCGGCCACAATCTGGCTCCACAGGGGACTTTTGGCCGCGCCGCCGGCAAAGATCAGCTCGTCGGGCTCGTGGCCGGTGGACTCCTTCACCAGTTCGATGTGGCTGCGAACCAGCAGGGCGGTGTTTTCCAGGATAGCCCGGTAGAAGGTGTATTTGTTGAACTTTTCCGGCTCTAAAAGGAAGTTGGTAAAGGTGGGGCTGGCGTGCTTCCAGTCGATGAAGTTCATGGTGTCGCTGAAGCAGCACTGCATCCCATAGCACCCGGCGGGGATGTCTTTGGCCTTTTCGTTCATCAGGTCGTAGGTGTCCCGGCCGGTGCGGCGGGCCTCCTCCGCCTCGGCCTGACAGAAGCCGTCCCGGAACCAGCGCATCACCAGGCCGGGCTTGAAGGCCAGGGCCTCGTACTGCCACAGGCCGGGCAGGGCGGCGCAATTCACCCGCACCCGGCAGCCGGGGTCGGTCTTGCCGAAGTCGGTGTTGAATTCGTACTGCCAGAAGCTGCCGCCGAACACGGCGGCCTGGTTAGCCCTATACGCGCCCACGCCGATGGCGCCCAGCTGGCAGTCGCCGCCGCCCACCACCACGGGGGTGCCCTCCAGCAGCCCGGTGTCGGCGGCGCCCTGGGCGCTTACTACGGCAAAATTGGTGCCGCACTCCACGACAGGGGGGAAAATGTCGGCGCGCAGGCCGCACTTGGCGGCGATCTCCGGCAGCCAGTCCCGGCTTTGCAGGTCCATGATGCCGGTGGTGCTGCCGTTGCTGGGCTCCACCGCCAGCTTCCCCGTGAGCTTGTAGATGAGCCAGTCGTTGAACATGCCCACGGCGGCGGCCTTTTCATAGACCTCGGGCAGGTTGTCCCGCACCCACAGGATGCGGGGCAGGGCCCCCAGGGCGTAGGTCTGGCCGGATTTTAAGTACGCTTCCTTCTCCAAAGCCGGATCCAGCTCCTTGAGCTGGCCCACCTGGGCGTCGCTCCGGGCGTCCACGTTGGCGCAGGCCCAGATCTCGTTGCCGTCCTTGTCATAGAGCAGGATGCCCTCCCGCATACAGGTGGTGGACACGGCGGCGATGTCGCGGGGGTCGATGCCGCTCTCCCCCAGCACGCCCCGGACGCAGCCCCGGGCCAGCTCCCAGTTGTGGACCCAGTCGAAGTCCATGCTGCCCGGCCAGCGGGGATCCTCCCGGTGGGACCACTCCCGCTGGACGCAGCCCACCTGCTCCCCGTCCAGGGAAAAGACCACGGCCCGGACGCTGCCGGTGCCCGCGTCCACCGCCATCAAGTATTTCGCCATGGGGATAACCTCCTAACAATAGATTAAAATTGATTTGTCATGGTATTCATCACGTTTCCGCCTCCAGCAACAGCTGGGCGGTGTCCTCATCGGTGATGAGCATATCCAGGTAGCCCCCCCGGAGGACGGCCAGGATGGCCTCCGCCTTGTCCGCCCCGCCCGCCGCGCCGATGACATTGTCCAGCGTCCTGAGCTGGTCCATGGGGGTGCTCATCAGCCGGCCCTCCAGATCGTGGGACACCACCCGGCCGTTTTTGTCCAGGAAGTGGCTGAGCACATCGCCCACCGCCCCCTGCATCTTGAGGAAGGTGAAATCGTTGTTGTTGAGAATCCCGTTTTTTACAATGGTGGCCCGGTCGTTGAGGCAGCCGATGCCCACCACGCTCATGCTGGACAGGGGGATCATGCGGAAAATTTCCTCCACGTCCGGCTCCCGCCGCAGGGAATCCCGCAGGCTGGCGCTGGACAGCAGAAGGGGGGAGGGGATGAGGTACAGCCGGGCGTTGAACACGTTGGAGTTGGTGTTGGGCAGGTAGTAGTTCACCCCTCCCGCCATGCTGACCACGTTCAGGGGGACCTGGGCGGCGGTGGCCAGGTGGTTGAGGATGCGGCTGGTGGTGTCGCCGTAGCCCATGTTGATGAAGGCGTTGTCCGCCGCCCGGCGCAGGATGTACATGGCGGCGGCCTGGGCGATGCTCTCGTTGGGGCTGGGCAGGGTGGACGCGCCGGGGACGATAAAGGCATCCCGCAGGCCGTAGCGGGCAAGCAGCTCCCGCTCCATCTCCATCCGATGGCCGCTGTCCTGCTGGACGTTGAACTGGATGACGCCCGCCTGCCTGGCCCGTTCCAGCAGGGCGATGACCTTGGAGCGGCTCACGCCCAGCAGGTGGGAGATGTTCTGCTGGGTATAGTTTTCTATGTAGTAGTACCACACCGCCTTAATCATCAGCCGGTGCTCGTACTCGGCCTTATTGAGCCTGTCAATCTTTTCGTCCATTGCACCGCCTCAAAATTCGACAAAAGTTTTTTGAACTGGCAAATGTCTTATGCCAATAGTATAGCACCCGCCTGCGCCAACTGTCAAATGATTGCGGGAGAATTCCGCCATTTTCCGCAAAATCGTGGAAAACACCAAAAAACGCCAATTATTATTGTGCAGATACGACAAAAAGACCTGCTTTTCGTCTGAGGACTGAGGATTTTTCGCCGAAAATTGCCAAAAAATTCACGGAGGAATCAGTTGCGCACAGTTGACAAACGCCGAAAAATTCTCTATGATAGGGTCAAGAGCAAAAGCTGTTTTCTAAGGACATTTGTGCATTGCGACAAGAGGAATGGGGGAGTTTAAATGGAAGCCAACCAAAACGCGGGGAGCGGTGTTCCCCTGCTTTCGGTGCGGGGTATCTATAAGTCCTTCGGCCTGAACGCCGTGCTCAAGGGCATCGACCTGGACGTGATGCCCGGCGAGGTGCTGGCCCTGATCGGCGGCAACGGCGCAGGCAAGTCTACGCTGATGAAGATCATCATGGGCATCTACAGCCATGACAGCGGCCGGCTTGCCATGAACGGCGAGGCGGTGGCCCTGAACCGGCCCTCCGACGCCCTGGCCCGGGGCATTTATATGGTGCCCCAGGAGCCGCTTCTCTTCCCCAACATGAACGTGGAGGAGAATATCACCATCGGCTTTGACCGGGGCAAGGCGGAGCTGCACAAGGAGCTGGCGGACACCATGGCGGACATTGGCTGGAACCTGGATCTGGGCCGGAAGGCCAGCAGCCTGTCCATCGCCGAGCAGCAGCTGGTGGAGATCCTCCGGGGCATCCTGCGCCACGCCAGGCTGCTCATCCTGGATGAGCCCACCTCCGCCCTCACCTTCGACGAGGTGAAGAGCTTGTTTAAAGTGGTGCGGGACTTGCGGGAGAAGGGCATCGGCATCATTTACATCACCCACCGCCTGGCGGAGGTGTTCGATATTGCCACCCATGTGGCCATCATGCGGGACGGGGCCATCACCATCCAGGGCCCGGTGGCCGGCTTTACCCGCGAGGATCTGGTGAAGGGCCTGCTTCCCCCCGATGCCGAGGGGGGCGTACAGGCCCGGGCGGCGGTGGAGTCCTCGGTGGACTACGGGGCGGACCCAGTGCTGGAGCTGGAGAGCTTCAGCGGCTACGGCTTTTCCGATGTGAGCCTGAAGGTGTGGCCGGGCGAGATCCTGGGCGTGGCCGGCGTGGTGGGCGCGGGGCGCACGGAGATGGCCACCACCATCTTTGGCATGGATAAGGTCCTGGGGGGCAGGGTGCTGCTCAACGGGAAAGATATCACCGGGAAAAGGACCCGGCAGGTTATCGCCGCGGGGCTCAATTATGTGCCGGAGGACCGGCACCTCAACGGCCTGTTCAAGATCTGCGATGTGGCGGCCAACACCACCAGCGCCAGCCTCTTCGGCGGCGCGCTGGGCAAGGTGCTACTCAACCGCAGGGCGGAGTATGACATCACGGAGAAATATGTGAAAAACTTCCGCACCAAGGTCACCGGCCACGACCAGCTGACGGGCAGCCTGTCCGGCGGCAACCAGCAGAAGATCGTTATTGGGCGCTCACTGGCCACCAATCCGGGCATCGTCATCCTGGATGAGCCCACCCGCGGCATCGACGCCGCCGCCCGGGGCGATGTATATAACATCATCCACCAGCTGCGGGAGCAGGGTCTGTCTATCCTGCTCATCTCCAGCGACATGGAGGAGCTGGTGGAGCTGGCCGACCGGGTGGTGACCATGTACCAGGGCCGGATCAACGCGGAGTTCCAAAAAGCGGACATCAACCAGGACAATCTCACGTCGGCCGCCTTTGGCATCGTGGAACAGGAGGCGAAAGGGGCATGAACGCGGTAAAAAAAGTTCTGAAAGCCCGGGAGATGACCGCCCTTCTCTTCCTGGCGGCTCTCTTTGTGGTGGTGGGGATCATCAACCCCGCCTTCCTGGCCGACAGCAAGAACGTGGCCAACTGCTTTAACGATTCGGTGGTCTACATACTCATCGCCGTGGCCATGGCCTTCGCCATCTTTATCGGCGAGATCGATGTGTCGGTGGGCTCTAACCTGGGCCTGGTGGCCGCAGTGGTGGGCACCATGCTCCAGGACGGGAAAAACTGGTTTTTAGCGTTTTTCATCGGCATTCTCATGGGCACCGTGGTGGGGCTCATCAACGGCTGGGGCGTGGCGGTGATGAAAATTCCGTCCCTCATCTTCACCCTGGGCACTAATGGCATCCTCCGGGGGCTGATGTACCTCCAGGTGGGCACCAAGCAGGTCACCGACCTGCCTATCGGGTTCAAGGGAGCCTCCTCCTATGCCCTGTTCGGCCTGCCGCTGACGGTGTGCTTCTTCTGTGTGCTGCTGGCTGCGGCGGCCATCCACGGGGTGCTGACCCGCACCAAGCGGGGGCGCTATTTCATCGCCGTGGGCGACAACGCCGGCGGCGCGGAGCTGGTGGGCATCCCCGCCATCCGCACCAAGGTGCTGGCTTATGTGATCTGCGGCGTGCTGTGCGCCGTGGCGGGCATCCTCTTCGCCAGCCGGGCCGGCCAGGTCACTTCCCAGTCGGGCAACGGCTATGAGATGAAGGCGGTGGCAGCCTGTGTGCTGGGCGGCATCAGCCTGTCCGGCGGCGTGGGCAGCGTGGTGGGCGCGGGCATCGGCGCGGTCATCATGGCCTCCATCAGCGCCCTGCTGGTGTTCATGGGCTTCTCCTCCAACTTCGACAGCGCCATCACCGGCGTTATCCTCATCACCATTGTGGTGGTGGACGCCCTGGTGCAGCGCCGGGCCGCCGTGCGCAACCGGCACGCCCGTCTGGCTGCCCGGACCACCGCCCGCACCGGCGGAAAGGAGGCTGCGGAGCAATGAGCGGTATTTTCCCCAAACTGGATTCCCAAAACGGACTGCGCCGTTTGTGGGGCGGCCCCAATTTCCGCTGGAACCTGTTCCTGCTGGCGTTGCTGCTGGCGGAGTGCGTGGTGTTCGGCGCGGCCAATGCGAAATTCCTCTCCCTCAACCGCGTCTTTATCGCAGCGGTGGGCGACCTGCCCATCTGGTTCATCTCCATTTTTGTCACCTTCGTTATGATTACCGGCGGCATCGACATTCAGTCCTGCGCCATTGTGGGCTTTACCTCCATCGTCATCGGGGTGGGCTGGCAGGCGTTCGGCATGAACATCTGGACCGCCGCCGCGCTGGGCGTGGTGGTGGCCACCCTGTGCGGGGCGCTGTCCGGCTTCTTCGTGGCCTACTGCGGCGTGCAGGCCATGGTGGTTACCCTGGGCGGTTCGTTCCTCTACGGCGGGCTGGCGCTGCTGGTGTCCACCCTGTCGGGCACCGCCGCCTACAACGGCATCAGCGGCTTCCCGGATGGCTTCAAGGCCCTGGCCAAGACCACCCTGTTCGGCGTTGTGCCCCTGCCCATTGTCATCTTCCTGCTGCTGCTGCTGTGTGCCTACCTGCTGCTCCACAGGAGCAAGTATGGCCGCAAGGTGTTCCTGGTGGGGGTGAACCCCCAGGCGGCGGAGTACTCCGGCGTCAACGCCCGGGCGGTGGTGATGAGCACCTATGTGCTGTCCGGGCTAGCCGCCGGTATCACAGGCGTGGTGATGACCTCCCAGCTGGGCATCGCCAAGTCCGACCTGGGCGGCAATTTCACCATGATGATTATCACCGCCTGTGTGCTGGGCGGCACCCTGTCCACCGGCGGCAAGGGCTCCGTCATCGGCACTGCCCTGGCGGCTGTGGCCATCACGTTGCTGCGCTTTGGCATGCCGCTGTGCTTCGGCATCAATAAGCAGTATCTGGATATCCCCATCGGCGTGCTGCTGGTAGTGGTGGTGGTGGGCCGGGCCGTGGCCGGGAACCCGGCGGTGGCCGCATGGCTGGGCAGGCTGCGCCCGAAAAAAAAGAGCAAGGCGGGCGCGTGAAAAATTTATTCCAAGGCTTCGCTTTTGGAATAAGAGAACGGTATATTCCGGGGCTTCGCCCCTGAATATAAAATATCTATGGAGGTATGAAAACATGAAAGTGAAAAGACTCGTAGCGCTGCTTCTGTCCCTGTGCATGATCTTCGCCCTGGCCGCCTGCGGCGAAAAGACCGGCGAAGAGTCCAAGGCTCCCGAGAGCTCCGCCCCTGTGGAGGAGAGCAAGGCGCCCGGGAACGAGGGCAATAATGACCCCGCGCCTGCGGGCGGCTCCGTCGAGGGCAAGACCGTGGCCTTCATCCCCAAAGTCAGCGGCAACGCCTTCTTTGAGGTGGCCAACACCGGCGCCCAGGAGTTCGCCAAGGACTGGGGCATCACCGTGGACTACATCGGCTCCCCTAACGCCACTGTGGCCGACCAGGTGCAGTGCATCAACGACGCCATCTCCAAGGGCGTGGACGCCATCTGTATCTCTACTGTGGACGCCGCCGGCGTGGCCGATGCCCTCCAGGCCGCCAAGGCCGCGGGCATCGCCGTGTCTACCTGGGACTCCGATTCCAAGCCCGGCGACCGCGCTCTGATGGTCTCCCAGGGCACCCCCGAGGTTCTGGGCCAGATGCTGGTGGACCTGTCCGTCGAGGGCCTGAAGGCCCGCGGCGTGGACCCCGACAAGGACCCCGTGAAGTACTGCTGGCACTACTCCCAGGCCACCGTCACCGACCAGAACTCCTGGCAGGTGGAGGGCGAGAAGATCATCAAGGAGAAGTATCCCAACTGGGAGAACGTCCAGCCCGACAACTACTACTCCGAGCAGGACGCTGAGAAGTCCGTCACCATCGGCAAGGCCGTGCTGGCCGCCCATGCCGACATCGACCTGATCATCTGCAACGACTCCACCGCCCTTCCCGGCCAGCTGGAGGCCGCGCAGCAGGCCGGCCTGACCAAGGACGACGTGACCATCACCGGCTTCGCCACTCCCAACGCCATTAAGCCCTACTGCACCGCCAACATCCTGCACAACTGGGGTCTGTGGGACTGCAAGGTGCAGGGCGCCCTGGGCTGCTATGTGGCCGCTTACATCGCCGCCGGCAACGACGTGAAGGTGGGCGACACCATCGACGTGCCCGGCATCGGCTCCGTTGAGGTCATGCCCAACAACTGCCTGAATCCCGACGACACCACCGCCGACACCAACAACGGCGTGGTGCTGCTCCCCGAGCGCGCCATCTTCAACGCCGAGACCATGAACAACTACGACTTCTAAGAAGCCGTCCGCTGTTATGATCTGAAAACCACGGCGGAGCGGGGCCCGGCCCCGCTCCGCTCCCAAAGGGGCGCCGGTTTCGCGGCGCTCTTTTGGGAGCGGGAGCGGTTTTCCCGCCGTTGACAATTTACCAATACAAGGAGGATATATTTATGGCTGATTTGGAAGGTTTGAAGGTGTCCAAGGACTACCACGTGGACGTCCCCTTCGCCAATCAGAAGGGCTTCTTCCTCAAGGGCATCAACAGCCTGGACTGGGGCATGAAGAAGCACATGGCCAACATTTTCAACCCCGAGAGCGGCAACACCGTCATGTTCGCCTTTGACCACGGCTATTTCATGGGCTCCACCGCAGGGCTGGAGCGCCTTGACCTGCTGCTGCCCCAGCTGGCCCCCTATGTGGACTGCTTCATGGGCACCCGGGGCGCGCTGCGCACCTGCGTTCCCCCGGAGATCGTGAAGAGCGTGGCCCTGCGGGTCACCTCCGGCTCCTCCATGCTCCAGGACGACCTGAGCCACGAGGTGGTGGCGGTGGACATTGAGGACGCCATCCGCATGAACGCCGACTGCATGGCGGTGCAGACCTTCATCGGCGCGGACGGCCAGCTGTCCAGCCTGGACAACCTGAACCGAGTCATCAGCGCCGGTATGCGCTACTCCATTCCCACCATGGGCGTGTGCGCCGTGGGCAAGGACATGGCCCGCACCGACCGCTTCTTTAAGCTGGCCACCCGCATCATCGCCGAGATGGGCGTCCAGGTGGTCAAGACCTACGACTGCGAGAACTTTGAGGAGGTTGTGGCCGCCTGCCCGGTGCCCATCGTGGTGGCCGGGGGCAAGAAGCTGTCCGAGCCGGACGCCCTCAAGCTGGCCTACGGCGTGATCCAGAAGGGCGCCCACGGCGTGGATATGGGCCGGAACATCTTCCAGAGCACCCATCCCGTGGCCATGGCCCAGGCGGTGTCCATGATCGTCCACAAGGGGGCCACCGACAAGGAGGCCCTGGAGTTCTTCCAGGACGAGATCCACAAGTAAGAGGCTGCGCTGAGAATGGGGGAGGGGAAAGACAGATGCCTTTCCCCTCCCCTTTGTGGTTGGCGCGGGATATTCTCCGCCCTATTGGGGCGGAGAAGCAATTGATTGAGAAATGAGGGATGTTTATGGCGTTGCAGGTGCTCCAAATGGTGCTGCCCATCGTGGCGCTGCTGGCGCTGGGCATGGTGTGCCGCCGGAAAAATATCTTCGACATGAAGGGCTTGGCGGGGCTCAAGGCGGTGGTGGGGGACATCTGCCTGCCGGTGGTGCTGTTCAACGCCTTTTTCACCGCCAAATACTCCCTGTCGGTGGCGCTGATTTTCGTGCTGGTGTACGCCGGGTTTGCCCTGGCCCTGGGGCTGGGCTTCGCGCTGCGGAAGCTGGCCGCCCCCCATGGGAAGTTTTTCCCCTTTCTGCTGGCCAGCGCCGAGGGCGGCATGCTGGGCTACGCCCTGTACGGCGTGCTGATGGGGGAGCAGTCCGGCTTTGCCGCCGTGGATCTGGGGCAGACGGTGTTTGCCTACACGGCGTTTCTGGGCTTCCTCTCCCTCACCGACGGGCGCAGGCCCACGGTGGGCGGTCTGGTAAAGAACATGGTGACCAACAAGTGCTGCATCGGCATGGCCCTGGGCATCCTCCTGGGGGTGCTGGGTGTGGGGGAATGGGTGCTGTCCGGCCCCGCCGCCGGAGTGGTGACGGGGACCATCTCCATGCTTACCGCGCCCACCAGCGCCCTGGTGCTGCTGGTGGTGGGCTATGAGCTGGACCTGGACAAGTCCCTCCTGCGGCCCGTGGCGGTGACGGTGGCGTGCCGCCTGGCCGTCATGGGGGGGCTGCTGGCGCTGGTGAGCTTCATCCTGTTCCGCATCGTGCCCTATGACGAGGGGCTGCAGATCGCGCTGATGATCCTCTATGCCCTGCCGGCCCCCTTTATCATCCCCCTGTTTGCCGATGTGGGGGAGGAGGGGAAGTACATTTCCACCGCCCTGTCGGTGCACACCATCTGCACCATCGCGCTCTTTGCGGCTATCGCGGCGTTCAGCCTGCGGTGAGAGGAAAGGGGCCTCCGTATCAATTTGATACGGAGGCCCCTTTTTATCGGAAATTAAAACGCGCGGCCGATGTCGCGGCGGAAGTGCATCCCCTGGAAGGAGATGGGCGCGGCGGCGGCGTAGGCGCTGGCGATGGCCTGGTCCAGGGTGCCCCCCAGGGCGGTGACGCCCAGCACCCGGCCCCCGTTGGTGAGGTATTCGCCGTGTTCCCCCAGCCTGGTGCCCGCGTGGAACACCACGGCGGACTTTCCCGCCTCCTCCAGCCCGGAGATGGGATAGCCCTTCTGATAGTCCAGCGGATAGCCGCCGGAGGCCAGCACCAGGCAGCAGGCGGCCTGATCCTTCCAACGGATGTCCATCCGGTCCAGCGTGCCCTCCCGGCAGGCGGTGAAGATGTCCAGGAGGTCGCTGTCCAGCAGGGACAGCACCGCCTGGCACTCCGGGTCGCCGAACCGGGCGTTGTACTCCACCACGCGGGGGCCGTCGGGGGTGAGCATCAGCCCGAAGTAGATGACCCCGTGGAAGGGCCGGCCCTCCGCCTTCAGCGCCCGGATGGTGGGCAGGAAAATCTCGTCCATACACCGCCGGGCGGTTTCCGGCGTGTACTGGGGCGGGGGGGAGACGGCCCCCATGCCGCCGGTGTTGGGGCCCCGGTTGCCGTCAAAGGCCCGCTTGTGGTCCTGGCTGGCGGGCATGGTGCGCACATGTTCGCCGTCGGCAAAGGCCAGCACTGTCACCTCCGGCCCGGTCATGCACTCCTCAATGACCACGGTGGAGCCGGATTCGCCGAACTTCTTGTCCGCCATCATCTCCCGGGCGGCGGCCTTGGCCTCGTCCACGGTGGCGGCCACCACCACCCCCTTGCCCAGGGCCAGCCCGTCCGCCTTGACCACGATGGGCGCGCCCTGTTCCTCAATATAGGCCAGCGCCTTGTCCAGTTCGGTAAAGGTTTCATACCGGGCGGTAGGGATGTGGTATTTCTTCATCAATTCCTTGGAAAACGCCTTGCTGGCCTCGACGATGGCGGCGTTGGCCCGGGGGCCGAAGGCGGGTATGCCCGCCCCCTCCAGGGCGTCCACCATCCCCAGGGCCAGGGGGTCGTCCGGGGCCACCACCACAAAGTCCATGGCGTTGTCCTTCGCCCACTTCACCATGCCGTCCACGTCGGTGGCCTTCACATCCACGCACTTGGCGGTTTGGGCAATGCCCCCGTTGCCCGGGGCGCAGAACAATTCGGTGACCTTGGGCGACTGCTTCAATTTCCAGCAGATGGCGTGTTCCCTGCCGCCCGACCCAACAACCAAAACTCTCATAGGTGATTCTCCTCGTTTTCCTGGGCCGCGTTGTCAATCAGCCCGTATTGCCGGTACATGGACAGCATGTATTGGCAGGTCATTTTGTTGCTCCAATACTGCCGGAAGGTGGCGGATTTCTCCTTCTTTTCCGCCTTGAGCCTGTCCATCCGGGCCACAAGCTCGGCATAATTTGCCTGCACGTCCGCCAGCATTTTTTCAAAGGCGGCCAGCCGCGCCTGGTCGTCCGTCCTCAATGGTGGAACAAACGGGTCCCGGTGAAGGCCATCACCATGCCGTGCTTGTCGGCGGTGGAGATCACATGGTCGTCCCGGATGGAGCCGCCGGGCTGGACGATGTACTTCACGCCGGATTTGAAGGCCCGCTCCACGTTGTCGCCAAAGGGGAAGAAGGCGTCGGAGCCCACGGTGACGCCGGACTGCTTGGCGATCCACTCCTTTTTCTCCGCTGCGGTGAGCGCCTCGGGGCGCGCCTTGAAGGTGTTCTGCCACACCCCCTCGGCCAGCACGTCGTCGTGCTCGTCGGAGATGTAGATGTCGATGGCGTTGTCCCGGTCGGGGCGGCGGATGCCGTCCACGAAGGGGAGGCCCAGCACCTTGGGATGCTGGCGCAGCCACCAAGTGTCCGCCTTGTTCCCGGCCAGCCGGGTGCAGTGGATGCGGCTCTGCTGGCCCGCGCCCACGCCGAGGGTCTGTCCGTCCTTCACATAGCACACCGAGTTGGACTGGGTGTATTTCAGGGTGATGAGGGAGAGCAGCATGTCGTGCCGGGCCTGCTGGGGCAGGTCCTTGTTCCGGGTGACGATGTTTTCCAGCATATCCTCGCCGATGGTCAGGTCATTGTAGCCCTGCTCAAAGGTGATGCCGAAGATATTGCGGCGCTCAATGGGGGCGGGGGTGTAATCCGGGTCGATCTTCACCACGTTGTAGCCGCCCTTGCGCTTGGTTTTCAAAATTTCCAAAGCCTCGGCGGTGTAGTCCGGGGCGATCACGCCGTCGGATACCTCCAGGGCCAGATACCGGGCGGCGTCCCCGTCGCAGGTGTCGCTCAGTGCCGCCCAGTCGCCGTAGGAGCACAGCCGGTCGGCCCCGCGGGCCCGGATATAGGCGCAGGCGATGGGGGAGAGCTCCCCCTTGGGGGCAAAGTAGATCTGCCGCTCCACCTCGGACAGGGGCAGGCCCAGGGCAGCCCCGGCAGGGGAGACGTGCTTGAAGGAGGCGGCGGCGGGCAGGCCGGTGGCGGCTTTCAGGGCCTTCACCAGCTGCCAGGAGTTCAGCGCGTCCATGAAATTGATGTACCCCGGCTTGCCGTTGAGGACGGTGAGGGGCAGCTCACCGCGTTCCATGAAGATGCGGGCGGGCTTCTGGTTGGGATTGCAGCCGTATTTCAGTTCCAGTTCGGTCATGTTCAAGCCTCCCAATGTTTGTTGATGATGGAGGTCTCGTCGTCCCCCGTCTCCAGGTCGATATACCGCACAAACAGGGACACCCGGTTGTCCTCGTTCAGCGCCAGCCACAGGTCGCCCGCCAGCGTCTCCGCATCGGGGGCGGTGATGGCCACCCGCCGGGGTTCCCCCTCAAAGGAGGGCAGGGGGCTGCCGTCCCGCTCGTAGGTGTGGATGAAATGGCCCACCCCGGCTCTGGGGGCCTCGTACTCAAAAAAGTACCGGCAGGCGCAGGCGGGGTCGCCGTCCAGGCTTTTGAGGATGGATAGGTCATAGGAGCCGTTGGGCTTCACCACCCCGGAGATGCGGGGGGTGTAGTTGGGGCCGTCCGGCTCGAAGGTGCGGGTGTTCAGGGCGTGGCGGTAGCAATGGCCCGCCAGGATGTTGTCCCGGATGGTGTCGGTTTGGTCGCCGTTGGTGACGATGATGACGCCGTTGTCCATCCGCCGCACCGGGTGGTAGATGATGAGGGAGGGGTCGGTCATTTTAGACTCATCGAAGGCCCGGGTGCGGATACCGTCCTCTGTCTCCTCAAAGACCCGGTTGCGGCTGTTCTCGCTGCGGCCCATGATGAAGTAGGCGATGACGGCGCTTTTATTGTCGGCGGAGCGGCCCAGCATAATGCCCCGGCCGGGATAGGGGTTGTTCTGTAAATATTCAACCATGTCGGTCATTGAAGACACTCCTTTGAAAGTTGTAGCGGCTTCAAAATACGGACGGTCCGGCCCTCCACCTTCAAGCGGCCCTGGCAGAACAGGGACACCGCCTTGGGAAGGATGACCCACTCCGCCTGCTCCATGATCCGGCGCTGGAGGGCTTCGGGGGTGTCGCCCTCCTCCACCGCCACCGCCTTTTGGAGCACGATGGGCCCGCCGTCGCACTCCTCGCTGACGAAGTGGACGGTTGCGCCGGACAGCTTGACGCCGTATTCCAGCACCTTCTCATGGACGTGGAGGCCGTAGTACCCCTTGCCGCAGAAGGAGGGGATGAGGGCTGGGTGGACGTTGAGAATGGCGTTAGGGTAGGCATTGACCATCTCTTCTGTGAATATGGTCATGAAGCCCGCCAATACCACCAGGTCGATGTTCAGCCCCTTGAGCTTGTCCACCAGGGCTACGGTCATGGCCCGGCTGTCCGGGTAGTCCTTCCGGGCCACCACATAGCTGGGGATGCCCGCCTGCTTGGCCCGCTCCAGGGCGTAAACGCCGGGTTTGGAGGCGATGACGGCGGCGATGCGGCCGCTAATAATGTCCCCCTGTTCCTGGGCGTCGATGAGGGCCTGCAAATTGGTGCCCCCGCCGGACACCAGCACGGCGATGCGTTTGACCGCGCTCATAGCAGCTCCACACCCCCGCCGCCGGGAACCACTTCGCCGATGATCCTGGGGGCCGCTCCCGCCCCATCCAGGGCGGCCACGGCTTTTGCTGCGTCCTCCTTGTCCACCACCAGCACCATGCCCGTGCCCATATTGAAGGTGTTAAACATATCCCGCTCCGGGATGCCGCCCTTTTCCTGGAGCAGAGAGAAGATGGGGGGGATGCTCAGGGCGGATTTTTGGATTTTGGCGGTCATCCCCTCGGGCAGGCAGCGGGGGATGTTCTCGTAGAACCCGCCGCCGGTGATGTGGCTGGCGCCGTACACCCGGGCGGCCCGGAGGGCGGCCAGCACGGGCTTGACGTACAGCCTGGTGGGGGTGAGCAGCTCCTCCCCCAGGGATTTGCCGTCCAGCCCGTCCAGGGGCCTGTTGAGGTCGGCGTGTTCGATGTCGAACACCTTGCGCACCAGGGAGAAGCCGTTGGAGTGCAGGCCGCTGGAGGGCAGGGCCAGGATCACGTCCCCGGCCTTCATCCGGCTGCCGTCAATCATCTTCGCCTTGTCCACAATGCCCACGGCAAAGCCCGCCAGGTCGTAGTCGTCCGGGTTCATCACGCCGGGGTGCTCGGCGGTCTCGCCGCCGATGAGGGCGCAGCCGGACTGGACGCAGCCCTCCGCCACGCCGGACACAATGGACGCCACCTTTTCCGGGTCGTTTTTGCCGATGGCGATATAGTCCAGGAAGAACAGGGGCTTGGCCCCGCAGCAGATGATGTCGTTGACGCACATGGCCACGCAGTCGATGCCGATGGTGTCATGCCTGCCCATGAGCTGGGCCACCCGGATTTTGGTGCCCACGCCGTCGGTGCCGGACACCAGGATGGGCTCCTCCATGCCGGCCGTATCGGGGGCGAACAGGCCGCCGAAGCCGCCGATGCCGCTGACCACGCCGGGGATCATGGTGCGCTTCACGTGCCGCTTCATCAGCTGGACGCCCTTGTACCCCGCCTCGATGTCCACCCCGGCGGCGGCGTAGGCTTGGGAGTGGGAGTTGTTCATTGCCCCGCCCCTTTCCACAGCCTGCACTGCTCGATGCGCTTGCCGCCATCGCCCTGTTTCTCGTCGTAGGCGAACTGGTTGAGCAGCTGGCAGGGGAACTCCGCGCACTGGCCGCAGTGGTCATGGGGCTTGCCCTCGGTGCAGGCTTTCACAGGGCAGGCGTCCCCCCAGAAGGGCTTGTCAATGTTCACACAGCCGGCGCAGCCCATCTGCTCCCGGTACTCACACTGCCCGCACAGGATGCCGCATCTTGACTCGATCATAAATATCCCTCTCCTTGTCTTTTATTCTTTCCCAGTCCAGCAGTAGGTACAGATTTTGTCCTTGTCGATGCCGATGGCCTCCAGCAGTCCGTCCAGCGACTGGTAGCCCAGCGAGTCGAAGCCCAGCTTTTCGCAGATGGACTTGAGAAGGCACTGGCCCCGCCGGGTGGAGGAGTCGGCGTATTCCTCCAGGTGCTTCTGCCCCTCGTCCCCCTCCAGCTCCTGGACGGTTTTCCGGGCCAGCAGCTCCATGGAGGAGTTGCTCCGGGAGAAGTTCAGGTATTTGCAGCCGTACATGATGGGGGGGCAGGCGGAGCGCATGTGCACCTCCCTGGCCCCCGCGCCGTAGAGGAAGTCCACCGTCTCCCGCAGCTGGGTGCCCCGGACGATGGAGTCGTCCACAAAGAGCAGCTTTTTCCCCTGGATGAGCTCGGGGACGGGGATCTGCTTCATCTTGGCCACCTGGTTGCGCACCTCCTGGTTGGCGGGCATGAAGGAGCGGGGCCAGGTGGGGGTGTACTTCACGAAGGGCCGGGCGAAGGGCTTGCCGCTGGCGTTGGCGTAGCCGATGGCGTGGGGGACGCCGGAGTCGGGCACCCCGGCCACCCAGTCCACGTCTGGGATGGCCCCTTTGGCCGCCTCTGCCCGGGCCATGATCTCGCCGTTGCGGCAGCGGGTGACCTCCACGTTCTGCCCCTCGTAGTTGGAGTTGGGATAGCCGTAGTAGGTCCACAAAAAGGCGCAGATGCGCATTTTGTCCCCGGCGGGGGCCAGGGTCTCCCAGCCGTCCGCGGTGACCCGGACGATCTCGCCGGGGCCCAGCTCGTAGGCGTTTTCATACCCCACCTTGGTGCAGGCGAAGGACTCGAAGGACACACAGCAGCCCTCGCCGTTCCGTCCGATGAGCACGGGCAGGCGGCCCAGCCGGTCCCGGGAGGCCACGATGCCGTCGGGCGTGAGTATGAGGATGGTGGACGAGCCGTCGATAACCTGCTGGGCGTACCGGATGCCCTCCACCAGCGAATCCTTCTGGTTGATGAGGGCGGCGGTGAGCTCGCAGGCGTTCACCTTGCCCGAGCTCATGGCCATGAACTGCCGGGCGTGGCCGTTGAAATAGTCCTCCACCAGCTCCTCCGCGTTGTTGATGATGCCCACGGTGGAGATGGCGTACACGCCCAGGTGGGAGCGCACCAGCAGGGGCTGGGGGTCGGTGTCGCTGATGCAGCCGATGCCGGAGGTGCCGTGGAACTTTTGCAGGTCCTTTTCAAACTTGGTGCGGAAGGGGGTGTTCTCGATGGAGTGGATCTGCCGCTGGAAACCGTCTTCCTGGTCATAAATAATCATGCCGCCCCGGCGGGTGCCCAGGTGGGAGTGGTAGTCCACGCCGAAGAAAATGTCAAGGGTCACGTCGCGCTTGGAAATCGCGCCAAAAAATCCGCCCATACAGAGCCTCCTTATTTCTTATGCTTGCGCCGGAAAAGCCAAATTGCGCCCCCGACAAGGGCCGCGGCCAGGAGCAGCATGAGGATAAACCCCATGGGGTCGCCCCCCGTAAAGACAGCAGTGGGGCCGTCCGGGCCGCCGATGATGCCAAAATCCATGGCTTACTTCCCCATCAGGCGGCGGCTCATCTCCTGATAGGCCCCCTCCACGTTGCCCAGGTCCCGGCGGAAACGGTCCTTGTCCAGCTTTTCGCCCGTCTTGGAGTCCCAGAAGCGGCAGGTGTCGGGGCTGATCTCGTCGGCCAGCACGATGGTCCCGTCGGCCGTCTTGCCGAACTCCAGCTTGAAGTCCACCAGGGTGACGCCGCAGGCGGCAAGCTCCGCCTTCAAAAAGTCGTTCACCTGGAAGGCGTACTTTTTGATGAGCTCGATCTCCTCCCAGGTGGCCAGCTTGAGGGCCACGGCGTGGTGGTCGTTGATGAGGGGGTCGTGGAGGTCGTCGTTTTTGTAGGAGAACTCCACGGTGGGCGCGTCGAACACGATGCCCTCCTCCACGCCGTACCGCTTGGCGAAGGACCCGGCGGAGATGTTGCGGATAATGACCTCCAGGGGGACGATGGACACCTTCTTCACGGCGGTCTCCCGCGCGGAAAGCTCCTCCACGAAGTGGGTAGGCACCCCCGCCTTCTCCAGCTGCCGCATGAGGAAGTTGGTCATCTGGTTGTTGATGGCCCCCTTGCCGGTGATGGTGCCCTTTTTCAGCCCGTCAAAGGCGGTGGCGTCGTCCTTGTAGGACACGATGACCACGTTGGGGTCCTCGGTGGAGAAAACTTTTTTGGCCTTGCCCTCGTAGAGCTGCTCGATCTTGTTCATAATAAAACTTCCTTTCAAAAGTGTGCTGATTCATTCAGCTCCGTCTGGAGCTTGGCCTCCTTCTCGGCAATCTGCGCGGCCATATTGTCCCGGGCCCCGTCCAGCTTTGCCGCCAGCCCATCGTCGGAGACGGCCAGAATCTGGGCGGCCAGCACGGCGGCGTTCTTGGCCCCGTTGATGGCCACGGCGGCCACGGGGATGCCGCTTGGCATTTGGACGGTAGAGAGCAGGGCATCCAGCCCGTCCATGGCCCCTCCCTTCATGGGGATGCCGATGACGGGCAGGGTGGAATTCCCGGCAAAGGCCCCAGCCAGGTGGGCGGCCATGCCCGCCGCGCAGATGAACACGCCGAAGCCGTTGGCCCGGGCGTTCTTGGCAAAGTCCGCGGCGGCGGCGGGGGTGCGGTGGGCGCTGAGTATGTGGGCCTCATAGGGGATGCCGAACTCCTCCAGCTGGGCGCAGGCCCCCTTGACCACCGGCCAGTCGGAGTCGGAGCCCATGATGACGGCGACTTTTTTCATGAAAATCCTCCTTTGGGTGTACAAAGTAAAAAGAAGCAGGCCGCCGCGCGTATGCGGGCAGCCTGTTTTGCTCAGTGGACAAATTTGGACGCAATGGGGCCGCGGAGACGGAAGCCCGGATGGACAGGTTGGGGATGCGCCACGACAGCCACCTCTTTTCCAAATGGTCAGTTCCATTTTAGCTAAGGGGAACTGAGAAATCAAGGCTTTTCCCCATTTTCGTAGGCTTATACAATCCTTTGGGGCGGGGGAGGGCCGTCCAAGGCGAAACGCTCAAAACAACCCCGTCGCCTCCAGAATGCCGGACACTTGGGCCGCGCGGCCAGCCCAGGAGGACTGCCGGGCCAGCTCCCGCCGCCGCCGGGGGAAGGAAGGATCCTCCCCAAAGGCGCTCTTGCACCGGCGCAGGAAACCGGGGCCGTCGTAGGCGGCGGCCGCCAGCTCCGGGATGGTCTCCTGGACGCTGGGATCCACCACGGTGACGACGGGCCTGCCCGTGGCCAGGTATTCGTATACCCGGCTGGGAACCACATCGCCCACCGGACGGTCCCGGCGGGCCAGGTCGAACAGCAAATCGCAGCAGTATAGATAGTCCGGCACATCCAGTGGGTTTACCGGCCCGGTGAGCACGATGTTTTCCTGCCCCCGCAGCTGGTCCGCCCCCGGCCTGGTCACCGGGCCCATGAGTACAAAGGTCCACTCTGGCCGGTGGCGGGCGGCGTAGAGCAAGGGATCCAGATCCACCTGGCCGTCTACCCGGCCCAATCTTCCCAGCACACGCGTGCCTGGGAGGTTGGCCAGGGCAGGGGGGACGGTGTGCTCCTTCTGCTGGAACAGCACAGGATTCACCCCGTTGGGCAGCAGGGCGATGTTGTCATTGCAGGGGGACAGCCGTTTGATGAGGCCGAAGGAGGCGGCAAACACCACCTCGGCGTGACGGGTGAGGTCGCTCTCCCAGTCCAGAAATTCGTCGCCCCAATAGCGGTTACAGTCGTATACCACCCCCCGGTAGGCCAGCTCGTCCAGAAATTGGGCGTGGAGGGGGGAGGAACACCACAGCACAGGCTCCCGGAATCGGTGCTTTTCCATCACCTGCTGGATGAAGCCCACCGCCCGGTCCAGCCGCCGGCGCTGGAGCACCGACGTGTCCTGGGGGTAGGGGAGGGGGGCGGGCAGGGTATAGACGGTGATATGGGCGCGCACCCGCCGGCCCTGCCCGGGCATGGGTCCGCCCCGGCGGGGGGCGGGTTCGAAAAAGAGGATCTGTGCGCCGGTGAGCCGGGCCAGCAGCTGTTGGGTGCGGTCGGGCCGGGCCCGCCAGGGGGCGTGGGCCAGGCAGAGCAGCTGCTTCATGGGGCCACCCCCGGGCCGTCCCCGTCCGCCAGCAGGCGGCGCAGGACGTCGGAATTGTTTTGCTCCAGGCGGCGCAGGCGCTCCACGGCGGCGTGGAGCTCATCCCGGTGGTTGCAGAGGGCCAGCGCCCGATCCAGCATGTCCCGCAGGCTGTCGCTGGTGAGCCGGTCCAGATCCTGGTAAAGCTCCTGGCCCATATAGGATAAAAAGCCGCTGACCTTGGGGTCGTAGGTGATGCCCACCAGGGGGACGCCCCGCCCGGCGGCGAAAATCAGGCCGTGAAGCCGCATGGAGATCACCGCCTGCATCCGGGAGGTGAGCCCCAGCATCAGCTCGGAGCTGAGGGGCTGGCGCAGAATACAGGGCCGTGGGCCGTCCAGGTGGGCGCACACCAGGTCGGCGGCGTCGCCATCGGAAATGTGGTTGATGGACAGGAATACCGGGGTGAGGCCGTACTTGTCCCGGGCATAGCGCACCGCCCCGGCAATGACGGGCGCCTTGTCCTCAAAACCTTTCCAGGTGCGCAGGCACACGCCCAAATAGGCTCCGCCGGACTCCAGCCCCAGCTTGGCCATCAGCGCGTCCGTCTCCTCCTCCGGCGCAGGCTGGAGGGAGAGCACCGGGTCGGCGGCCAGGACGGTCTCTGGCTTGTCCACCCCGAAGCGCTTGAGCTCGGCCAGGCTGGCGTCCTCCCGGAGAGTGATGGCGTCCACGCAGGTATTGAGCACCCGGCGGACCAGCGCCACATCCCCCGGACGGGTCACCGGCCCGATGCCGCAGCCGTACATGAGCACCTTGCACCCCCTGGCCCTGGCGGCGCGCAGGGTGAAGAGATAGTACAGCAGGCTGCGCCGGGAGGTGGCGTCCTGGATCAGGCTGCCGCCCCCGTTGATATAGAGCCGAACCCGGCCCATGACACGCAGTATGCCGGGGATGTCGAACATGTGCAGGGCGGCCACGCCGTGGCGGGCGGTGGTCTCGGCGGGGTTCCGGGACAGGACGGTGAGCGTCTCCCCGCCCGCAGCGGCGCGGGCCTCCCGGAGGATGGCCTTCAGGATGGCCTCGTCGCCGGTGTTGCCCAGCCCGTAGGAGCCGCAGATCAAAATCCCCGAGCGCTTATTAGATTGTAAACCGCGTTGGCCCATATCGCTGTCGCTCCTCTGATCCGCGCCGCCCGTCACAGCCCCAGTACGGCGTCGGCGCGCCGGGTGATTTCGGCGTTGTAATCTGACAGGTCGTCGTAAACCTTTTCCGCGGGCTTTTGGGCGGCCAGCAGGGCCTGTACCATGTCGCCGCAGCCGGTGACGCCGGGGTTGTAGGGCTCCAGGTTTTTGGAGATATACAGGGGCAGGCCCAGGGCCTTTGCCTCCCAGATGACCATGCCCTGGCCCTCGTAGCGGGAGGTGAGGACAAAACCGTCCATCTTGTCCATATAGCAGAAGGGGTTGGTCTGGTTGCCCAGCAGGGTGACAAACCCCTCCAGCCCCAGCTCCCTGATCTGCCCCTCCAACGCCGCCCGGCCGGGGCCGTCGCCGATGAGGTAGAAATGGAAGTCGGTGCGGGACTGCTTTACCTGGGCCAGATAGCCCATCAGCAGGTCGTAGCCCTTCTGATGGCAGATGCGGCCTACCGAACACAGGTTGAGCTTGGCGGGATCCACGGAAAAATCCACGTCCAGCTTGGCTTTGCGGAAGATTTCACCGGTGTCGATGTGGTTGGGGATGGCGGTGATGGGTTTATCCTGAATGCCGGACACCCGGCGGAAGCCGTCGATGATGCCGGGGGATACGGCCACAAATTCATCATAGTGGCGCAGCTTCCCCTTAAAGAAGTGCCAGAGTATGCGGTATTTCGGCTCGTTTTTCCGCTTGACCTCCACGTCGTTGTGAATCCACATCACCCGTTTTTTGGCGTTGGCGTTGATGACGCCCGCCGCGCACTCGTTCTGGTAGCTGTTGAAATCCACCGCCACGTCGTACCGCCTGCCGCCGGTAACGTCGCCCAGCAGCACCTGGGTCAGGCCGAAGTACAGCACCCGGAAGAAGCCGGGCGGGGGTGTGAGGTATTTGATGTGCAGGTTCTCATGGGCGGGCAGGTCGAAAAAACACTGGTCGTCAAATAGATAGACGTCGACGCAGCAGCGGCTGAAGTCGATGTCGTTGAGGATATTCACCAGGGATTTCTGGACGCCGCCCACCCGGAGGTCTGTTTGGAAGAACGCGATCTGTTTCATGAATGGCCCGCCTTTCGCAATGACTGGATGGTTGGGGGATTAATTTTACATTATAATATAGCCCGACACTTTTTGCAAGCAGCCGCTTGCCAAGGGCGGCCAAATCAGATACAATAGAGGGCATCTACCAGTATACATATTTTTTCCCGCAGGTCAAGGGAGAAGGGGGAATTGCCGTGCCGGAAGTCATTCAGCAGCTGGACGAACAGATTCTGGTCTGGATCGCCCAGAACATACGCTGCGCCGTACTGGATCCGTTTATGAAGCTGTACACACAATTGGGCAACACGGGGATGTTGTTCATCGCCCTGGGGGTGCTGCTGCTGCTGTTCAAGCCCACCCGGAGGGCGGGAGTGTCGGCGCTGTGCGCCATGCTCATCGGACTTATTGTGGTGAACTTCACCATCAAGCCCATTATGGCCCGGCCAAGGCCGTGGCTGGTCATCGAAAACTTTGTCAACCTGGTGCCGGAGCACGACCCCAATTCCTTCCCCTCGGGGCACACCAACGCCGCCTTTGCCTTTGCTCTGGCGGTGTGCATGTCCGCGCCGAAAAAGTGGATGAAGGTATCGGCGGTCTGCGCAGCCGTGGTGATGGGCCTGTCCCGGCTGTACGTGGGGGTTCACTTCCCCAGCGATGTGCTGGCGGGGGCGGCCATCGGTTCGCTGTGCGGCCTGTTGGGCGCGTGGGTGGCCGGCAAGGCGTGGGAGCGGCTCAGCCGCCGCACCCCGCAAGCTCCAGAATAACCGCCTGGGCCAGCAGCAGCCCCGCCGCGGCGGGCACCCACATGGCGCTGGCGGGGATGGACCGCCGCCCCGGCGGGGGGGTCTCGTCCCCCTCCCCGGCGCTGCGGGGCTGCTCGGGGGAAAACACCACCTTGTGGTGGGGGATGCCGCGGCGGCGCAGCTCTTTGCGCACCACCCGGGCCAGGGGGCAGCCCTCGGTCTGGGCGATGTCGGCGATGCGCAGCAGCTGGGCGTCCCGCTTGTTGCCCGTGCCCAGGGCGGAGATGATGGGGATGCCCCGGGCGTGGGCGGTCTCAATCAGGTCCAGCTTGCAGCTCACCAGGTCGATGGCGTCCACAATGTAGTCGTAGCCTGTCCGGAAAAATTCCTCCCGGCTGTCCGCCTCATACCGCAGGGGCAGGGGGTGGAGGACACAGCCGGGGGCGATGCCGGCAAGGCGCTGGGCGCAGGCCCGGGCCTTTTCCATGCCCACGGTGGCCCACACTGCGGCGGCCTGCCGGTTGAGGTTGCTCACCGAAACCGTGTCCTGGTCGGCCAGAGTGAGCTCCCCCACGCCGGAGCGGCACAGGGCCTCGGCACACCAGCTCCCCACGCCGCCCAGGCCCAGAACGGCCACATGACTTTTGCCCAGCCGTTCCATGGCGGGGGCGCCCAGCAGCATCCGGGTGCGGATGAATTGCTCGTCCATATTTGGAATACCTCCCATAAAACAAGGGCCAGACAGTTTGTCTGGCCCTTGCGCGTTTGTGGTTACTTGCCCAGGTAGCGGGCGCCGCCGGCCTCCGCGGCGGGGTAGCCCTCAGCCAGGCCGTCCACCCACTCGGTGAGCGCGGTCTTGGCCAGGGCGGAACGGGCGGAGCCCATCCAGACCGGCTCGTTCTCGCCCACGTAGTATACCAGGTGATAACCGTAGTAGTCATCGCTGGCGAGGGCGCCGTCAGCGGCAATATGCTGGACCAGGTCCACATCGCCGCCCTTACGGGCGCTGTCGAACAGCCACTGGTCAAACTCGGGGACAAAGCGGCCTTGGGAAATGCGCTGGTACAGGCCGCCGTTGGTGTTGGAGCCTCCGTCCTCGGAGTTCTCGTCGGCCAGCTTGGCGAAGGCGTCCTCGCTCTTGTCGCTGGAGTCCCAGGCGGCCTGGATTTCATCCATCTTGGCCTTGGCGGCGGCCCAGGCCTCGTCGGTGGGGGCCTCCAGGGTGTTCTCCTCGCCGGTGGCGCTCTCGGCCCGGACCAGGATGTGGCGGGTGTCCCGGGTGGGCTCGTCGGCCAGGTAGCGGCCATGGAAGGAGATGACGTAATAGCCGTTCTCAGTGTCCACCAGCTCGCACACGTCCTCGTCCAGCTGGAGCAGCTGATCGCGGAAGGTGGCGTTGACGTTGCCGGTGCCCACGGTCTTGGCGTGGTCGGCGGCGGTGGCCAGCTCGTACTTGTCGATCTGGGACTGGAAGGAGCTGCCGCCCTTCACGGCCTCCAGGGCGGCCTCGGCCTTATCCTTGGCGCCGTCCTTGGCCTCCTGCTTGAGCTTGTTCAGCTCCTCGTCGGGCAGCGCGTTGCCGTCGGCGTCCTTGTCGTTGACGGCGGGGATGGCAAAGTAGAGGTAGGAGTGCTCAATGGTGTCCAGCGCGTCGGCGTTTTCCTCGTAGTAGGCGTCCAGGTCGGACTGCTGGTATCCGTCGTAGAGGGCATTGCCCTTTTCGGTGTTGGCCAGGTCGGCCATCAGGGAGCGGGCGGTCATTTTCTCAAACACGGCAGGGGTCATATAGGGCCCGTAGACGGCCCGGAGATAGGCGCCGTAGCTGTAGCCGCCGGAGGACGCCTGGGATTTGTAGGAGTTGATGGTGGCCTCCAGGCTGTCCTTGATCTCGTCCTCGGTGTGGCCGTCCTTCACGGCCTGGTCGGCCAGGGCCAGGTTGCGCTGGGCGGACTTCAGGGCGGTCTCCATGAAGTAATCCCGGTAGGTCTGGTTTTCCGCCTCGTTGTAGAACTGGTCGTCGTCGCCCTTGGTGGTGTCAAAGCCGATATAGGCGCCCATGCTGGCGTAGTAATAGCGGGTGTCGTAATAATAGAAGCTCAGCTCCGCCGTGGTCAGCTCCTCATTTCCCAGGGTGAGGGCGACGGCCCGGGCCTGGAAGAAACCGGAGTTCCAGACCAGAAGCGCGACAACCAGAACGGCGATGATGCCGCCGGCCACGGAATAGGTGACGGTTTTGCGCCTCCGGGCCGCCTGCTCCTGCTGGAATTTGGCGGACCGCTCGGAGGGGCCGGTGTTCTGACGCTGCTTTTTCTCTCTGGATGCGCTCATGGTATATCAATCCTCTCAGTATTCGTGTAATGGCGGCGGGCGGGGACCCGCCGGCGCAAGGGTATGTTTCCCCAAAAATATAGAACCCTGCGGACGCTGCCCACCATTATAGCATGGGGAAACTGCCGTTGCAAGGCCAAATTCGCCCCGCAGATGAAAATTCACAAAAAGAGGCGGGAGGGCCGCAGCCCTCCCGCCCGGTTGCTTATAGGACCCCCGCCGTGGCCGTGCCGCCCCATTAAAAACCTGCACAAGAATGCAGGTGGGTCGCCTCCGCTTGGTTTTACCGCTCCCAACGTCCAGAATCCTCCGGAGAGGGCCGGGAGGTCTGCGAACCACCGCGCGAGTGGGGCGTCCCGTTTCAGAAATGTGGGTTTTAACAGGGCAAGGTCACGTAGTTAGAACCCGGCAGGGGTAAATGCGTTTGAGCCGTTGCGCACAGCGGGCTAACGCCGAAGCGCAGGGAAAACCGGGGCGGGGCCGCAGGCCCCAAAACGGTTTTCCCGAAGTCGGAGGGGTTAGAACCGCGTCATGCGCAGGCGAAACGTAGGTGCGATGCGTTTGAGCCGCCGCAAAACGGGCTACTCCTCCTCGTCCTCGAACAGCTCCTCCATGAACTGCTGGTACACCGCGTCCAGCTCCTGCTCGTCGTCGATGTCGGCCAGGAGCTGTTCGCCGTCCTGTTCGATGACCTTGAGCAGGATCAGGCCGAAATCCTCGTCGTCCTCGTCCATGTCCGCCGGGACAAAGGCCATATACTCCTGGCCGTTATATTCAAGGGTGCCCAGATGCTCCAGTTCAAATTCATTGCCCTCGTCGTCGGTGACCGACACAAAATCGGGGCCGAACTCTTCGCTCATGGCAGTGCGCCTCCTTCCGGCGGCCCTTTGCCGCCTCTGCCCTTATTGTAATGGCTGGGCGGGAAAAAAGCAAGAGGAAACATGAAATTTCTACGAAAGCCTCCGCCAGGGCAGCTCGAAAGCCGTCGTTTTGCCCAGGGTGGACAAATTGCGCCCGGCGTGGTATAATACACCAATATACGGGGCGCAGCGCCCCGGGAGAGAGGGACCCGCGCCGCTCCGCGCAGGGGCGGCCTGAATACATCGGAGGGATCTCAATATGCCAGATACCAACCAAAACCAGACCCCGGAGCGCAGGGAGGCCCAGCCGGGCGCCCAGCGCCAGCCGTCCCGGGCCAGGGGCCGCAAGCGCCGCCGGCGCCCCATTTGGCTCACCATTATCATCCGCTTTTTCCAGACCATCGGCACGCTGCTGCTGGTGGGTATCGTAACCGGCTGTTTTATGGTATGCTTCGCCGCCGTCTATGTGAAAACGGCGGTGATGCCCAGGACGTTCCTGGACCTGTCCGACTACACCATGGACGAGAACTCGGTGATCTACTACCAGGACAAAAACACCGGGGCGCTGGTGGAGCTCCAGACTCTAATCGGCAAGGAAAACGCGGAGTTGATAGAGTATAAGGATATCCCGGAGGACCTCATCAACGCCTTCGTGGCCATTGAGGACAAGCGCTTCTGGAACCACCAGGGGGTGGACTGGCGGCGCACCGCCTCGGGCCTCCTGCGCATGTTCACCGGCGGAAATATCCAGGGCGGCTCCACCATCACCCAGCAGCTCATCAAAAACGTGACCGAGTATGACGACGTGACCGTCACCCGGAAGATCCTGGAGATTTTTACCGCCCTGGAGCTGGAGAACAACTACAGCAAAGAGGACATCCTCACCCTGTATATGAACCAAATTTGGATGGGCAACGGCTGCCGGGGCGTCCAGGCCGCGGCCAAGTACTACTTCGGCAAGAACGTGTGGGAGCTGGACCTGGCCGAGTGCGCCAGCCTGGCCGCCATCACCAACAACCCCTCCCTCTACGCCCCCTACGGTACGGTGGACGTGGTGCGCTACCAGTGCCAGAATCCGGAGTGCAGGCTCTACTCCCTGACCAGGGACGAGGTATGCGAGTACTGCGGGGCGGAGGATTCCTATGACAGCGGCTCAGTCTGGACCAACCGGGAGTTCAACAAGGCCCGGCAGGAGAACATCCTGAAGGAGATGGCCAAGGAGGACCAGGCCCGGCCCGCGCCCTATATCACTGAGGCGGAGCGGGACGCCGCCATCGCGGAGAAGCTGGCGTTTGGCCGGGACAGGCAGACTGCTTCCGATGATCCGGATGCCACCCAGGATAACAAACCGTCCACCGTCTACTCCTGGTATGTGGAGCAGGTCATCAACGAGGCGATTGAGAAGCTGAAGGAGACCACAACCCTCAGTGAAGATATGTGCCGCAAGCGGGTGTTCAGCGGGGGCTTGTCCATCGTGTGCGCCTACGACCCGCAGGTCCAGGCGGCGGTGGACGCGGTGTATAACAACCGGGAGAACCTGGACCAGGTGTCCACCAAGACCGGGCAGCGGCTGATCTCCGCCATCTCGGTGGTGGACAATTCCACCGGCCTGGTGGTGGCCATGGGCAGCACGGAGGAGAAGACGGTCAACCGGGGCTGGAACACCCCGGTGGACACCAAGCGCCAGCCCGGCTCGTCCATCAAGCCCCTGTCCGTCTACTCCCCGGCCATTGAGATGGGGCTGATTACCCCCGCCACCGTTGTCGATGACAGCCCCCAGGAGCTCAACGGCAGGCCCTGGCCTGTCAACGTCACGCCTACCTACGGGGGGCTGACCACGGTGCTGCACGGCGTCACCCAGTCGCTGAACACGGTGGCGGTGCGGGTGCTGGAGCAGGTCACCCCCCAGGCGTCCTACGATTTCATGGTCAACCGCTACGGCATTACCTCCATGGTGCCCTATTTTGAGAACAGTAACGGCCAGGTGAGCTCGGATATCGACCGCAGCCCCCTGGCCATGGGCGGCCTGACCAAGGGCGTGTCCACCTTTGAGATGGCGGCGGCGTTTGCCACCTTCCCCCGGGGCGGCCAGTTGACCAAGGCCACCACTGTGCTGGAGATCAAGGACGCCGGCGGCAAGGTGGTTGTGGACAACAAGCCTGAGCCCACGTGGCCCATCAAATCCACCACCGCCTATTATATCAACTCCATGCTGTCCAACGCCGTCAGCTCGGGCACCGGCACGGGGGCACGCATCTCCGGCCAGACTGTGGCGGGCAAGACGGGCACCACCAACGATACCTTCGACTACTGGTTCTGCGGCTACACCTCCTACTACACCGGGGCGGTGTGGACGGGCTACCCTAACAGCGAGGTCATCAACCGCAACTACAAAAACCCGTCGGTGTCCATGTGGCAGAAGGTGATGGAGATCCTCCACGAGGGGAAGGAGAACATGGCCTTTGAGGTGCCGGGCACCCTGAGTTCCTACAACATCTGCAAAGACTGCGGCAAGCTGTCCCTGCCCGAGTGCACCCAGGACGTGCGGGGCAACCGGGTGCAGAGCTTCCGGCTGTTTGCCGAGGACGCGCCCAAGGAGCACTGCCAATGCCATGTGCCGGTGAAGGTGTGCGTGGACAGCCCGGTGAACAACGCCAAGGGGGAGCCCATCGGGCGCTACCATCTGGCCGGGGAGTTCTGCCCGGAGGAGAGCGTTCAGACGGTGTATATGGTGGACTTCCAGCGCGAGCAGGTGGGTTCCACCCATGTGGGGGACTCGGACGCCCTGGTGGGCTGGTACGAGTACCTGGGGGAAGAGGGCAGATACTGCCACGTCCACACCAGCGAGCCTGTCCCCTCGGAGGAGCCCATCCCGTCGGACGACCCCTTTGCGGAGCCCACGGACGATCCCTTTGTGGAACCTACAGACGATCCCTGGGGGTGGCTGTTCCCGTCCACCCCCACGCCGGATGTGA
>CATABD010000008.1 GCA_949494735.1 uncultured Oscillospiraceae bacterium
TTTCCTCTGAATTTTTCCTTCAATCACCCTTGACTTCATACCACTGGACTATTTCGACAGCGCCGCCTCCTTCGGAATGATCCGCGGGGGACACATTGATGTATCCGTCCTGGGCATCCTTCAAATCGACGAGCACGGGCGGATCGCCAACTGGTCGGTGCCGGGCAAAAACATCATCGGCGTGGGCGGCGCCATGGACCTGGTGGACGGCGCGAAAAAAATCATCTGCACCATGACCCACACCGCCAAGGACGGGGGGCTGAAGATCCTGCGCGAGTGCACATATCCGCTGACCTCGCTGCGGACGGCCGATATGCTGATTACCGATTTGGCGGTGTTCCGGTTCGATAATGGCCGGATGCGGCTGATTGAGCTCATGCCGGGCGCTTCCCTGGAGGAAGTGGAGGCGAAAACCGAGGGCAGATTTATCAACTGCCTGTAACGCGGCAAATGGGAGGCTGTTATGGATAAAGTCGTAATTGTCGATGCCTGCCGGACGGCGGTGGGCTCGTTCGGGGGGACGCTGAAGCCCCTGGGGGCCGCGGAGCTTGCCGCCGCGGTGATGAAGGCCGGCCTGGCCCGCGCCGGCCTTGGGGGGGAGGCGGTGGACGAGGTCTACTTCGGCCAGTGCCGCCAGAGTTCCGACCACTCCAATATCGCGCGGTATGCCGCGCTGGCATCCGGCATCCCCGAACGGGCGGCCGGCACCACCGTCATGTGCGCGTGCGCCTCCGGCATGATGGCCATGCGGGACGCGGCCAACACCATCGCCATGGGCCAGAACGGCGTTGTGCTGTGCGGAGGCACGGAGAGCATGAGCAACGCCGTATTCTACCTTTCAAACGCCCGGTGGGGGGTGGGCACCGGCAACGCCGCATTGAAGGATTCCCTTGTGGAGGCGCAGTTCTGCTCCCAGCCCCAGGATATCTACGGCAGGTTCAATATGGGCATGACGGCGGAGAACATAGCGGAAAAGTATGGGATAAGCCGGGCGGACCAGGACTGCTTCGCCCTCGCGTCCCAGCGCAAGGCGGCAAAGGCCCTGGCGGAGGGAAAGTTCCGCGACGAGGTCATCCCCCTTACGGTGCCCCAGGGGAAAAAGAAGCCGCCCATCGTGTTTGATACCGACGAATACCCCCGCGACACCTCAATGGAAAAGCTGGCCGCGCTGCGCCCGGTATTCAAAGAGGGGGGCACGGTGACGGCGGGGAACTCCTCGGGGCGGAACGACGGGGCCTCCGCCCTCCTGCTGATGAGCGAGCGCAGGGCGGCCGAGCTGGGGGTCCGGCCCCTTGGGACGATCCGGGGGATTGCCAGCGCCGGGACGGACCCGCGGTACATGGGTATGGGGCCGGTGGAGGCGGTGCGCAAGGTGCTGCGGATGACCGGCCTGGGCCTGGACAGCGTGGATTTGATCGAGCTGAACGAGGCGTTTGCCGCCCAGTCCCTCGCGTGTATCCGGGAGCTGGGGCTGGAGGAGAGAATGGATATCATCAACGTCAATGGCGGCGCCATTGCCCTTGGACATCCGATCGGCTCCTCGGGAAGCAGGATCGTCGTCACGCTGCTCCATGAGCTCAGACGGCGCGGCCTGCGCCGCGGCATCGCGTCCCTGTGCGTCGCGGGCGGCATGGGCATGGCGGCCGTTGTTGAGGCCCTTTGACGCGAGAGGCCGCCATGGATTATATACGTCATGTCATCACCTCCGCCTGCAGCAGCACCCTGTTTATCGTCTTTGTCATCGCGTTTGCCGGCTATGTGGCCGGGCGGATCCAGATAAAGGGTGTCGGCCTGGGGACGGCTGGGGTATTCCTGGCCGCGCTGGTGTTCGGCCATTTCGGGTATGCCGACGGGTCGCTGCTCCATGCCGCCGGCATCGTGACGACTAGCGCCGCCGCTTTGAAGCGCGATATGTCGCTGGTCCAGAACATTGGGCTGCTGTGCTTTGTCACGGCGGTGGGGTTCATCGCCGGCCCGGGCTTTTTTCACAATCTGAGAAAAAACGCCCGCTCGTACGTACTGCTGGCCGCCGTCATCATCGGCAGCGGCAGCCTGGTCTGCGTGGCGGTGTCCGGGCTGACCGGCCTTGACGCGGCCATGGCCGTGGGCCTCCTCTCGGGGGCGCTTACGACCACGCCGGGGTTCGCCGCGGCGCAGGATGCGCTTGCCTTCAACGACGCTTTGCTGGCCGAGGTGTCCGCGGGGTACGCCATTGCGTACCCCTTTGGGGTGATCGGTGTGGTGCTGTTTGTGCAGGTCGTGCCGAAGCTCCTGAAGGCGGATATCGCGCGGGAGCGGGAACTGATCCGGGCCGCCCCGCGCGAAGCGGAGGAGGGCGGGCCGCAGAAATTTTTTGAGCTGGATCCGCTGGGAATCGGCGCGTTTTCACTGGCAGTTTTCTTGGGGGTCCTGTTGGGGAAATTTACGCTCCCCCTTCCCGGCGGGGCCGCGTTCTCGCTGGGCAATACGGGCGGCGCGCTGCTCATGGCCTTGGCGCTGGGGCACTTCGGGCACATTGGGCGCATCGCCATGAGAATGCCTGCCGCCTCCCTGAAAACACTCCGGGAGTTTGGGCTGGCCATGTTTTTGATCGGGGCCGGCGTGCCCGGCGGGGCGGAGTTTATGGGGATCCTTCGGAAGTATGGCGCGGTGGTGTTCGTATACGGCGCGCTTATGACGCTGGTGCCCATGGTCCTGGGATTTGTCGTCGCCAAATATGTCGCAAAGCTCCACATGTTCAACAGCCTCGGGTCCATCACGGGCGGAATGACGAGCACGCCGGCGCTTGGCGCGCTGATCGCCACGGCCGGAACGGACGATGTGGCGGCCTCTTACGCCTCCACCTATCCGGTGGCTCTGGTGCTGATCGTGCTGGCCTGCCAGTTTATCGTCAAGTGAGAACCTGCATGCACAGCCGAAGCCGCCGGATGGACGCTGAGGCGGATTTACGGCCGAATGTGGAGATACAGCGTATGGATTTTGGGGCGGTGGAGGGACTTCTATAAACGAGCCATGGGTCGGCTTTTTCGGAAGCTGACCCATGGCGATCTGTTTTTATGGACAATAGAACGATACAAAGCGCTGCGGGCAAAGCGAACGCCCCGGATCCAATCCCGTCTATCAGGAAAAACTCCCATAGGATTTGAAACGGTTGACAGCAGGCACAAAGTATGGTTACAATATCCTGAGAAGGGAGGGCGGGTCCCATGTATGCGGTTGCAGTTTGTGACGATGAGGAGCCTGTGCTGCGGCACATTGCCCGCAGTATCTCCCTGGAATTTGAGCGAAGGGGCCAGCCGACCGTTGTAGACGAGTACAGCGGGGCCACCGCCTTGGAGAAGCGGTTTCAGCTGGCGAATTCCTACGATGTGCTGCTGATTGATATTGACATGCCGAAGCTGGACGGCATTGAGTTCTGCCGCCGCTTTCGTGAGCAGGGCGGCGACTCGTTAATTGTATTCGTATCCAACCGGGAGGAGCTGGTGTTCAAAACATTCGAGGTGGCTCCATTCCGCTTCGTCCGGAAAAGCCGTCTCCGCAAGGAAATAGGCAAATTATGCGACGACATCATTATCGAGCTGGAGCGGCGCGCGGACAAATTCCTTTGCTTCAACGACGAGCAAGGCAGCCGTATGTACTCTGTGAACATCCGAAAGCTGATGTATGTGGAGGCCAGCCGCAAATACTGCAAGCTCTGTTCTGTCGGCGATACGCTGGAGATACAGATCCAGTTCAATGAGATGATGGCGAAATTGGGCGCAATGGGATTCATTCAAATTCATCGAAGCTATCTTGTAAACCCCGCGTTTATTTATTTGATTGATAATGATTCCGTGACATTGGACGACGGAGAGCGGTTGCCCATGAGCAGGAATAGAAGAAATGATGTAAAGGATTCGTTTTTCCATTGGCGGAGGGCGGGTTTGTGATGGAATTTTTGAAGTGTGTTTTGGATTGGTACGGGAATTCCCAATTCCTGATGGTAGTGCTGATGCTGTCCGCCGTGTTCCCGCTTCGAAGAAGCATCCCCCATACGGTTTTGGCCGGCGGCTTCCTGACCGTATGCTTTTCGCTCTGCAATGGTCTGGGCGGCTGGATGATGTTACAGGGCAGACTGCCGGCCATGGTCAATTTTCAATTATTCCTTCTGTTTGTGTTTTTGTGGGCGCTGCTGTTTGGATATACCGCGTTGGACATAGCGGCCAGCCAACTAATCAGCACGCTCCTGTTTTTCATCAACAGTGTGTACCTGTGCTATCGGCTGGTGGGAGTGGTATTCCCTTCTGCCGATGGTGGGCGCTCCGTTCAGAACCTGATGACCATTCTGCTCCTGCTGCTGCTTGTCCCGGTACTGAGGCGGATGATCCACCCAATTAAAATTAAGATGTCAACGATGTACTGGGTACTGGCGGACCTGACCCTGGCGATTATGATTGTCCTCAGCAGCTCCCATGCCGAATTGCCGGAACAGGATGATCTAGGGATGGTGCTGATCCTGCTCACAATGAATTTCACCCTCTACTTCCTCCTGGTGCGCGTGGCGGATGAAACCGAAAAACAGATGGAACTGGCGCTCTCCAATCAGAGCCTGATGCTTCAAGTGCGGCAAATGGAGAACATAAAACCAATGCTGGAGAGAACGCGGCAGATGAGGCATGAGCTGAAAAACAATTATTTTCTCATAGAGTCCATGCTGCTGGAAAAGCGGTACGAGGAGGCGCAGAAGTTTCTCCATGAGAAAATTGGGCCCCGTCTGGAAGAAAAAGAATTGGTTGCCACAGGGAATCACTTTATCGACCTGCTGCTCTCACAGAAAGTAAACGAGGCGCGCCTGAAGGGGATCCCCGTGGAATTGGACGTGCTGCTGCCCGACCAGATTTCCATCAATCAGGAGATGCTGTGCGGTCTGTTGTTCAACCTGTGGGACAACGCCATTGAGGCGTCCTCCGACATCACTGACCCGGGGATTTATTTTTCCATGAATAAGGTTAAGGGCTATATAGAAATAGAAATCCGCAACAAAATCGTTTGTTCCGTGCTGGCCAACAACCCGGATCTGGGCACAACAAAACGTGACGCGGAGAATCACGGCGTGGGCATGGGGATCATCCGGCAGATTGTTCAAAGGTACGACGGGAATTTGACCATTTTGGAACGGGACAACTGGTTTGCAGTGAGCGCGATCTTAGCTGACCGCATGAATTAGGGGTGTGCGCATGAATCAATATTTTATTTCCAGCGTGGGGGAACGGGCCGCCAAGGGCCAGCCGCTATCCGCCCAAGCACATTACGCCATTGGCATAGAGCTGACCTCCGGGCATATCCGTATGCTTGCGGTGGATTTGCTGGTGCGCAGGTTGGGCGCAAAAACGGTGGCCATCCCGTTTCAGGCTAATGAGGAATACGCGCTGAGCATGGCACGGGCGATTGAGAATTTTATAGATGAGGAGGGGCTGTCGCGCCAGCGGCTGCTGGGCGTGGGGGTTACGGTCCCGGGGATTGTGGACGCCGACCGGACGCATATCACCGACGCGCCCACTATCCAAGTAAAGCGGATGGCCGCGGCGGATTTGATATGCCATATCCCATATCCCGTCTGGATGGAAAACGACGCAAACGCCGGCGGATACGCGGAATGGTGGAACCGCGCGGGGGTGGCGGATATGGCCTATCTGTCTGTGGGCCGCGGCGTGGGCGGCGCAATCTTGATCGCGGGCAGCACCTACTTAGGCACGCATACCCGTTCCGGGGAATTCGGCCATATGTGCATCCATCCCGGCGGCAGGACCTGCGAGTGCGGCCAGCGGGGATGCCTGGAGGCGTACTGCTCCACGGGCAGGCTGTCGGACGCGTTGGGCATATCCCTGGAGGAGTTTTTCAGCGGTGTGGAGGGCGGGAACGCCCAGTACCGCGAGCTGTGGGACGACTATCTGGACAACCTGGCCATTGGCGTTCGAAATATCCATGTGATTTTGGACTGCGGAATTGTGGTTGGGGGAAAGCTCTCCCAGTTCCTCGCGCGCCACTTCGCGGAGATGGAATCGCGGCTGCGGACACTTGACGCCGGTTATGTGCGGGAGCCGTACCTGTCCATCTGCCGGTACCGCTCCCATTCGACGGAGATCGGCGCGGCGCTGTACTTCATCGACAAGTTTATCAAGCAGCACTGAACAGGGCGGCCCGCCGGGCCGCCCTGTTTTTGCGCAGCCGCCGGAAATGGGATCTTGAAATACATCTCGTACCGCATTTGTGCATTTCGTACCAAAACAAAATATTATCCTGTTGGTTATTGTAATATGGCACTATCCACGTGAGGGCCGGGCACACAAAGACTGCCGGCCTGAAAGGACAGGGTGAAAGGAGCATGAAAAATGAAAAAGAAACGCACACGGAAAACCCTAAGTATGCTGCTGGCTACGGCACTGCTGCTGTCCCTGCTGGCCGGCTGCAACAGCGGCGGCGCGGAGAGCTCCAACCCGGCGGAGAGCGAGGCGGCGGGCCTTCCCTCCCAGCAGGTGAGCACCGGGGAGCTGGAGGAGCTTGGCTCCGGCGACGTGAAGTGGTCCGAGGAGACGACCGCCGACGGCTGGGTCAAAGTGACCAACCAGGATGGGCCCACCCTGGGCTATTCCCCCGACTCCGGCGTAAAGCTGCTCCAGTCTGGTGGGTACGCCTTCAAGGACATGAACAAAAACGGCGAACTGGACCCCTACGAGGACTGGCGGCTGGACGATGTCACGCGGGCGCAGGATCTGGCGTCCCAGATGTCGCTGGAACAGTGCACCGGCCTGATGAACCTCCAGTTTGACCGCTCCGGCAGTTCCGGGGTTATGGGCGATGACGTCAAGTATCAAGTTGACCACGGTGTGCGGGCCTTTGGGAACAATGTGTCTTCCTCCATCGAAACGACCGTGGCCTATGTAAACATGATCCAGGCATATGTGGAGGCGCTGGATCTTGCGATTCCTATTGAGACGCACGCCGAAACCAGCGTCAGCGGGATTTCCACCTGGCCCGGCAACCTGGGCATGGCCGCCACCTTCGACCCTGAGCTGGAGCTGGTGCGCGCGAACTGGTACGCAAAGGAATACCGCAACCTGGGCATTACCACGCCCAACCTTCCCCAGGTCGACATGGCCACCGATCCCCGGTATAACCGGTTCGCGGAAACCCTCGGTGAGGACCCCCAGCTGGTCGTGGACATGGCGGCGGCCCTGGTCAACGGGATGCAGTCCACCTATGATGAAAGCGGGACCGATCTGGGTTGGGGCGAGGACAGCGTCAACGCCGTTGTGAAGCACTTCCCCGGGGATGGCACCAATGAGGGCGGCCGCGAGGCCCACAATGAGGGGGAATACGGCAAGTGGAACGTTTATCCCGGTGACCAGCTGTACACCCACCTGCTGTCCTTCCAGGAGACCTTCAACCTCTCCGGCAAAACGGGGAGCGCGGCTGCGGTTATGCCGGCGTATTCCATCTTCTATGACAGCGACGGGGCCTACCTTGGGGAGACCACCATGGGCGCCAGCTACAACAAGTACATCATCACAGACCTGCTCAGGGACGAGCTGGGCTTTGACGGCATGATCTGCACCGATTACGGCATTACCACCGACGGGGTGAGCAATTATGGCGTTGAGGATCTGGACGTGGTGGAGCGCCATTACCTCCTGCTGGAATCCGGCGTGGACCAGGTGAGCATGGGCGAGGGGTATGACGTTATGTACGAGGCCGTCCAGCGCTATGTTGAAACCTATGGCGAGGAGGCCGCCATTGAGCGCCTGCGCACGTCCTGCGCCCGGATCGTCAAAAATTCCATGCAGATCGGCCTGTTTGAGAACCCCTATCTGAGCACCGAAAAGAGCAAGTCCATTGTGGGCTGCGACGAGGCTGTGGAAGCTGGGTATGACGCCCAGGTCAAGTCCGTTGTTATGCTGAAAAATACCGGCGGCATGATCCACAAGGCGGACGGTGAAAAGCCCACGGTTTATGTGCCCATGCAGTACAACGAAGGCGCTTTTGATTTTATGACAATGACCAAGGGGAAAGCGGGCTTCTCCCTGCCCATCCCCATTGAGCAGCTCTCCCAATACATGGACGTGGTGACCGACACAGTGGGCAGCCCCTCCGGCGAGGACGGCGGCTACCTCCCCGGCGACATCATCCGCGCTTCCGCCGCCGACCTGGCCGGTGTCGACTATGCCCTGGTGTTTGTTTCCAGCCCGCGGGCCAGCGGCTATGATAAGGAGAACGGGGCTTATGTGCCCGTGTCACTCCAATACCGTACTTACACGGCCAATTCCCCCTATGTCCGGCAGAACTCCATCAGCGGCAATGAGGTGACCATTGAGGTGCAGGACACCTATGGCGCGCAGATGGTGAACACCAGGGAGAACAACTCCTACTACGGCAAATCCTCCACCGCCAAAAACGAGGGCGATTTGGACATTATTGAGTATGCGGCCGCAAACTGTGAGCACGTGATCGTGGCTGTGGACACCACGCACCCCTTTGTCACCTCTGAATTTGAGGACCAAGTGGACGCCATCCTGCTGTACTTCAGCGTTTCCGAGCAGGCTGTGCTGGATATCGTGACCGGCCAGGCCGAACCCTCCGGCCTTCTGCCCTTCCAGATGCCCGCCAATATGGAGACCGTGGAGGCCCAGTACGAGGACGTCCCCCGGGACATGGAGTGCCATGTGGACAGCGACGGCAATACCTATGATTTTGCCTTTGGCCTGAACTGGTCCGGCGTCATCCAGGACGCGCGCACCGCAAAGTACGCCGTAGATCCCATTGAAGGCTGACCTCGTTTCCGTGATCCCCGCCCCCGAGGGGCGGGGATCACGGAAACGAATTGGGGCTTCTTAGAAATCATTACGAAAGGGAGATCAATGTGAAAGGATGTCATAAGAGAATTTGCGCCCTGTTTTTGGCCGGAACCATGCTATCCTCCATGCTGGCGGGTTGCAATTCCGGCAGCGGTGAAAACTCCGATCCAGTGCAGACCCCTTCTGAACTGCCCCCGTCCCAGCCGGTTGTAAGCGATACCGTCAAGTGGAGCGAAGAGACCACAAAGGAAGGCTGGGTCCGCGTAACAAACCAGGATGGGATGGTGCTGGGCTATTCTCCGGACTCCGGGGTCAAGCTGATCGAGTCCGATGGGTATGCGTTCAAAGACTTAAATAAAAATGGTGTGCTGGACCCCTATGAGGACTGGCGGCTGGACATCGAAACCCGCGCGGAAAACGCAGCTTCTTTCTTGTCCGATGACGAGATGATTGCCATGATGCTGCTGGGTACGGACTTCACCGGCGGCGCCGACGGGAATATCGCAGATGATGTCAGGGAAAAGCTCGACAACGGCTTCCGCAACCTGGCGGCGGCGCCCACAGGGGATATCGCCAATATGGTAACCTACTCCAACAAACTCCAGGCGTACGCGGAAGGGAAGGGCGCCGGGATCCCGATTGACCTGCAGGGCGAGCCGGACCTCTCGGCCGTCTCCGTATGGCCGTCAGCCCTGAGTCTCGCGTCGTCCTTTGACCCGGACCTCATCCATGAATTTGCGAAGATCCGCGGGCAGGAATACCGGGCCATCGGGGTGACGTCGGCGAATATGCCGCAAATTGACCTGGCCACCGAGCCCAGGTGGTTCCGCATATCGGAGACCTTTGGCGAGGACCCCGCGCTGGTCATTGATATGGCGCAGGCGTATGTAAACGGGCTGCAGTCCACCTATAGCGAAACCGGCGAGGACCAGGGCTGGGGCGCGGACAGTGTGGCGGCGTATGTCAAGCACTTCCCCAGCGACGGCCCCGGCGAGGGGGGCAGGGAATCCCACCGGCCTTACGGCAAGTACAGTGTGCAGCCGGGCGGACAGCTGGCTACGCATCTGAAGGTGTTTGAGGCGGCATTTAACTTGGACGGGAAAACCAAGGGGGCGGCCGGCGTTATGCCGAGCTACTCGATTGGAATAGGCCAGGACGGCGTTGCGCTGGGCGGCGAGCACGTGGGAAGCGGCATGAGCAACTACAAGGTGACACAGATGCTGCGCGGGGACCTGGGTTTTGATGGCGTCGCCGTGACCGACTATGGCGTCATTGACGATTTTGCCCCGTGGGGCGCGGAGAACCTGACCGTCGCGGAGCGGTGCCTGCTGGTGTTGGAGGCCGGTACGGATAAGGTCGGGTCTTCGGACGACCTTGAGGGCATGAAGGGCGGCGCCAAGCTGTACGAGGAGAAGCATGGCGCGGAGGCCCTGCACACCCGCCTGACGGAATCCGCGCAGCGCATGATCACAAATATGCTCAAGCTGGGCCTGGTAGATAACCCGTACCTGCTGGTGGACGAGAGCAGCGCGAAATGCGGCACGAAGGCGCAGCAGGATGCGTCTCTGGAAGCGCAGCTGAAGTCGGTGGTTTTGCTCAAAAACAGCGGTGATCTTATCAAAAACCGGCAGGGCGAAAAGCCCACGGTGTACATCCCGCTGGAATATAATCCGGCCACCGAAGCGGTGACTCTGGGCCCGTTCGCGGCTCCGGCCTCTCCGGCTTCCTTCTCGACCGCGATTGATGTCCGGGTGGCGTCTAAGTACTTTAATGTCGTGACGGATACCATCAGCGATACCCTGACCGGGCCCGCGGATGAAAACGGCAACCCCACCCTGGGGCCGAATGACGTGATCCGCGCCTCCGAGGCCGAGCTGGCGGCGTGCGACTTCGCCTTGGCGCTGGTCGGCAGCCCCGTCAACGTACCGGGCTCCATCGGCATGGGGTACGACCCCGAAAAGGAGGAGTACATCCCCATTTCCCTGCAGTATGGCCCGTACACCGCAAACTCCGACGCCGTTCGGAAGACCTCCATCGGCGGGGACCTTCTTGAGGACGGGACAAAGGAAAACCGCTCCTATTATGGCAAGTCCTCTATCATCACGAACTCGGATGAATTGGGATTTATTCTTGACCTGACCAAAAAGGTTGACCATGTGGTCGTGGTCGTCAAGGCGGTAAACCCCATGATTGTCTCGGAATTCGAGAAGGAGGTCGACGGCCTGCTGGTCCATTTCGGCGGCGTCGGCGATGAGGCTCTGTGCCAGGTCCTCTCGGGCCAGGTGGAACCCAGCGCCCTTCTGCCTGTGCAGATGCCCGCCAACATGGAAACCGTGGAGGCCCAGTATGAGGATGTCCCCCGGGACATGGAGTGCCACGTGGACAGCGACGGCAATACCTATGATTTTGCCTTTGGCCTGAACTGGTCCGGCGTGATCCAGGACGCGCGCACCGAGAAGTACGATGTGGATCCGATAAAAGGCTGACAAACATACGAGGAGGTTTCGCAATGAAAAAGCAGTTGAAAAAAGTGTGCTGTCTGGCGCTGGCGGGGATGATGCTGCTCTCCCTGTTGGCCGGCTGCAAGCCTGACAGCGCTGAAAATTCCGACTCTGTGGAGCCCACGCCCTCTGCCCCTCCGTCCCAGCAGGTGTCTGCCGGGGAACTGGAGGAGCTGGGCTCCGGCGACGTGAAGTGGTCCGAGGAGAAAACCGCCGAGGGTTGGATGAAGGTGACCAACCAGGGCGGGGCCACCCTGGGGTACTCCCCCGACTCCGGCGTAAAGCTGCTCCAGTCCGACGGGTACGCCTTCAAGGACATGAACAGGAACGGCAAGCTGGATCCCTACGAGGACTGGCGGCTGGACGCGGACACCCGCGCCGCGGATCTGGCCGGCCAGGTCGCGTGGGACCAGATCCCTGGCCTGCTGCTGCTGTCCACCAAGGGCGGGCGCAGCACCAACTTCTCCGATGACATGAAAGAAAGCATCAGTGCCGGCGTACGGACCTTCGACGGCTCGGTGTCCGATGTGAACGACTCGGTGTCCTACACCAATACCGTCCAGGCTTACGTGGAGGCGCTTGATCTGGCAATCCCTGTGGACTTCCACGCGGAGACCGGCGCCATGATGAGCGTGAAGCTGGGCACCTCCTGGCCCGACACCCTGGGCCTGGGCGCCACCTTTGAACCGGAGATGGCCCGGAACGCCGGAGAGGCCCTGTCCGCCGTCTACCGCGCTGCGGGAATCACGACGGTGAACTCCCCCCAGATCGACCTGATTACGGAACCGAGATGGAGCCGCTCCGCCGGCAGCTATACGGAAGACCCGCAGCTGGGCTCCGATATGGCCAAGGCGTTTGTATCCGGCCTGCAGTCCACCTATGATGAGAACGGCGGCGACCAGGGGTGGGGCGCGGGTTCCGTCAACGCCACACTCAAGCATTTCCCGGGCAACGGCACCGCCGAGGCGGGCCGGGAAGGGCACAATGATTACGGCAAGTACAATGTATACCCCGGCGATAATTTCTATACGCATCTCCTCCCGTTCCAGGCGGCCATGGACCTGGACAGCGCCACGAGCTCTGCCGCCGGCGTCATGCCGGACTACGGCATCGGCATCGACGACAGCGGCGACCCGCTGGGCGGCGAAAAGGTGTCCAGCGCGTACAGTTCCTATAAGATCACCGAGGTCCTGCGGGAGGAACTGGGCTTCGACGGCATGGTGGTCACCGATTACGACATCGTGGATGCCCGCCCATGGGGCACGGAGGACCTCTCCGAGACCGAGCGCGCCCTGATGATCTTCGAGGCCGGTGTGGACAAAATCGGCAGCTACGCCAATGTGGACACACTGCGGGAAGCGGTCCAGATGTATGTGGACGAGCACGGCCAGGAGGAGGCGGAAACCCGCTTCCGGGATTCCGCGCGCCGGGTGGTGCGCAATATGATCCAGATCGGGCAGATGGATAACCCGTATATTTCCGCCGACTCGCTCAACACCGCCATTAAGAACGAAGCGTATGAGGACAACGCGTATGAGGCCCATTTGAAGTCCCTGGTCATGGTGAAGAACAGCGGGAGCCTGATCGGCGACAACGGCGGCGAAAAGCCCACCGTCTACATCCCCATGGTGTACAGCGAGGGCCGTTCGGATATGTTCTCCCTGATGATGTTCGGCCCCCAGCCAGCCTCCTGGGCCATGCCCATCAACGCGAATACCGCCAGCAAGTATTTCAACGTTGTGACCGACCGTGTGGCGGATGCGCTGACCGGCGAGCCGGATGAGGACGGGAAGCCCACCGTATCCCGGGATGACATCATCCGGGCCTCTGCGGAAGAGATCGCGGCCTGCGATTTCACGCTGGTGGTCATCAACTCCCCATCCAACAGCGGCGGCGGGTATGACAAGGAGACCGGGGAGTACCTGCCCATCTCCCTGCAATACGGCAATTATGTGGCCAATTCCCCCTATGTCCGGACCCAGTCCCTGGGCGGCGATACCATTACGATTGAGCAGACGGATGTTTATGGCACCCAGACCGTTAAAAGCAGCGAAAACCGCTCCTATTACGGGAATGCCGCCCGGGTTTCCAACGCGGACGAGCTGGATAAGATCACCTATGCCAACTCTGTCAGCGAGAATGTTGTGGTCCTCGTGAAGGCGAGCGGCTCCATGATCGTATCCGAGTTTGAATCCAGCGTGGATGCCATCCTGTTTGATTTCGGCGGGGCCAGCGACGAGGCCGTGTGCGAGGTGGTTTCCGGCAGCTATGAGCCCTCCGGCCTGCTGCCCCTCCAGATGCCCGCCAACATGGAGACCGTGGAGGCCCAGTATGAGGACGTCCCCCGGGACATGGAGTGCCACGTGGACAGCGACGGCAATACCTATGATTTCGCCTTCGGGCTCAACTGGTCCGGTGTGATCCAGGACGCGCGCACCGAGAAGTACGACGTCCCTCCCCTGGAGGGCTGAGCTCGTAACCATCCACAGGGCGCACCGCACCCCATGCTTTTAGGGCAGCGGTGCGCCCTGATTATGATTCTGATTGGAAGGGAGCCGTTATTTTGAAAAACAAAAAGTGGGTAAAGCCTGTGATTTCTATAGCGGTTTTTGCCGCGATTATCGCGGGCATTTGGCTTGGCGTCCAAAGCCTGCTGGGGGGCCGGGGCGTAGCGGCCAGCAAGGACGACATTTTAGCGGTGGTGAAGTCTGTACTGCCCTACTTGATTGTCATGGCGGTTGCGGTGGTTGCGATTGCGGCGGCATTTATCGTATGCGCGGTCAAGAAGCCCTCCGCCGCCAAAAAACTGACCATCCAGGTGCAGGCCGCGGCGGCGGGGATGCTGGCCATCGTTGTCTGCATCAACCTGATCTGCGTTGGCCCCATGTCGTCCCTGCTGAATGTCAGCGCGGGCGCGAAAGGGGCCATGTCCGAGGGCACCCAGGAGCGGTCCCGCGCCCTGGCGGAGCAGATCGCGGAGGAGGGGATCGTCCTGCTGAAAAACAAGGACGGCGCGCTGCCCCTGGGCGCGGACGTCACCAGGCTCAACGTGTTCGGCTGGGCTTCTACCAATCCCATCTATGGCGGAACCGGGTCGGGCGAGTTTTCCAGCACCGCGGATAAGGTTACCCTGCTGCAAGGGCTTGAACTGGCCGGTTATGAGCTGAACCAGGACTTGATTGATTTTTACGTGAAAGAGGAAGCGGAGCGCCCGGAGGTGGGGATGTATATCCAGGACTGGACCAACCCCGAGGCCAAAATCAAGGATATGGACCGGGCAAAGCTGTTTGACGGCGCAAAGGAGTTTTCAGACACCGCGCTGCTGGTGGTCTCCCGTTCCGGCGGCGAGGGCGCCGACCTGCCGGGCAGCATAACGGATGAGAATTCGATTGCCGAGGCCGCCGCCACAGGGCGGGGGGTCCGGTATACCAGCCAGAAGGACGACATTGACCCCGAAAAGAGCTACCTGGAATTGACCAACCGGGAGACTGCCTTACTGGAGCGGCTCAACGAGGAGTTCAAGAATATCATTGTAATTATCAATTCGGCCAACACCATGGAACTGGGCTGGATTGACGAGTATGAGAACATCGGCGGCGTGATCTGGTGCGCGGGGCCCGGGGAGTTCGGCTTTGCGGCCTTGGGCCGGGTGCTGAACGGCTCTGTGAACCCGTCGGGCAGGACGGCGGACACCTATCTCTATGACCTGACGGCCGCCCCCACCTATCGGAATTTCGGGAATTTCGAGTATGACAACGTGTCTGAGCTGGTGAACCGCCCGGGAAGCGCCGACAATTATAAGGCGACCTTTGTCAACTATGTGGAGGGCATTTACGTAGGCTACAAGTTCTATGAGACGGCGGCGGAGGAAGGGCCCATCGACTACGAGAAAACGGTGCAGTTCCCCTTCGGCTTCGGCCTGTCCTATACCTCCTTCCAGCAGGAGATCACAGAACTGGCCGAGACGGACGGTACCGTCACCTTGAAGGTCAAAGTGACCAACACCGGTTCTGCCGCGGGCAAAGATGTGGTTGAAGTTTATTATACGCCGCCTTATACTAATGGTGGGATTGAGAAGGCGTCCGTCAACCTGCTTGCGTTCGCCAAGACCGGGACGCTGGAGCCCAACAAATCCGAAGTGGTTGAACTCTCCTTTGCGCTGGAGGACATGGCCTCCTATGATGATTTGAACCGGGGCTGCTATGTCCTGGAGGCGGGGGACTATGAGATCAGCATCCGCTCCGATTCCCACACGGTGCTGGCCGCCCAGACGGTGCATGTGGACGCGGATGTGGTCTACAACGACAGCGAGGCCGGGGCCCGCTCCACGGATGCCGTCACCGCTGTGAACCGCTTTGACTTTGCCCGGGGGGACGTCGCCTACCTGAGCCGGGCGGACGGCTTCGCCAATTATGCCCAGGCCACGGCCGCCCCCGCCAGCATGAGCATGAGCGGGGAGGCCAAGGCGGGCTTCATCTCCAACGCGGTCTACACACCTTCTGCTCCGCCGTGCCGGGGAAGTGGACGGTGATGAGCTGCACCCTGGCGGCGGGGCTGTCCCTCCAGTGGTTCCGCAACACCTTCTGCGCCGCCGAGCGGGAGGCGGCAGCCGGGATGGGCGCCGACCCCTACGAGCTGATGACCGCCCAGGCCCAGCGCAGCCCCATCGGGGCCAACCGCCTGCTCTATCTGCCCTACCTCATGGGGGAGCGCTCGCCGCTGCTGGACTCCGATGCCCGGGGGGCGTTTATGGGCCTGTCCGCCATCCACACCAAGGGCGACCTGATCCGGGCTGTGATGGAGGGGGTGGCCTACTCCCAGCGGCAGTGCCTGGATGTGTTCCGGGGCCTGGGGGTGGACGTGGCCGACATGGCGGCCTGCGGGGGCGGCGGGCGCAGCCCCTTCTGGCGGCAGATGCTGGCGGATGTGTACGGCTGTCCGGTGAAAACCATCGTCTCCGCCGAGGGGCCGGCCCTGGGCGCGGCCATCCTGGCGGGCGTGGGCGCGGGGGTGTATGCCTCGGTGTCCGAGGGCTGCGCCGCGGCGGTGCGGACAGGGGAGTGCCAGCAGCCCGTGCCGGAAAATTCTGGGGCATATGAACCGTTCTACCAGCTTTACCGGGGACTGTACCCCGCCTTGCGGGACAGCTTCCACACCTTGGCGGCACTTTAAGGAGGCGGCAATATGGAAGTTAAAAGCGTATTTGACCGGGAATTCGCCCCCTACGGGCGGGTCCACGAGGGCTACGAGCTGTCCGGCCTGCTGGCGGCGATGGATGTCATCCCCCTGCCGGAGGAGGGCACGGCCTACCAGCCCGCCATCGAATCGCTGGAGGCCCAGCCTGTGTTCCGGCAGTTTGAAGAACACGCCTACGGCGGGATGCCGGTGCAGCTGGGGATGTGCTGGGGCCGCAATACCCGGCTGAATTGCCTGGAGTACCACCGGGACAGTGAGTTCAACGTGGGCACGGACGATTTCATCCTCCTGCTGGCCAAGCAGGACGAGATCGTGGACGGCGTGCTGGACACGGCCAAGGTCAAGGCCTTCCGCGTCCCCGCCGGGGTGCTGGTGGAGGTGTACGCTACCACGCTCCACTACGCCCCCTGCCACACCGATGCGGCCAAGGGCTTCCGGGTGGCGGTGGCCCTGCCCAGGGGCACCAACACGGGAAAGCCGGAGCTTATCGACATATACGGTGATTCCGAATTGCTGTGGGCCCGGAACAAGTGGCTGTTGGCCCACCCGGAATCCGATGAGGCCAAACAGGGCGCTTATGTGGGCCTGAACGGTGAGAATATCGACATCAAAGACCAGATTTGAGGAGGAGAACACCATGAAAAATATCCCTGACGTAAAGCTGGGCCTCATCGCCGTGAGCCGGGACTGCTTCCCCATCGCCCTAAGCGAGCGCCGCCGCGCCGCCATCAAGGCCGCCTATCCCGGCGAGCTGTACGAGTGCCCTGTCACCGTGGAAAGCGAGAAGGATATGCTGAAGACCGTGGCCGACGTGGAGGAGCAGGGCTGCAACGCCCTGGTGGTGTTCCTGGGCAATTTCGGCCCGGAAACCCCGGAAACCCTCATCGCCCGGAACTTCGACGGCCCCTGTATGTACGTGGCCGCCGCCGAGGGGGACGGCGACCTCATCAACGGCCGGGGCGACGCCTACTGCGGGATGCTCAACTGCTCCTACAACCTGGGGATGCGGCACCTCAGCGCCTACATCCCGGAGTATCCCGTGGGAACGGCCCAGGATATCGCCAGAATGATCGCGGACTTCGTGCCCATCGCAAGGGCAATCATCGGTGTGAAGGGCCTGAAAATCATCACCTTCGGCCCCCGGCCCCAGGACTTCTTCGCCTGCAACGCCCCCATCAAGGGGCTGTACGAGCTGGGCGTGGAGGTGGAGGAGAACTCCGAGCTGGACCTGCTGGTGAGCTACAAGGCCCACGCCGGCGACCCCCGCATCCCTGAGGTGTGCGCCGACATGGCCGCCGAGATGGGCGAGGGCCGCTACTATCCCGACCTGGGGGAGCGCATGGCTCAGTTTGAGCTCACCCTGCTGGACTGGGCGGAGAACCATAAGGGCTCCCGCAAGTACGTGGCCTTCGCCGACAAGTGCTGGCCCGCGTTCCCCTCCCAGTTCGGCTTCGAGCCCTGCTATGTGAACTCCCGTCTGGCTGCCCGGGGCATCCCCGTGGCCTGCGAGGTGGACATCTATGGCGCACTTAGCGAGTACATCGGGGCGTGTGTCAGCGGCGACGCCGTCACCCTGCTGGACATCAACAACTCCGTCCCGGCCCAACTGTGGGAGGAAAGCATCAAAAACAAGTACGATTACGCCCTCACCGATACCTTCATGGGCTTCCACTGCGGCAACACCCCCGCCTGCAAGCTGTGCGCGGACCGCGCTGTCAAGTACCAGCTGATCCAGAACCGGCTGCTGGAGAACGGCGGCCAGCCTGACTTCACCCGGGGCACCCTGGAGGGGGACATCGCGCCCTCCGATATCACCTTCTACCGCCTCCAGTGCGACAGTGACGGGAACCTGCGTACCTACATCGCCCAGGGTGAGGTGCTGCCTGTTGCCACCGGCTCCTTCGGCGGCATCGGCGTGTTCGCCATCCACGAGATGGGGCGGTTCTACCACCACGTGCTCATCCAGAAGCGCTACCCCCACCATGGGGCGGTGGCCTTCGGCCATTACGGCAAGGCGCTGTTTGAGGTGTTCAAGTTCCTGGGGGTGCAGGATATCGCCTATAACCAGCCGAAGAACCTGCCCTATCCCACCGAAAACCCCTGGGCGTAGTTCCTTTTTCGGATCAGGAAAAGGAACCGAAAAAGAACTTGAATTCGTTTCGGAACCGGGCGGTCGCCGTGCCGTTTGCGCTCGACAACCGCCCGTTTTGTCAAATAAGGTGATTTTATGACGACAAGTGAAGAAAAAGCCCTGCAAGCCACGGCCTGCAGGGTTCGGATGGGGGTGCTCACCGCCACCCACGGGGCCAAGGCGGGCCACCCCGGCGGCAGCCTGTCCGCCGCCGACGTGTTCACCTACCTGTACTTCAAGGAGCTGAACGTTGACCCCAGTGACCCGAAGAAGGCGGACCGGGATCGCTTCGTGCTGTCCAAGGGCCACACCGCGCCGGGGCTGTACGCCGCCCTGGCCAATCGTGGCTTCTTCCCGGTGGCCGACCTGCCCACCCTGCGCCACATCGACAGTTACCTCCAGGGCCACCCCAACATGAACACCGTCCCCGGCGTGGATATGTCCACCGGCTCGCTGGGCCAGGGTATCTCCTGCGCCTGCGGTATGGCGCTGGGCCTGAAAAAGCAGGGCAGCACAGCGAGGGTCTACACGCTCCTCGGCGACGGCGAGATGCAGGAGGGCCAGGTGTGGGAGGCGCTGATGTTCGCCGCCCACTACAAGCTGGACAACCTGTGCGTCATTATCGACCACAACGGCCTCCAGATCGACGGCCCCAACGAAAAAGTGATGGGATTGGGCTCTATCCCGGACAAGCTGCACGCGTTCGGGCTGGAAGTGTTCCAGATCGACGGCCACAATTTCCGCTCCATGGAGGGGGCCTTTGAGATCGCGCGGCAGACCAAGGGCAGCCCCTGCGCCATCGTGCTGGAGACCACCAAGGGCAAGGGCGTGAGCTACATGGAGGGCCAGGTGGGCTGGCACGGCAAGGCCCCCAACGACGAGGAGTATGCCCAGGGCATGGCCGAACTTAACGCTCAGTTGGCGGAATTGGAGGCGGGCTGACATGGCGGAAATGAAGAAAATCGCCACCCGGCAGAGCTACGGTGAGGCGCTGAAGGAGCTGGGCGCGCTCCACGACGACGTGGTGGTGCTGGACGCCGACCTGGCCAACGCTACCAAAACGGACATTTTCAAGAAAGCTTTCCCTGACCGACACTACGACTGCGGCATTGCGGAGAGCGACATGATGTGCGTGGCGGCGGGGCTGGCGGCCACGGGGCTGGTGCCCTTTGCCAGCAACTTCGCCATGTTCGCGGCGGGCCGGGCCTTCGAGCAGGTGCGAAATTCCATCGGGTATCCCCACCTGAACGTGAAGATCGGCGCTACCCACGGCGGCATCTCTGTGGGCGAGGACGGGGCCAGCCACCAGTGCTGTGAGGACTTCGCGCTGATGCGCTCCATCCCCGGCATGGTAGTCATGTCCCCGGCGGACGATGTGGAAGCCAAGGCTATGGTGAAAGCGGCCTATGAACATGACGGCCCGGTGTATATGCGGTTCAGCCGGTACGGCGCGTCCGTCATCCATGACCCGGACAGCTTCACCTTTGAGATTGGCAAAGGCGAGGTGTTGCGGGAGGGCACGGACGTGGACCTGATTGCCAACGGCCTGCTGGTGGCGGAGGCGCTGGAGGCGGCGAACCTGCTGGCGGAACAGGGTATCAGCGCCCGGGTCATCGACATGGCGACGATTAAGCCGCTGGACGAGGAGCTGGTGCTGAAAGCGGCGAAGGAGTGCGGCAGAATCGTCACCTGCGAGGAGCACTCCGTCATCGGCGGGCTGGGCGAGGCGGTGTGCGCCGTCATCGCCCAGCACGGACTGGCCTGCCCGGTGGAGCGCATTGGTGTGAATGATGAGTTCGGCCACTCCGGCCCCGCCGGGGCGCTGCTGGAACAGTTCGGGCTGTGCGCGGGGCATATTGCGCAGGCTGCCAAGCTGCTGCGCCGGAATTGAATAGGCCCCTCGCAATGTGCGGCATCATCGTTCATTGGTAATCACGCATTATCCGAGGCCCGGACTGTCTCCCTCACCCGCTTGATCTCCCTGCTCCCGCAAAACAAATCATATTCATAGCCTGCCGTGCGAATGGCCCGCTTCAGTTCCTCCGCCTCCATGTCCCCCTGGCGGCATCCAAAAAACGGCATCTCATGCAGAATCTCCGCCCAAACGCAGTTCATATTCTTCAACGTGAGGTTGGTCTCCGCCGCATGGCACATCACGGCTCCAATCCTGCCCTCCCCCTCGGCATACTGCTTGCACGCAAAGAAAACATAGGCCGGCACCGCCTCATATTTATCCGCCGCTTCAATCGGCCTCTTGCGGAAATAAGCAAAAGCGGGTAAACTATAGAGGAATGACGGATGAAATGCCTGCCGGCGGGCGCGTCTGGGACATAGGAGGGGGAAACGATGCGGAACACCAAAAAAGCCCCAAAGAAAGGGATACGGCTCCTGCTGATGGGATTGGGCGGCATCTTCGCGGCGCTGCTCCTTGTGGTGGCCGCCCTGTTTATAATCCCTTTGACGGAGCGGGTGGACGCCGCCCCTGTGGCCGGTTCCGCCGACTGGATGGCAAGGCTGCCGGACGACGCGCCCCTGGGCGGGCTGTCCATCCCCGGCACCCACGACGCGGGAACGCAGTATGTGCAGCTTGGCTTTTTCTCAAAGTGTCAGGCCCGGAGCGTTGGCCAGCAGCTTGAGGACGGCTTCCGCTATCTTGACATCCGCCTTGCCGTCAGCGGGGACGGGCTGGGCCTGAACCACGGCTTCTGCGAATGCAGGACCGGCGCCGCGCCCTGGTCCGGCCGGCTCATGCTGGAGGATGTGCTGGAGGACTGTTATGCCTTCCTCACCGCCCATCCCACCGAGACCGTGATTTTCGCGGTCAAGCAGGAGCACGGGGACGAGAGCGTGGCGGAGTTTCAGCGCGCCCTTGACCGCTACATCCAGCAGGATGCCGGGCGCTGGTATCTTGGCTGTGAGCTGCCCTCCTTGGGGGAGGCCCGCGGCAGGCTCATCCTCCTGCGCCGGTATGAGGACGAGGCGGGGCTTGGCAAGAATGCCGGCATCCCGCTCATCTGGCCGAATCAGAACGGCTATGACGACCCCGGAAGGGCGTTTTCCGACCAGGGCTGCTTTGTGGGCGGCCAGACCCTCGCCGTGCAGGATCGGTATGAATATGACGAGGAGGAGAAGTGGGCCGCGTTCTGCGCCGAGCCGGGCGATCCCGACGCGGTGGCGCTGCGGTTCCTCAGCACCAAGGGGCATATGACGTTCGGGCATCCGTACCGCTACGCCAAGGGGCTCAACCCCCAGCTGCTCGCGCTTTGCGAGGGCCAGGATATATCCTTGGGCTGGACGGTCATCGACTTTGGCAATGCCCGGCTCGCCGCGGCGATCTATGAGCAGAACTTCTGAGCATGCGTGGCCTCCGGCAAAATCAGGCGGGCGGGAAACAGTTTCCGCCGGAGGAGGGGGAGGGGACCGGCGGGAGATGCCCTCGGCCAAAAACCCGCGCAGCAAAAGCCACCGGCAGGGACAACGCCCCGCCGGTGGCTTCTTTGCTTGGGGTATATCGTTTTTTGGTATGCGGCCCTATGCTTTTAAGTTGTTTTTTTGTCCGCCTCATCCAGATAATATTGATAATCGCCCATCAGGGTCACTGTGATTGTCCCGTCCGCGTTGGCCTCCCACTCGCCCCGGATGTCGGGTTTGTCCACGGGCATCAGCCGGGGGCCGCAGGTGTAGGCCTCCCCGCTGGTGGCTCCGGCGGACCCCATCAGATGCAGGTCACAGTTGGCCGGGCCGTTGAAGGTGTACAGGTCGCCCTCCTTCACGGTGCCGGCGTCGTCGGTAAGGGCGAACTCAGTGAACATGGCCGCACTGTTGCCGAATTCCAGCATCGCCTCGCTGGTCATAGTCACGGTGCCGGCGGCGGGGTCAAAGGTGCCCACGCAGTATTTCACATCGGTTGCGGCGGACCGCACCGCAACTTGCACCGCCTCGCACCAGGGGGAGTCCTCCACCAGGGCGCCGCTGTTCCCGTTGGCCTTGCAGCGGACGTAGTAGGTCCCGTCCCCGTCCACCGGGATGGTCACGGAGCGGTTTCGGATCCAGATGGCTTTGGAGGAGTTGGTGGGGTCGATGTAGGCCGCGTCCGAACCAAAGTCGGCGCTCCCCACCGGGTCGCCGGAGCAGTCCGGGCTGTCAAAAACCTGGACGGTGAAGGAGTACAGGGTCTGGGAGCCGAAATAATAGTCATCGAAGGACTTGTCGGTGATGTTGACCTTCACCTGGCCGTAATCGTTCTGGACCACGATGCCGGGGACGGAAAGCGTACCGCCGATGACCAGCTTGTCGCCCACCACCGTCTCCGTGGTGGTCTTGTCCATATACAGCCCGTAGATGGTGGGGTAATAGGTGCCGAAGGACAGCTTGCCAATCTTTTTAAAGGTGCCCGTATTGCCCGCGGCGGCCTGGAGGGTCTGCTTCAGGGCGGGACGGGCCCCCTCCACGATCTGTCCGTCCACAATGTCCTCCTCCCTGAAAAAGCGGACCACGTAGTAGTCGGAGTCGCCGATGGCGGCGAAGGCGTAATTGCCGTTGGCGTCCACGGTGATGGTGTCGCTGCTCATAGCGGAGCCGCAGCCGGAGAAGGCCAGCGCCATCAGCAGGCACACGGCGGCCAGGGACAGCCTGGATAACAACCTCAATTTCATGATGCTCTCTCCTTTCTCATCAGGCCTTGCGGTTTTTGCGGATAATCCGAACCATGGCGTACAGACAGGCCGCGCAGGCCAGCCCGGCAATGACGGTGCCCACCGTCAGGCCCACCCGCCAGGGGGCGGTGCCGTAGGTGATGGTGGCCCCGGGGGCGAGGCCGTTGAGCTGGAGGGCATTGCTGTTGCCTTGTTATACAGCACGTTCTTCGCGGCGGTCTGGAGGTTTTTCAGGGCCAGATCGTTGTCGGTGTCCCCCAGCTTTACCTGGGACAGGCACAGGTCGGTGCCGCCGGAATAGAGGGCGGCGGTGGGGTCCATGTACTCGGTGTTGCGGCCGCAGAACTCGCTGCGGTGGATGTTGGTGCCGGGACCGTACCACCCCGTCCAGCCGCAGGCCATTATCTCGTTGGCTATCGACGTGCCCATGAGGGCGGCCATCTCGGTGTTCCAGGTGCTGCCGATGAGGATGTTGTGCTGGTACTGCTGGCAGTCCTGGGTGCCCAGCGCCTGGGCGGTGAGGCCCGCCGGGCCGTCCAGGTCCACGGTGCGGGGGACGCCGTTGTCCGGGTCGGCCACCTCCTGCCAGTTGCCGTTGGAGAACATCTCAATGAGCTTAGCGTTATCGATCAGGTTGGTCATCAGCGCGCAAAGGTCGCTGTCCCGGACGGGCAGCTCCGGTTCCACCATGCAGCGGTAGTCCAGGGCGATCCCCTGGGCCCGGGACTTGGCGGTCTCCAGGTTCAAAATGGCGCTCACCGTCCGGTTGCCGCAGTCGATGTAGGCCAGCTGGGGCAGGACATCCGCCCGCAGCTCCTCAAAATAATCCAGGGCCTCCCCCGGCCGCCCCTCCCGGAGCAGCACCTCCAGATAGGCGAAGTGGTTTTTGATGTCGTGGCGGATCTTTCGCATATCCTCCAGGTTTTGCTGGTTGAGGCGGAGCAGTTCCCTGTCATTGCGCGCCATGTAGTTTTCAATGACCAGACGTTTTTCCCGCTCCTGGGCATAGGCCACGGCGTAGTTCATGTAGTAGGCCACCAGGTCGATCACCAGGATGCAGGAGAAGGCGAGCAGGGCGAACTGGGCGGCGGAGGCGTCATACCGGCTGCGGCTGTCGGAGTAAGCCATGGCCAGCAAGGCGGTGGCCGAACCGATGAGCAGGGCGTACACCGTACTCACCGCGTTGAGGTTCTGAAAGCTCAGGATGCCCTTTTGCCGGGAAAAGACCGCCGCGGCCAGGGTGGACAGCACCACCAGATTGCGAAGCACGGTTTCCAGGGCGCCGTAGGCGTCCGGCATCAGGATCTCCGGGATGATGGAGGACAGCACAATCCCCGCAGTCTCCACGGCGTAGAACAGGATAATGGTAATTATGTACTGTCGCTTTTTCAGTTTGCCCAGCCGGAGGATATAGCCCGCCATCAGCAGCAGATGGGTGGCGAAGTAGCTCCCTGGGCGGTGGAACAGCCCCTCCCACACCCCATTCATAGCTACCAGCGCGGTAAACAGCACGATAAATTCCAGCGCCAGCATGAGGCGGTGGTTCCTGTCCCGTCCCGGCTTGGCGAACAGGATGAGCACCGCCGCGCAGGTCACCGCGTTCTGCACCGCCATGCTGGGTTCAAAGGCTATGCTGGTCAAATACTCTTTTGGTGCTGTCATACTGCCGCCCCTTCCGTTTTTATTTGATTACGCCTCAAAAGTATTTTATTATACTGTAAATAGAATTGCAACCGCACCATTCTAATTATAGGGAATTATGGGCTGGATTTCTCCTGAAGATTCTTTTGTGATCGCGGCACAGGAACCTTTCACTTCAGCGCGCTGGCGTCGCCGGGGGCCGCCACCCGGGGGAACGCCGGGGGGGTGCGTCCAGTCCGAAGAACGCCGGAAGGCGCAGCGGGCGTGAAATCAGAAGCGCACTCTCCGATAGTAAAAGCGCCGAAAAAAGCGCAAGGGGCATTGAAGCCCCTTGCGCTTTTTCCGGCTTTCGGTCTGTCACATGTAGCTGCCGCCGTTCACATCCAGCACGGTTCCCGTCACATAGCTGGACATATCGCTGGCGAAAAACAGGATCACCGAGGCGATCTCCTCCGGGGCCGCCGTGCGCCCCAGGGGAATAAACGCCTGGGACGCCTGCTCGTGCTCCTGGCTGAGGATCTGGGTTTTCACAATGCCCGGGGCCACGGCGTTTACCGTCACCCCCTGGGGGCCGCAGATCTTGGCCAGGCATTTGGTGAAGCCGATCACCCCCGCCTTGGCTGACGAGTAGTGCACATCCCCGAACATGCTCCCCCGCCGCCCGGCGATGGAGGACAGGTTGATGACCCGCCCCCAGCCCCGCGCCTGCATGGGCGGGACGAAGCGCTTGCAGGTGTTGAACACCCCCTTGAGGTTCACGTCGATCACCGCGTCCCAGTCTTCCTCGGAGATGTTGGCCATGGTGTTCTGCCGGGCGATGCCCGCGTTGTTTACCAGAATGTCCACGTGGCCCATGCTCTCCATCGCCTTTTCGTAGAGGTGGGCGGCGGACGCGCTGTCCGCCACATCTGCGGCGATGAACACCGCCTGCCCGCCCATGGCCTCAATCTGCGCCACCGTCCGGGCGGCTTCCGGCGTCTCGTTCAGGTCGTTCACGATGATCCCCGCCCCATGCTGGGCCAGCATCAGCGCCGCCGCCCGGCCGATCCCCCGGGCGGAGCCGGTGATCAGCGCGTTTCTTCCTGTCAAATTCAGCATTGCTCAGCGTCCCCTTTTCCTTTGATAGATTTCCCGCTGCCGGTGGATGGCCTGCGCCGGGATGGCGTGGACTGTCCCGCCGCCCTTGGCCAGCAGGAACACCCGGCACGCCTGCTCCACCAGCTCGGCCAGCTTCAGCGCGTCGGCCGGGTCCGTCCCGCCCACCACCGCGCCGTGGTTGGCCAGCAGCACCCCCTTGCGCTCCCGCAGGCCCTGGGCCGCCCCCCGGGCCAGCTCCGGCGTGCCGGGGGGGGCATATGGCGCCACGTCGATCCCCCCCCCCAGCAGAATGGTCATCTCGTCGATGAGGGGCGGGACGTTCTCCCGGTTCACCGCCACCGCCGTGGCGTAGGCGGAGTGGGTGTGCAGCACCACCCGCAGCTCCGGGCAGCTCTCATACACCAGGGTGTGGAGCAGGTATTCGGAGGTGGGCTCCGGCCCTGGCTCCACCGCCTGCCCGGCAGTGGTGATGTGGGCCACGTCCTCCGGGCGCAGTTCGCCCAGGCGGCTGCCCCGGGCGGAGATGTACACGGTGCCGTCAACGGCGCGCAGGCTGATATTGCCCTCCGCACCGTTGACCAGCCCGCGCTCGTACAGCGTGCGGCCGATTTTTTGCAGCGCCTGCACGGCCTGCTCCCTGTTTGCTACCATTTCCATGGGTTTATTCCCCCTTTTCTGTGTTGTCATGAACGGCGCGGGACCACTCCCGGGCCCAGGCGTCCAGCCGCCGGGGCGCGGCGGCTCCCCAGCGGTCCAGCCCTTCCGAGCCGGCCGCCGGCACGGGCGAGGCGCACACCATGGCGGCGCAGGCCGCCTCAAGGCTCGGGTGCGCCCCCACCGCCGTCAGCGCCAGCGCCGCGGCGCCCAGACAAGTCAGGTCGGCCCCCTCCACCAGGCGCAGCGTCCCCCGGCCCGCGCGCTGGAGCAGCTCCGGCAGCAGCGCCAGCCTGGTCTCGCCGCCGCCCATCAGGAAGTCCTCCGCCGGGGGCTGCCCGCCGGCCTGGGCCAGCAGGGCGCGGTTGGCCAGGATGGCGAACGCCGCCCCCTCGAACACCGAGAAGGCCAGGGCCGCACGGGACACCTGCCCGGCGGTCCATGCGGACATGGCAAAGCGGATCTGGCCCGTGGGGTACAGCCCGCCGCCCCGGGAGTTGGCAAGGCTCGCCCCCGCGAACGTGAACAGCTGGCTTTCCCCACACTCCGCCAGCCCCTTCCGGGCCAGCGCCTCCAGCCGCCGGAAGCCCTCCGCCCCGCCCTCCTCGAACAGCAGGTCCCGTGCCCAGGCAAAGCTCAGCCCGGTGAGCATGGCGTTGGCCTCCATCACCCACAGGCCGGGGATCACGTAGGGGTTGGTCACCGTCCGGCAGGCGGGGTCGGCCACCGGCGCGGCCAGCACCTGATTCACCGGCGCGGACGAACCCGCCACCACTGCCTGCTGCCCGGGCCGCAGCGCCCCCGCGCCCAAAAGCCCCAGCTGGGTGTCCCCCGCCCCCATGCACACCGGGATGCCTTCGGACAGGCCCAGGGCCCGGGCCGCAGGGCCCTTTGTCCGGCCCAGCACCGTCCCCGGCGGGACCAGGAGAGGGAAGAGCGCCGGGGACAGCCCCTCCCGCTCCATGATTTCCCGGGACCAGCCCCCTGTGCGGATGTCCAGGCAGGCTGTCTCGCAGGCGGTGGTGGGGTCGCTGGCCATCTCGCCGCACAGCTTCCAGGTCAGATAGTCGGAGACGGACAGAATCTTCCCCACCGGCGCGCCGCCGGGCTGTGCGGCGAACCACCGCATCCGCCCCAGCATATGCTGCGCCCCCGGCCAGCGCCCGCAGACGCGGTAGTAATCCTCATACTCCGCCGCGGACAGTGCCCGGCACAGCGCCGCGCCCCGCCGGTCGATGTTGGGGATGCCCTCCAGCACGCCGCCCGCCCGGTCCAGCAGCACGCCGCCCAGCCGCTGGGCGGACACGATGACCACGCACACCCGCTCCAGCCCGCCGCACTGCTCCCCCAGGCGCGCCATCAGCCGCCCCAGCGTTTCCAGCAGTCCCTCCGGGGAAAAGCGCAGCCCCCCCGGTACGCCGGGCACAGGGGTATACCCCCACGTCTGGGCACAGCTGCCCGCGAACCGGCCGTTCTCTTCCACCAGCGCCGCCTTCAGCTGGGACGTGCCCACGTCCAGCACCGCGGCCAGCGGGGCGCCCGCCGCGCTCACAGGGCCTGCGCCCGGTATTCCCGGGCCAGAGGCTCCCCCCGCAGGAAGTGGAGCACATCCTCAATGACAAAGGCGGCGGACCGGGGGGCCATATCTTTTGACAGCCCCCCCAGATGGGGGCACAGCACCACCTGGGGCATGTGCAGCAACGGGCAGTCCGCCGGGATGGGCTCCTGGGCATAAACGTCCAGCGCCGCCCCTGCCAGCCGCCCGTCCCGCAGGCACTCCACCAGCGCGTCCTGATCCACCAGCTGGCCCCGGGCGGTGTTGATGAGGTAAGCCCCCGGCTTCACCCGCGCCAGGGCCGCCTTGTCCAGCAGGGGCGGCGCGCCCTCCTCCGCCCGGGCGTGGACGCTGATGAAGTCGCTGGTGGACAAAAGCTCGTCCAACCCCACAGGGCGGGCCGGTTCCTGCCCCTGGACGGGATAGGGGTCGTAATAGCACACGTCCATCCCGAAGCCCCGCACCAGCTGGGCCACCTGACGGCCGATGCCGCCGAAGCCCACCAGTCCCAGCCGCTTGCCCTCCAGCTCCACCCCTGTGTAGGGGGCCCGGTCCAGCTCCCGGCTCCAGCCTCCGGCGTGGACCAGGGCGCTGGACGAGGCGATGGACCGGGTGGCGGCCAGCAGCAGCCCCACGGTAAATTCCGCCACCGTGCGGGCGTTGCGCCCGGGGGCGTAGCACACCCGGATTCCCCGGCGGGCGGCCTCTGCCACGTCGATGTTCACCACCGAGCTGCGCTCCGAACCCACAAACCGCAGGCTCGCGCCCGCTTCCAGCACCTCCCTTGACACCGGGGCCAGGTGGACCAGCAGCATGGTGGCGTCCCCGATGTTTTCCGCTAAATGCTGGATGCTGCCCCGGAATTCCCGGATGCCCGAGCCGCTGCACAGCCCCGAGGCGGAGTCCCGGCGTATATCGAACCGGCTCACCTGGGCCTTGATCCGCTCCGCCTCCAGCCTCTGGCACAGCTGGCGGTGGAGCAGCTCGCTGGCCCCGGTGCCGTCATAGACGACCATAATTTTTTCCAATCAGGTTCCCTCCTGTCTCTGGGATGCGCCGCCGGACTGGGGCGGGGGAGCCTTCCGGCCCAGCCGCCCGGAAACGGCCTGGACCAGGGCGTACACCGCGAACACCGCCAGCCCCGCGGCATTGAGGGGCAGGCTGTCCAGCAGCATCAGCACGCCCGCCCCGGCCAGCAGCCCCGACTCCGCCCAGCTGATCTGGAAGCGGAAGAACCAGCGCTCAAAGGCCACACAGATGCTTAAAATGGCGGCGGTGGTGAACAGCGTGGCCAGCGCCGACTCCAGCAGCGTCCCCCCCTGGAACAAGAGCTCGGGCTTATAGGCGAACACGAAGGGGATGACCAGCGCCACAAACCCCAGGCGCACCGCGTAGAAGCCCGTGCGGAAGGGCTTGCTCTGGGCGATGGAGGCGGCGGCGTAGGTGGCCACGCAAACCGGCGGGGTGATGAGGCCCACCACGGTGTAATACAAAATGAACAGGTGGGCGGCCAGGGGGGCCACCCCCATGGCGGTCATGGCCGGGGTAATCATCACGGCCATGATGATATAGATAACGATCAGATCCACCGCCACCCCCATGAGGATGCAGCACAGCGCGCACAGCACCAGCAGCACGAACAGGCTCCCCCCGGACAGGGACAGGATGCCGGAGGACAGGCGCAGGCCGATGGCCGTCATGTTCACCGACGCCATGATGATGCCCGCAAGGCACGCCGCAGGCATGATTCCGGCCATGGACCGCCCGGCCCCCACAAAGGCCCGGTACACCCCCTGGGCCGGTTCCCGCACGGGCCGTTTTTGGATCACGCAGCTGTTGATAAAGTAGATGGCCGCCACCAGCAGGCACACCGCGAAGCCCACCCGCACCGCGTCCCACCCGAACTGGGCGAAGAGCACGATCATGGCGATGAGGGGCAGGGCGAAGGGCCAGCCGGAGCGCAGGGTGTCCTTCAGGTTGGGCACCTCGCTCTTGTCCAGCCCCCCCAGCCCCCGGCGGGCGGAGTAGAACGACACCTGCAAAAACACCGCCACGTAGTACAGCGCCGCTGGGATAATGGCGCAGCTGGCGATCTGCCAGTAGGGTATGCCCAGGTAGTCCGCCATAATGAAGGCCAGCACCCCCATCACCGGGGGCATCAGCGACCCGCCGGTGGACGACACCGTCTCCACCGCCCCGGCGAACTCAGGGGCATATCCCTTGCGCTTCATCATGGGGATGGTGATGCTGCCCGTGGTCACCACGTTGGCCACCGCCACCCCGGAGATCATGCCGAACAGGCCGCTGCCGATCACCGAAGCCTTGGCCGGCCCGCCGCTGCGCCCGCCCATGGCGGACAGGGACAGGTTCAGGTAGAAGTCCCCGCCGCCGCTCACGTTGATGAGCTGGCCGAAGATGACGAACACGATGATGGTGGTGGAAAAGACCTGCGCCCCGGCGGCGAAGAACCCCTGGGTGCCCAGGTAGATGTCCCCGATGAGCCGGGGAAAGGACACCGGGGCGGCGAACAGGATGCCCGGCAGCCCCCCGGCGAACAGCGGATAGATGAGGAACAGTGCCCCGCACACCACCAGGGCGGGGCCGATGGCCCGGCGCACACCCTCGAAGCACAGCAGGATCATGGCCACCCCAAGGCAGATCTCCAGGGTGCTGGGGGTGAGTGCGCTGTACAGGGTGTGCTCGAAGTTGGCCGCGTAGTAAAAGGTGGGGACCAGGCACAGCCCGGCCAAAATCCAGTCGTACCAGGGCACATGGTCCTGGCGGCATTTTTTGCTCACGGGGAACTGCAGGAACAGGATTGCCATAATCAGCCCCACGCTGATGGCAGGGTGGATGCCCCCGATGGGCAAATTCAGCCAGGAGAACAGGCCGGAGGCATAGAGCAGGTGGTAGATGATGACCAGAACCGAGTAGACCTCCACAAAGGTCTTTGTCTTTCCGTGAAGCTCGCGCATTGTGGGAAATGCCCCCTTTCTTTACCCGGGGCGGGGCCGCACAGCCGCGCGCCCCGCCCCAAACGGATTATGGCTCGGTTACTGTTTGCGCTCCCATTCCAGCAGGGCGGTGTTCTGGGCGTCCACCTCGTCGGTCCACACCCCCGCCTCCTTGTAATACTTCACCGCGCCGGGATGGATGGGCGCGCCCACGGCGATGAGGGCCCGCTCCAGGTTCCAGTCCTCCATATACTGGGGATTCAGGGTGACGGCCTGGTCATGGTTTTCATACATGGCCTTGGTCAGGTCGTACACCACGTCCTCGGACAGGCCTTCCCGGACATAGATGCCGAAGGGGACCGCCAGGGTGTCGCCGCCGGTGCTCAGGCCGAATTCCCCGCTGTCCACGCTGGAGGTGACGAAGCCCCAGCCGGGCAGCAGCTCGTTGAGCTTGGCCACCTCGTCGTTGGAGATGTTCACCGTGTACATGGGCTTGGTGGTGGCGATGTCCTGAATCCAGGTGCTGGCCGTCCAGTAGACCGCCACCGCCCGGCCCTCCTTCAGGCCCTGCTTGGCCTCGTCGATGCTGCTGAAGCTCACGTCGGTGATCTTGCCGTAGTCCACGCCGGCGGCCTTGAGCAGGTTCTTGATCTGGATGTCGCTCTCCGCGCCGGGCTGGGTGATATAGACCTTCTTCCCCTCCAGGTCCTTCAGGGTTTTAATGTCCGGGTCGGTGGTGAAGAAGCCGTAGCGCATATCCCCGCCGGTGCAGATCTGCTGGATGGGCACCGGGGCGACCCCGTCCAGCTCCCAGGTATCCCAGAAGGGATCCTCGCCGGTATAGGCGCCGTGGATGGCCCACACGGTGGTGATGGCCAGGTCCAGCTGATCCAGCTTGAGCAGGCGGAAGGCCGGGCCGGTGACCTGCATGGGCTGCTGGGTCACGGTGTAGGGGCAGTGCTCGTTCCATACCGACGCCAGCGCCGCGCCCACCGCGTAGGTAGAGGTGCCCGCCTGCATAGTGCCGAAGGTGAGGGCCTGGCCTCCCGGTCCGGCGGGCTGTCCCGCAGAGGGAGAGGGGGCGGCGCTGGGGCCGGCCGGCCCTCCCGACTGGGCGCAGGAGACCAGCAGGGCGGCGCCCAGGCAGCAGCACAGCAGCAGGGCCAGCAGTTTGCGCGCGTGTTTGATCCTTTTCATGACAAATCCTCCTTGTATGTTTTTCTGTTTTTTCTCGACGAAAGCAGGTTTTTTTCGTGCCTTCTACATATAACATTATATAATGTTATATTATATTATGCAATTGCCAATCGCAACGAAAAGCGCCTGTCAATCTTGTAAAAATTGACGAAAAAAAGCGGCAGGCAGTTGACAACAAAGCCGGTGCTGCGATACTATTAAGGGGTGAAACGTGTGGGAATTGCGATAGGCGTTCCAACCACCGGCCGAACCGGCCGCATTGAGGAGAGGGCGTATGCTGAACAACAGTGACGTGACCCCGCTGTACCGCCAGATGGAGGCCATATTGGAGGAAAAAATCGCCCGGGGCGAGTATGTGCCCGGCCAGCGGCTGCCCAGCGAAAAGGAGCTGGCCCAGCAGTTCGGCGTCAGCGTCATCACCGTGAAGAAAGCGCTGGCCAGCCTCACGGAGCGGGGGCTGGTGGTGCGCAAGCAGGGCAAGGGCACCTTTGTCACCACACCCAAGCACACCCGGGACCTGCGGCACATCATCAGCTTCTCCGAGGCCTGCCAGATGAACGGCACCCAGCCTGGCGGCCGCGTGCTGGAGCAGGCACTCACCCCATCCACCGACGAACTGCGCCGCAAGTTGCAGTGCGACGACCCCCAGCTGGTGCTCATCACCCGGCTGCGCTCGGTGGACGGGGTGCCCATGGCGGTGGAGCAGAACTGGATGCCCCTGTCCTACCGCTTTCTGCTGGATACGGATCTGGAAAACCGGTCCTTGTTCGAAACCATCTATGCCAACCGCCAGGTGGAGCTGGCCTCCGCCAGGCGCACCATCGACATCTGCTACGCCTCCCAGAAGGTGGCTCGGCTGCTGGAAATCCAGCGGGGGCTGCCGTTGCTGCTGGTACAGAGCATCGTCTATGACCAGGATGGCCGGCCCGTTTTCGTGGGCACCCAGACCATCAACGCGGAGCGCTTTACGCTCATCGTGTAAGAAACCGCATCCAAACCATGACAGTATGCCCATTTCCGCCGCGCTGAAAGCCGCCGCTCCGCACATAGCGCGGAGCGGCGGTCTGCGTCTGTCCCCAGGCAGGCCCTGATTCCTGCGCCGAAAGTCCCGGTGGGCGAAAGGCAGAGATATATGAATTTACTGAAACAGCAGTAATAGCGAAAACGCCACGGATTATTTTGCCCGTGGCGTTTTCTATATCTGTGCTAGGGCTTGTTTGAAAATTGGTAACGTGCCAAATCGGCGGGCCTTTTTCCGCCGAGCCGCGTTGATTTGCCTTGAAATACACAAAGTATTTCTGCGCAAATCGCCTTGCCCGGCGAAGAAATTCCTCGCCGCTGGGCATACTGCCAATTTTCAAACGGCGCCTAACCTTGGAACGGCCTTCCTGATAAACGGACATTGCGGAAAGCGGGAAAAGGTGATATACTAGAAAAGTATGCAGCGCATATCCCTGCGGCTGCCCTGGGGGGTGCTTTGATGAAAACCCAAAAATTCTGGCTGTTTCTTGTTGGCGCTGTCTTACTCGTCTCCGCCGTGGCCGGTATGCTTGTTTTCCGCGGCAGAACGGGAGCTGCCACCGCTTCCATTTATCAAGACGGGGAATGTATCCGCACCATCGCGCTCGACGATGTTAACAAGCCCTTCTCTTTTACGGTGGAGTGGGAGGATGGCTGTAACGTCATCGAGGTGGAGCGCGGTCGCATCCGTGTGGCGGAGGCGGACTGTCCCGACCAGGTCTGCGTCCGGCAGGGATGGATTTCCAACAGCGTAGTTCCCATCGCCTGCCTGCCCCACAGGCTGGTGATCCAGCTGGAGTCTGCCGGCAGCGGCGTGGACGGCGTGGCCGGATAGGGGGAGCTATGAACGTAAAAAAACTGACCAGGCTGGCTTTGCTCACCACCATAGCCCTTATCATCTTTATGGTGGAGGCGCAGATTCCCCCGCCCATCCCCATTCCCGGCATTAAATTGGGGCTGGCCAACATCGTGACGGTTTACGCCATGTTCGCTCTCTCGCCGGGGGATGCGCTGGCAGTTCTGGTGTGCCGGGTATTTTTGGGCAGCGTATTCTCGGGCCAGCTTATGACCCTCTTTTACAGCATGGGCGGCGGGCTTTTGTGCTGGCTGGTCATGCTGCTGCTGCGGCGGCTCCTCTCAAAAAAGCAGCTCTGGGTCGCCGGGGTTTTCGGGGCTATGTTCCACAACGTGGGGCAAATCCTTGTGGCCATCGCCCTTACCCGCACCCCCGGCCTCATCGCCTATCTGCCTGTCCTGCTGGTCAGCGGCATCCTCACCGGGGCGTTTACCGGCCTGTGCGCCCAGTTTCTCCTGGCGCAGTTGGACAAAATCGGTCAAAATGGCGGCCCGGCGGATTGAACCGCCGGGCCTTTTGTACTGTTTTGTCCGCCGGCGCACAGGGCCAGGCGGTGTTCCGGCTCAAACCACAAAGCGGTAGCCCAGCCCCCGGACAGTCTGAATGTAGGCCGGTTTTGCCGGGTCCTCCTCAATTTTCTGCCGCAGACGGTTGATATACACCATAATGGCGTTCTCGTCCACAATGGCGGAGCCCCAGACCAGGTCGTAGATCATGTCTTTGGTGAAGATCCGGTTCACATTGTCTAAAAACAGCTTCATGATAGCGTTTTCCTTGGAGGACAGCACAATCTCCCCCCCGTCCTTATAAAACCGCAGGGTGCTGGTGTCATAGCGGAAGGGCCCGGCGGCGATGACGCTTCCCCCGCCGTTGAGCTCCCCCCGGCTGCGGCGGATCAGCGCCTTGACCTTGGCCCCTAAAGTTACCGGGTTAAAGGGCTTGGTGAGGTAGTCGTCCGCGCCGATATCCAGCCCGTAGAGGGCGTCATAATCCTCCTTCCGCCCGCTGACGATGATGATGGGCAGCTTGAGCCCCCGGCCCCGGAGGGTCTGGATCACCTCAAAGCCGTCCATCCCCGGCATATTCACGTCCAGCAGCATCAGGTCGTAATGGCCCCGGCCCGCCAGCTCGATGGCCTCCCCGCCGCTGCGGGCCACCTCGGAATCAATGCCGCTGCTCTTCATCACTTTGCGGAGCATGGTCAGCACCGCCTCGTCGTCGTCCACAATCAGAACCGTGTCCGGCACAACGTCCCCCCCTTTACAGGTAAGTTTTCATGTGCTAAATTATAGCATACCGGCCGCCCCCGGCGCAAGCCCCGCCGCGCCGCCGGGCAGCCATCTCCAAAGGAAAGGCAGAGAGGACCGCTATGGAAGGAACGTTCTCCGGCCCGCGGCGTTTTCCCATCCTCCCCGTGCTGGCCCTGGCTATTATCCTGCTGGGGCTGCTGGCCATGTCCAGCGTGTTCGCCCAAAGCCAGCAGCTTCTGGTGGACGGACAGGACGGCCAGCTGACCAAAACCGCCCAATCGGTGGACAATAACATCATGGGCCACTTTGCCTGGTATTGTTCCGACCTGGAATACGTCACCAGCCGCACCGGCTTTTTGGCGGCGGAGCAGGCGTATCTCGGCGGCGGCGGGGCAGACAGCCTGCTCTACCATCTGCGGGAAAGCCCCCTGCCCAAAACCGTCATGGTGGAGTCCATGCTGGTGCTGCGCCAAGGGAAGGTGGAGCTGTCCACCAGCGGGGAAACGGATTATGTTTCCCTGACTGTGCTGGGCCGGATCGGGGCGGTGGACATCGAGCTGTGGCTGGACGAGGCAGACCGGCCCTATGTGGCCCTGGTTCAGTCCAAAGCGGAGGTGGGCTACGCCGCCCTCATCGACGGGGAGGTCTTTTTCGCCATCGCGGAGGAACAGACCGCCGCCGAGGACAGTGACCGCATCCTGGTGCTGGACCGTCAGGAGCGGTACTTTTTCCACCGCACCCCGGAGGGCATTCGGGTGGACGCGGTGGAGGAGCTGGACCCTGCGGTCCATGCCGGCCTCTATATCATGCTGGCCACCCAGCGGGCGGGCCGGCCGCTCACCAGCTTTTTCCGTGCCGGGGGCCAGTCCGGGGGAACAGGCTACACCGCCCGGCTGGCCGTCCTGCCCGCCCCCGGAAACGAGAACGGCTGCTTCACCGTGGGGGTGGCCCGGAACTATGGCGAGATCATCCGCCCCTACCAGTCCGCCGCGGTCCGGATGGTGCTGTGCGGCGTGACCATTATGGCGGGGGCGGCGCTGCTGCTGGTGTTCCTCCTGCGCTCCCGCAGGAGCCACCGGCAGGCCCAGAAGGAGCTGTCCCTTCTCCGGGAGAAGGCGGAAGCCATGGAGCAGCTCAACGCCCAGGCCCAGGCCCTGGCCCACCGCCAGCGGCTGGAGTCCATCGGCACCCTCACCTCCGGCATCGCCCATGAGTTCAACAACCTGCTCACCCCCATCATGGGCTACAGCATCCTCATTCTGGAAAAGCTTCCCCCGGAGGACACCGAGTCCTACGACAACGCCCTGGAGATTTACAACGCGTCCCAGAAGGCCAAGCGTATCGTAGCCCGGCTGTCCAACCTGTCCCGGAAAGGGGCCCCCGGGGCGCTGCGCCCTGTCCGGCTGGATCCCCTGGCGGAGCAGGTGCTGGAGGTGGCAAACCCCGCCCAGCCCAAAAACGTGCGGGTGGAGACGGGCCTTGCCTCCGGGGACGGCCTGATCCTGGGGGACGAGACCCAGCTGTTCCAGCTCACCTTAAATCTGGTGCTCAACGCCTTCGAGGCACTGGCCCAGCAGGGCGGGACGGTGCGGGTGTCCACCGCCTGGGACGGGGAACGGGTGTCCCTGCGGGTGGCGGACAACGGCCCCGGCATCCCCGACGAAAACAAGGAGCACATCTTTGACCCCTTCTTCACCACCAAGGGCTCGGGCAAGGGCATCGGCCTGGGCCTTGCCATCGTGCAGCAGATCGTGGAGGCCCACCAGGGGACCATTACCCTGGACAGCGCCGCCGGCCAGGGAACCGCCTTCACCGCCTCCTTCCCCGCCGCCCCGCCGGAAGCCGGGGAAAACCCGCCCGCTTGACCAAAGCCCCGCCTGATTTGCGCAACGCCCCGCCGGAAGGTTCCGGCGGGGCGTTGCTGTTTCCTTAACAAATATTAAGGCCGTATCTATATGCCATTAAGGTGGAGGGATTAATATAGTCGAAAAAAGGAGGCGGTTTTACTATGCTGGAACACCTGGTGGAGGCGGCGCTGGAGCTCCTCATCCCCCTGTGTGAGATGATGGGCATTCTGGTCATCGCCGTGTCCACCCTGTCCGCCTTCTGGCAGTATCTCCGGGGGCTGTTCACCCATTCCCCCGGCGACGTGAAGTCTCAGCTCGCCTCCGGCCTGGCCCTGAGCCTGGAGTTCAAGATGGCCGCCGAGATTCTCAAGACCGTCCTGGTCCGGGACATGACCGAGCTGATGGTGCTGGGCGCCGTCATCATCCTGCGTGCTCTGCTCTCATTTTTGATCCACTTTGAAATGAAGCAGCATGATATACCCCAACAAGAGACTTTAGGAGGAATTGCAAAATGAAACGGAACCGGATCTCTGCCCTGCTGCTGTGCGCCGCGCTCATGCTGTCCGCCCTGGCGGGTTGCGGCACCACCGTGGTGGTGGGCCCCGAAGGGGACAAGCCCGCCAACACCCCCGCCCCCGCCTCCCAGGCCCCCGCCGCCGAAAGCGCCCCCGCGGGCGGTGAGGCGGTCCCCGTCAAGACCGGCCTGGCCGTCCTGCCCGACATCAGCGGCAGCAAGGACGCCTCCGCCGAGGACGACGGCGTGGCCCAGAGCGAGGTCCTGCTGGTGGCGGTCACCGTGGGGGACGACGGCGTCATCGACGAGTGCGTCATCGACATGATCCAGGCCAAGATCGGCTTCAGCGCCTCCGGCGCGCTGACCACAGATCCCGCCACCACCTTCCCCAGCAAAAATGAACTGGGCGACGGCTACGGCATGAAAAAGGCCAGCTCCATCGGCAAGGAATGGAACGAGCAGCTCGCCGCCCTGGCGGACTACGCCAAGGGCAAGACCGTAGAGGAGCTCAAGACCATGGCCGTGGGCGAGGACGGCAAGGCCGGGGACGTGGATCTGGCCGCCTCCGTCACCCTGTACATCGGCAGCTTCGTGGACGGCATCGAGGCCGCCGCCGCCAACGCCTCCCACATGGGCGCCTCCAGGGGCGACAGGCTGGGCCTGGCCAGCGAGACCAGCATGAGCAAGAGCAAGGACGCCGCCGACGGCAAGGACGGCGTGGCCCAGGCCTACGCCACCGCCGCCGCCGTCACCTTCAGCGGCGGCACGGTCACCAGCTGCTATATCGACGCGGTGCAGGCCAACGTGAACTTCGACGCCTCCGGCAAAATCACCACCGACCTCACCGCCGCCCCCCAGACCAAGAACCAGCTGGGCGACGGCTACGGCATGAAAAAGGCCAGCTCCATCGGCAAGGAGTGGAACGAGCAGGCCGCCGCCTTCTGCGCTTACGTCACCGGCAAGACCGTGGACGAGGTCAAGGGACTGGCGGTGGGCGAGGACGGCAAGGCCGCCGACGCGGATCTGGCCGCCGGCGTCACCATCGGCATCGGCGAGTTCCAGAGCCTCATTGAGAAAGCATCCAAATAACACGAGACGGGGGGCGGGCCCCAGGGCCCGCCCCCGCAGCAAAAAGGCGGAACCGATATGAAACAGCGCGTTTGGGCGCTGGCCCTGGCGGCGGCACTGCTGCTCGGCGGCTGCGCCCCCCAGGCCCCGTCCGAATCGGAGCTTCACCGGTACGAAGCCAGCTTCCTCACCCTTTTTGACACGGTGACCACCATCGTGGGCTACGCGGAGACGGAGGAGGACTTCCAGCGTACCGCCCAGGCGTTCCATGACGAGCTGCTGGAGTACCACCAGCTGTTCGACATCTACCACGACTACGACGGCGTCAACAACCTGAAAACCGTCAACGACCGCGCTGGGGGCGCCCCGGTGGAGGTGGACGGGCGCGTCATCGAGCTGCTGCTGTTCTGCCGGGAGCTGGCAGAACTCACCGACGGGCGGGTGGATGTGACCATGGGCAGCGTGCTCTCCCTGTGGCACGAGGCCCGGAGCGACGGCGTGGACGACCCGGCGCACGCCGCCCTCCCGGACCGGGCGGCGCTGGAGGAGGCGTCGGAACACACCGGCTTCTCCCTGCTGGAGATCGACGAGGAGGCGTCCACCCTCCGCCTCACCGACCCCCGGGCACGGCTGGACGTGGGGGCGGTGGCCAAGGGCTACGCGGTGGAGCGGGTGTGCCGCGCCGCCCCGGCGGGGCTGCTGGTGAGCGTGGGCGGAAACGTCCGCTCCACCGGCCCCAAGCCGGAGGGGGACGCCCCCTGGGTGGTGGGGGTGCAGCAGCCCGACGGCGGCAAACAGGACTATCTCCACACACTGTACCTGTCCCACCAGTCCGTAGTGAGCAGCGGCGACTACCAGCGGTATTACACCGTGGACGGCGTGCGCTACCACCACATCATCGACCCGGACACCCTGGCCCCCGCCCGGCTGTGGCGGGCGGTCACTGTGGTGTGCCCCGACTCGGGGCTGGCAGACGGATTGTCCACCGCCCTGTTCCTCCTGCCCCAGGACGAGGGCGCGGCCCTGGCCCGGCGCTGCGGGGCCCAGGCCATGTGGGTGGCCGACGATGGAGCCCTGCTCTATACGGACGGCTTTATGGAGCTTGTCCGCACTTAGGCGCCGTTTGAAAATGGACAATATGCCCAGCGGCGAGGAGTTTTTTCGCCGGGCAAGGCGATTTGACGCAGAAATACTTTGTGTATTTCAAGGCAAATCAACGCGGCTCGACGGAAAAAGGCCCGCCGATTGGGCGTGGTGGCAATTTTCAAACAAGCCCTGGAGCCACGTTTATCTCATTTTTCTCAATCAAGAGGTGATTGTATGAAATCCCTGTTTTTCGGCGGCGTCCATCCCGGCGGGCACAAAGAGTCGAGCGCCGCCGTCCCTCTCACCGCTATGGCCCTGCCTGCCCAGGCGGCGGTCCTCCTGCGCCAGCATATTGGCGCCCCCTGCCGGCCCCTGGTGGCGGTGGGAGACGCGGTGCGGGTGGGCCAGAAGATCGGCGACGGCGACGGGCTGTGTGTCCCCGTCCACGCGCCGGTGTCCGGCGTGGTGGAGGCCATTGAGGACCGGCCCCACCCCGGCGGCGGCTTGTGTCCCGCCATCATCATCAAAAACGATTTCCTGGATACCCCCGACCCCCGCCTGAAGCCCTACAGCCACCCGGAGTTCCTCTCCCCGGAGGAGCTGGTGTCCATTATCCGGGAGGCGGGCATCGTCGGCATGGGCGGCGCGGCCTTCCCCACCGACGTGAAAGCCAAAACCGGCATGAGCCTGGCGGACACGGTGATCCTCAACGCCTGCGAGTGCGAGCCCTACATCACGGCGGACGATGTGCTGCTGCGCACCCGGCCCGCCGATGTGCTGCGGGGGCTGGAGCTCATCGCCCGCATCCTTCTGCCCAGCCGGGTGGTCATTGCCGTGGAGGACAACAAGGCCCAGGCCGCCGCAGAGGTCAGGGAGCACCTGAAGGATTTTTCCTCCATGGAGCTGCTGGTGCTGCCCACCCGCTACCCCCAGGGGGCGGAAAAGCAGCTGATACAGGCGGTCACCGGGCGTCAGGTGCCCTCCGGCGGACTGCCCAAGGACGTTGGCTGCGCCGTGTTCAACGCCGCCACCGCCGCCGCGGTGTACCGGGCGGTCTATGAGGGGATGCCCGCCATTGAGCGCATTGTCACCGTCACCGGCGAAGGGGTGAAGCAGCCCCGCAACCTGGTGGTTCGGATGGGCGTCTCCTTCCTGGAGGTTATCGCCGCCGCAGGCGGGCTGGCCGACGACGTGTGGAAGGTGCTGTCCGGCGGGCCTATGATGGGCGTGGCCCAGGGGGATCTGTCCGTCCCCGTCACCAAATCCACCAACGCCATCGTGTGCCTGTCCTCCGCCCAAAACGGGGAGGCCGCCCACCCGGTATGCATCCGCTGCGGCAGGTGCCTGGAGGTGTGCCCCATGCGGCTGGAGCCGCTGTATCTCTACCGCTATTCCAACGCCGGGGAGCTGGGCGCGTTGAAACGGCTCCACCTGACGGACTGCATCGAATGTGGCTGCTGCGCCTATGCCTGCCCGGGCAAGCTCCCCCTGGTGGAGGGCTTCCGGGTGGGGAAGCAGGCGCTGAAGGAGGGTGCGAAATGAATCTGACGGTAAGCGCCTCCCCCCACATCCGGGGGAAGGATACCACCTCCCGGCGGATGCTGGACGTGGTGATCGCCCTGCTGCCCGCGCTGGCGGCGGGGGTGCTGTTCCACGGCCCCCGGGCCGCGCTGGTGGCGGCAGTGTGTGTGCTGTCCGCCCTGGCGGGGGAGTGGCTGGCGGGACTTATCCTCCGGCGGCACAACACCCTGCCCGACGGCTCCGCCCTTGTCACCGGGCTGCTGCTGGCCCTGACCCTGCCCGCCTCCGTGCCCTACTGGGTGTCTGCCCTCGGCGGGCTGTTCGCCGTGATCGTGGTAAAGGGGCTGTGCGGCGGGCTGGGGCAGAACGCCTTCAACCCCGCCCTGGGGGGGCGGGCCTTCTTCATGCTGCTCTTCCCCGCCTGCCTCACCCGCTTCCCCGCGTTGGGCGCGCCCCTGCCCCTGGGGGAGCTGAGCCCGGTGGACGTGATGACCGGGGCCACCCCCCTTCACCATATGCAGATGCCCGCCCTGCCCGAGGCGTCCCTGGCGGAGATGTTCCTGGGCCGGATCGGGGGCTGCATCGGGGAGACCTCCGCCCTGGCCCTGCTGATTGGGGGCGGTTACCTGCTGTTCCGGCGGGTCATCAGTGTGCGCATACCCGCCGCCTACCTGGGGACGGTGGCCGTCCTCACCCTGCTTTTCCCCAGGGGGGACAGCCCTGCCCTGTGGATGGCGTACAGCCTGCTGGGCGGCGGCGTGCTGCTGGGCGCCATCTTCATGGCCACCGACTACGCCACTTCCCCCGTGGGCCCTGTGGCCCAGGTGGTGTACGGCATAGGCTGCGGCGTGCTTACCGTGGTGTTCCGTTACACCGGGCTGTTCCCGGAGGGGGTCACCTACGCGATTTTGATCATGAACGCCGCCGCCTGGCTGCTGGACCGGTATCTGGTCCCCATCCGCTACGGCGCTGGAAAGGAGGGGGCAAAATGAAAGCAAAAGAGCTGCTTGCGCCGGTGATTGCCATTCTGGCGTCGGCCGCAGTTCTGCTGGGTGCGTCCGCTGTCCTGCGTCCCGTGGCGGAGAGAAACGAGACCGCCGCCCGGGACGAAATTATGGGCTATATGCTCCCCACCCGGCCCGGCGCCTTCACCGAGGAACCCTATGACGGAGAGGACGAGAGCATCCGCCGGGTATTTAAGGCGGAAGGCGGCTACGTGGTTGAGGTGGAGACTGCCGGATATGTGGGCCCCATGATCCTTTGGGTGGGTGTTACCAACGATGGGCAGGTGTCCGGGGTGACGGTGCGTGACCACCGGGAGACCTTCGGCCTGGGCCGGGGCGCCCAGACGGAGTGGCCCTTCCTGATTCAGTTCCTGGGCACCGCCGGGGAGGCCGCCGTGGGCGACGGCATCGACGCCCTTACCGGGGCCACCGTTACCAGCAAGGCTGTGACCCGTGCGGTGAACTCCGCCGCCGCCTTTGTCACCGGCGCGGACGTATCCTCCGGCGCCACAGAATGGGAGGGCTGATATGAAACAAAATCCGTTGAAACGGGCCGCGCTGCTGGCCGCGGTGGTGGGGCTGACCTGCCTGGGGCTGGGCCTGGCCGGGGCCCTGGCCCCCATGGCCGTTCTGCCCAAGCTGGATCTGCCCCTGATGCTGGGGCTGAGCCTTATTGCCCTGACACTGGACGCCTATTGGAACCGGACTGAGCTGTCCTGGCCCGCGCTGGCGGCGAACACGGTCCTGGGCGGGGCGGTGTTTGCCCTGCTGCCCTGGTGCGCCGGAGTGGCGGGCGGCGTCCCGGCCCTGACGCTCGGGCTGGCAGGGGCGGCGGTGTTTGGCGTGTCCGCGCTGCTCTACGCCGCGGCCATGGAGCGCATCGCCACCGGGCCCAAAGCGCCCCTGGCCCCGGCGGGCGCCGCCCTCATGCTGTATCTGGCGGGCCAGTGCCTGGGCGGGCTGCTGTGAAGCACGGCACAATAGATATAGAACCGCCGGGCGGGAGGGTTTGCCTCCGCCCGGCGGTTTTCATTGGAACCGATCCTTCCGTTTTTCCTTTCTGCGTACTAGGGCTTGTTTGAAAATTGTCAACACGCCCAATCGGCGGGCCTTTTTCCGTCGAGCCGCGTTGATTTGCCTTGAAATACACAAAGTATTTCTGCGCCAAATCGCCTTGCCCGGCGAAAAAATTCCTCGCCGCTGGGCATATTGCCAATTTTCAAACGGCGCCTAGACGCTCCGGCGGCGGGAAAAGTTGAAGGGGCCGCGGAAAAATTTTGATACGTGCCGCAAAAACGCGCCGGCCGGACAGGCAAAACCCCCCATGGCTTGCGCCGCAGGGGTCCAGCTGCGTACCGGCTTTATTTCCAGGGGAACTGCACGGTGTTTTCCGGCCTCAGCCTTCATGGGGCAGCTTTCCCAGCAGCAGCGCCGCCCCTGCCTGGGCCAGCAGCAGGTCGGGGGAGCAGCCGTCCCGGGGTAAAACCAGCTCCTGCCGCTCCACCGCATGGCCGTCCAGGGAGACAAACTCCCACTGTACGGCCACCGAAGCCCGCTGCTCGTCCAGGCTGGACAGGGTTAGGGTGTTCCGGCTGGACGAGCCGTAGCTGAGCACAGTGCCGGCGGGGAGCATCCGGGTGAGGGCGGAGCGTCCGCCGGGAAGCAGCGCCATGCGGCAGTTGAGGGTGCCCGCCCCCGCCCAGCCGGTGGCGCCGGGGGATACCACCAGCAGATCCATCGGGGTGCCTGCCAGCAGCGCCGGGTGGCGGCAGGCCCGCACCAGGGCGGGAATGCCCCGCACCAGGGCGCTCACCCGGTCCGCCAGGCCCTCGTCCCGCTCCCACACGCCGATCTGCCACATAGCAGCACCATCTCCCTCTCCGTATGTACCTGCCGGGGGATAGTGTGCGCGGGGAACGGGATTTTATGCGCGCTTATCGCCGCGCTTCCTTTCGGTGGACAAACAGCACGTAGTTCACCGCGTTGCCCATAATGAGGATGTTGCCGCACAGGTACAGCCACACCAGCAGCAGAATCACCGACGCCAGCGAGCCGTAGATCAGCGAATACCGGGCGGAATTGCCCATGAGCAGGGAGAACACCATGGAGGCGATGGCCAGCGCCGCCGACGCGGCCATGGCCCCGGGCACCACCGGGGGCCGGGGCTTGTCCAGCGGGGCGGCAAAGCGGTAGAGGAGGAGGATAAACAGAAACACCATGCCCAGCAGCAGCAGGTATTTCACCCACTGCCAGGTGCCGAACCGCTCCACCAGGTCCTCCAGCCGGAGCACCTGGCCCAGCAGGTGGAAAAACCAGTTGCCGGTGACCACCACCGCCAGCGACAGGTAGATGGTAGCCAGCAGGAGGATGGAAAAGAGGATGCTGGCGATGAGCTGGCCGATTCCCCGGAAGGTGGAGCGACCGTACAGCTCCGCCATGATGTTCATCAGCCCCCGGACGGCGGCAGAGGCGAACAGCACCGTGAGAAAGACCCCGGATAACAGCATGGCGGAGGACTGGTTGGTGTCGATATAGGTGAGATAGTCCTGAAAAAGGCGCAGCACGCCCTCGGGCAGGAAGGGGTCGGCGTGATCCACCAGGGAGGGCAGGTCCAGCCGGAGCTCGTTGACAAAGGCGGAGATGCAGATCATAATGGGGAAAAAGGTGAGGATGAGAAAATAGGCCAGCTCGGCGGCGGCGCGGCTGACCCGCTTGGAAAAGTATACGTCCACCACGTCCGCCGCGAAGCGGACGGGCGGGTGGGCGCGTAAAAACCGGTCCAGCTGTTGTTTCACGGGATATCCCCCTCCTGTCGGCCATTTGGCCAATTATACCAGAAGCGAGGGGATATGACAACCGAAAATAATGCCGAACGGCGTCGAAGGGTACGGACATTGCAAGGGCGCTGTCACGCTGCGAAACAGCCAGGGCGCTCGGCCGCTTTCTCTCCAACTCGGCCTGGCCTGCGGGCGGCCGCCCCGCGCCCGGCCTCGCTCCGATCCAAGCGCACCTCGCTGACCGCTTCTCCGCGCTTCTACTCCAGCAGCATGTCCAAATCCTCCACCGTCAGCGACGGATTCAGCGCCCGGCTGACGGCGTAGCCCAGCACCTTGCCCAGGTCGGCTACCCGCTGGTCCACCTCCCGGGGGGTGACAAAAAAGCCGTCCCCCTGGGGCAGCTCCCCCCGGTCCGGCGCCGGCTTGCCCGCCTGCTCCAGCAGGTCCAGGGCCAGGGTGGCCCCGTCCACCACCGTAGGCACCCCCACGGTGAACACCGGGGCCCCCAGGCTGCCCCGGTCCAGGGCCTGGCGGTGGTTGCCCACGCCGGAGCCGGGGATGACCCCGGTGTCCGACAGCTGCACCGTCCGGCACAGCCGGTCCAGGGAGCGGGAGGCCAGGGCGTCCACCACAATGACGCAGGCGGGGTTGAGCCGCCGGGCCAGGGCCTGGGCCACCAGGCTGCTCTCCATGCCGGTGGAGGCCAGCACCCCGGGGGCGGCGGCGGCCACCGGGCGCAGGTCGCCAAAGTGCTCCGGCACCTGCTCCACCAGGTGGCGGGTGACCAGCAGGTGGTCCACTGCCAGGGGGCCGATAAGGTCGGGGGTAACCGCCCGGTTGCCCAGGCCGATGACCAGAGCAGGGCCGTGCTGGGGCAGCAGGGGGCGCAGGCATTCCGACACCGCAGACACCGCCCGGGCAAAGGCCCCCTCCTCCCGGCGGAGCAGGCCGTCCAGCTCCACGGTGACGTACACCCCCTGGGGCTTGCCCAGGGCGCGGGCCCCCTCGGGACTGGAGATGGTGACGGTGTTTACCGCAAAGCCCTCCCGGACGCCCTCCTCCGCCCGGACGCCGGTGAGGGCCGCCCCCGCCTGGGCCCCCTCCCGCCAGAGCTGGTGGGCCTCCACCGCCAGATCGGTGCGGCGCTGCGCCATGAAAGATTCCCCCTTGTACCAGATATTGTGGCCGCTGGGCCCTTTTGCTCCTATTTTCTGCCGGGAGAAAGTTTCTATGCGAAAAATTGAAAAAAAGTGTTGCAATTTTTCTGTTCAAATGTTAAAATACATATCTGCGACGGGAAACCGTACAGGAGAATAAATTGAAATCGGAGGAGGTGTTTGGTTTGCCCAATATCAAGTCTGCCAAGAAGCGCGTCTTGGTCAATACCACCAAGGCGGCGCAGAACAAGGCGCAGAAGTCCGCACTCAAGACCGACCTGAAGAAGTTTGAGGCCGCGGTGGCCGGCGGCAACCGCAGCGAGGCCGATGCCGCATATAAGGTGGCCGTCAAGGCCGTGGATCAGGCCGCCGCGAAGGGCCTGCTGCACAGCAATAACGCTGCCCACAAGAAGAGCGCAATGACCGTGAAGCTGAATAAGCTGGCCTAACGGGGCGCCCCTACAGTTACAGAAAACAGATCAAGAGCAGAGGGCGGCGGGCCGTTCTGCTCTTGATATTTTTCTCGTACCACGAAATAGCCGGGCCGGACGCGTCAAAAAGTGCGTCCGGCCCGGCTGTTATCACTTTTTCCAGCGCTTGAGCATGGGGAAAAACTGGCGCATCTGGTCCTTGGCCTGATCCTGGGTCATGCCGGGGTTGGACTGGGCCATCATGGGGGCGCAGAAGTCGATCATCTCCTCCATGGTCATCTCCCCCTTGAACTTCCCCCCCTTGTAGCAATAGGAGCAGTAGTCGGGGCTGGGGGAGCCGTCGGCCTCGGTGCCCAGCTCCGTGCCGGGGAGCAGGGGCATCCCGCAGGACTGGCAGAATTTCATGTCTTTGTATTGTTCCATGGTGGGAACCTCCTTTGTTGTGGATGATCCCATCATAGCACCGCAACCCTGACAGGGTGTGTCATGTTCCGGGGCGTGGGCCCGATAAATTTCCCACCCCAGGGCGGCCAGCCGGCGGCGGAGGGCATCCGGGGCGAGCACCTCCACCCCCACGCCGAAGCTGAGCAGGTAGCCGTACAGCCACTGGTCCTCGGGGAACACCGCCTCCACCAGAAGCGAACCGTCCGGCTGGGGGGCCACGCAGTCCTGGCCGAACTCGTCGTACACCCGGTAGGCCATGTGGGGGGCAAAGCGCAGCTTGGCCTCCACCCGGAACAGGGGCGGGATGTCCCCGGAAAATTCCACGTCCGGCGGCTCCAGGCGGCGGTGGAACACCTCCCCGGCAGGCTCCGGGGATAGAATCCGGGACAGCCGGAAGGTGCGGTAGTCCTCCCGTTCCTCGTCAAAGGCCTGGAGATACCACCCCTGCCCCTTAAACACCAGCCGGGCGGGGAGCACCCGCCGGGGCCGGATGGAGCCGTAGGAGCTGGCGTAGTCAAAGCGGAGGGCCTGCCGCTCCAGTATCGCCCGCTTGAGAAGCCGGAACTTTTCGTTGTCTGCCTCCCCCGCCCCCCAGCGTGACAGGTTCACCTGGAGCCAGTCCTCCTGCCCCCGGCGGAACAGGGCGGACAGCTTGGTCAGCGCCTGGGCCCCCTCCTGCCCCGGCAGGCTTTGCAGGGCGAGAAGGAGCTGGCGCTGCTCTTCATCGGTGAAGGCTGCCCGGTCCAGCACGTAACCGGGCAGCAAAGACACCCCGCCCCCCGTCCCCTGTGTGGTGTAGACGGGCACCCCGGCGGCAGACAGGGCGTCCACGTCCCGCAGCACCGTGCGCTGGGAGACCTCCAGCCGCTGGGCCAGCTCCCCGGCGGTCATGCGGCCCTTTTCCAGCAGGAGGTAGACCATTTGGAATTGGCGGGTAACCACGGACACAGACATCCCTCCCCCTCTCTTTTCTCCATTGTAACATACAAAAAGAGGAAGGGGAAGCCCCCGATGGGTGCTTCCCCTTCAAGTTGCCGGAAAAGCCACTGCGGCTGCGCGCGCCGTTTTCCGGCCCTGCGGGCCGAAAAGCCGTCCACTCCGCTCCGTGTCTTAGCCGCCTGCTCCCGGGCGCTCCGCGCTTCTAATCCAGCTCGAATTGCCCGGTGTAGAGCTGGTAATACCGTCCCTGCTCCTCCATGAGCTGGGCGTGACTGCCCTTCTCCATGATTTGGCCCCCCTCGATGACCACGATACAGTCCGCGTTGCGCACGGTGGACAATCGGTGGGCGATGACAAACACGGTGCGCCCGTCCATCAGCGCGTCCATGCCCTGCTGTATATGCTGCTCGGTGCGGGTGTCGATGGAGGAGGTGGCCTCGTCCAGCACCATGATGGGCGGGTCCTTCACCGCCGCCCGGGCGATGGACAAAAGCTGCCGCTGGCCCTGGGACAGGTTGGCCCCGTCGCCGGTGAGCATCGTTTGGTAGCCCTCGGGCAGGCGGCGGATGAAGCCGTCGGCGTTGGCCGTCTTGGCGGCGGCTATGCACTCCTCGTCGGTGGCGTCCAGCCGGCCGTAGCGGATGTTGTCCATCACCGTGCCGGTGAACAGGTGGGTGTCCTGGAGCACCGCGCCCTGGCTCAGCCGCAGGGAGTACTTCTCAATGTCCCGCACGTCGATGCCGTCGCAGGTGATAAGCCCCCCCTGGATTTCATAAAAGCGGTTGATAAGGTTGGTGACGGTGGTTTTGCCCGCCCCGGTGGAGCCCACAAAGGCGATCTTCTGCCCCGGGTTGGCGTAGACGGTGACCTCCTTCAGAATCCGCTTGCCCTCCACATAGGAGAAGTCCACCTGGCTGAGCCGCACCGCACCGCGAAGCTCGGTGTAGCAAAATTCCTCGCCGGGGACGTTGCGCACCGCCCCCCGGATCAGGTGCAGGCCCATCTCCCCGTCAGGGCCGGGGTACTTCCAGGCCCAGCCGTGGGAGGCCATTTCCTCCAGGGTGAGGGGGGTGAGGCCCCCGTCCGCCTCCAGCCGCACCCACAGCCCGGTTTTGGAGTCCTGTCCCGGGGGGAGCAGCTTGAGGGCGCCGTTTTCCTCGTCCGCCTGGCCCAGCTCCCGGAGGGTCTCGTCCTCCCCCACAGACACGGGCACCAGGGAGAGGGCGCAGCCGCGGGGCACCTTCCAGGCCCAGTTTTTGGGCCTGCCCTGGCCGCTGAATTTGGACAGGGAGCCGTTGGCGTCTTTTTCCACCGGAACCAGGGTGATCTTGCCCCGGTCCACCTCGGGCTGGGCGTCCATGACGGCAAAGATGCGCTCTGCCCCCGCCATGGCGGACAGCAGGGAGGTCATCTGCATGGAAATCTGGTTGACGGGCTGGGTGACCTGCCGGTTGTATTGCAGATAGATCACCAGCGAGCCCAGGGTGAAGCCGGCGCTCCCTCCCCCGCCCATGGCCAGGATGCCCCCCAGCACGGCGGTGACGGCGTAGCCGATATTGGTCAGGTTGGAGGCCACGGGCATGATGGCGGAGGAGTAGAACCCAGCCTCACTGGCGGCGGCGCGGTAGTCCTCGTTGAGGCCGCTGAACTGCGCCTTGGCCTGCTCCTCGTGGTTGAAGGCCTTGACTACCTTCATCCCCTCGATCATTTCCTGGATATTGCCGTTTACCGCCCCCAGGGCGGCCTGCTGCTGGGCGTAGAACTTCCGGCTGCGCTTGCCGAACACCAGGAATACCGCCGTCACGCATCCCAGCATCACTAGGGAGGCCAGAAACAGCAGCGGGGACAGGGACACCATCATGGCCACCACCCCCACAAAGGTGATGGCGCTGGAGAGGAGCGACACCACCGACTGCTCCAGAGCCATCTGCACGTTGTCCGCGTCGTTGGTGAAGCGGCTCATCAGCTCGCCGTGGGTGTGGGCGTCGAAGAAACCCAGGGGGAGCTCCTGGAGCTTGTCAAACAGCTCCCGGCGCAGGCGGTTGCAGCCCTTCTGGGCCAGCTGGGCCATAAGGTTGGCCTGGACATAGGAGCAAGCCGCGGCCAGCAGGTAAACGCCCATGAGCTGGAGGCAGGCGGCCAGCAGGCCGGGCAGCTGGGCCTGGCCCGCCTTGAAGGCCAGGGTGATGTTGTCGATAATGGGTTTTTGCAGGTAGGTGGCCGCCACGCCCAAAAGGGCGGATACCGCCACGCACACCAGCGCCGCCACAAGCAGTGCGGGACGGTTGAGGATATAGCCCATGGTGCGCAGGGCGGTGCGGCGCAGATCCTTGGGCTTGCCAAAGCCGCCCCGGGGCCCCCCGTGGGGGCCGTGGCCGCCGCCGTGGGGTTTCCTGTTCTCAGCCATTGTCCCCGCCCCCTTCCTGCTGGGAATCATAGATTTCACGGTAAATGGGGCTGCGCTCCATCAGCTCGCTGTGGGCGCCCACGTCGGCCACCGTGCCTTCGTCCAGCACCACGATTTTGTCGGCGTACTGCACGGAGCTGATGCGTTGGGCAATGATGATGACGGTGGTGCCCTTGAGGTTTTGCCGGAAGGATTCCCGGATGCGTCCCTCGGTAGCCGAGTCCACGGCGGAGGTCGAGTCGTCCAGTATGAGGACGGCGGGCTTGCGCACCATGGCCCGGGCGATGCAAAGGCGCTGCTTCTGCCCGCCGGACACGTTCACGCCCCCCTGTTCCAGGTAGGTGTCAAAGCCCTCGGGGAAGGACATGATGAAGTCATAGGCCTGGGCGTCCTTGGCCGCCTGGATAAGCTCCTCCTCCGTGGCGTTTTCATTGCCCCAGAGCAGGTTCTCCCGGATGGTGCCGGAGAAGAGCACGTTGTTTTGCAGCACCATGCCGATCCGGCCCCGCAGGCCGTCCAGGGGGTAGTCCCGCACGTCCAGCCCGTCCACCAGCACCTTGCCGCTGTGTACGTCGTAGAACCGGGGGATCAGGTTGACCAGGGAGGACTTGCCCGTGCCAGTGCCCCCCACGATGGCCACGAACTCGCCTGGCTCCACCGTCAGATTGATGTGCTTCAGCACGTCCTCCCCCGCCCCCTCGGTCTGGTAGCGGAAGGACACGTCCCGGAATTCCACCCTGCCCTGGGGGGCGGGCAGACTGGTTTCGCCGCCGTCGGTGATGGCGCTTTGGGCGTCCAGCACCTCGAATACTCGGCGGATGGACGCCTGGGCCCGGGTGTATTGGAGCACCGCCATGCCGATCATCATGGCGGACATGAGGATCTGCATGATGTAGCCGGTGACAGTCTGGAGGTAGCCGATCTCCAGCTCGCCCCCCAGCACCATATTGCCGCCGTTGTAGAGCACCAGCACCGTGGCCACCGAGAAGCAGATCATCATCACCGGCTGGATGGCCACCATGCGCAGCACCGCGTTCAACCCGGCGGTAGTAAAGCCGTCGTTGGCGTCCATGAATTTCCGCCGCTCATGGTCCTCCCGGACGTAGGACTTCACCACCCGCACGGCGATGAGGTTTTCCTGCACTGTCTCATTGAGGTGGTCCAGGGTTTTCTGCATCTTCTCAAACAGGGGGAAGCAGATTTTCATCAGCAGGCCCAGGGCAACGGCCATAAAGGGCAGCACCACGCACACCACCAGCGCCAGTTTGGGGCTGATGGCCAGGGTGAGGATGACGCTGGCTACCGTCATGGTGACGCCCCGGATGAGGACACGCAGGCACATAATGGCCACATTCTGGATATTAGTCAGGTCGTTGGTGAGGCGGGTGATGAGGGAGGAAGAGGAGAATCGGTCGATGTCCGCGAAGGAGAAAGACGCGATTTTTTCAAACTCCGCCCGCCGCAGGTTCGCACCCAGGCCCTGGGCGGCAAAGGCGGCGCACCGGGCGGCGTACCCGCCCACCACTGTGGCGATGAGGGCCACCGCCACCATCAGTGCGCCGGACTGCCAGATCACCGTCATGTTGTTTCCCTCAATGCCCTGGTTGATGATCCGGGCCATGAGCAGGGGGAGGATCAGCTCGCAGGCCGTCTCCAGCACCACCAGCAGGGGGGAGGCGGCGGCATAGCCCTGATAGCCCATGAGATAGGACGCAAGGCGTTTTAGCAAAGATCACACTTCCTTTCAAAATGGGTCGTGGGAGGGCCCAGGCGGCGGGGGCGCCGGACCCAGGGGGTCGGGGGGCGGGTCGCACCGTCTGTCGCCGCCGATCTGGTACAGGTTTTCCAGCATCCGGGACAGAAGGCCGTCCGCCAGCGCCCGCTCCTCCGGGGGGAAGCCGTGGTACATATGCTCTTCCACCTGCCGGAAGGCGTCCATGCTCTGGGCGATGACGTCCCGCCCCTTTTGGGTGATGGCCACCCGGTTGCGGCGGGTGTCCCTCTCGTCGGTGCGGCGGGCCACATAGCCTTGCCGCTCCAGCACCTTCAGCGAGGCGGCCACCGTGGGTGGCGCACTGTGGAGCTTGTCGGCCAGCTCCTTCTGGGTAGGGGCGCGGGCGGGGTCGTCCGAATAGGTGGAAAGCTCCCACAGCAGCCGGGGGGAGCCCACGTCCCGCACCCCACGGCGGGCCAGCGCCGCCATGCAGGCATTGTGGTGGGCGCGCATGAGCTGCTGGAGCAGGATGCCGGTCTGGCTGCCCATAGAAATCCCTCCGAATCGTTCGCACACGAATGATTAGTGTGCGTATTATTTTACTCCGCCGCCGGAAAATGTCAAGGGGGCGGGTGTGAACAGTTTGTGAATTCCGCAACGGAGGTTGTGGAAGAAATTTTTGATTTCCCCTTGACAAGCGGGGGTTTTCCTGTTACAATCTCCTTTGTTCATGCGAGTGTAGCTCATCTGGTAGAGCGCCACCTTGCCAAGGTGGAGGTAGCGAGTTCGAGCCTCGTCACTCGCTCCACATGAAATAAACTATCCCGACCAGCAACGCTGGCCGGGATAAATTTTTGCCGAACTCGCTACCTCCACCTGTCAGCGCGGCTTGCCGCGCTGACGTGTAATCTGGAGGTGCGGGCCCCCACGGACGCAGGCCGTGGGGTGGGATAGCGAGTTCGAGCCTCGTCACTCGCTCCACATGAAATAAACTATCCCGACCGGCAACGCTGGCCGGGATAAATTTTTGCCGAACTCGCTACCTCCACCTGTCAGCGC